>NZ_JBGCCO010000060.1:0-28937 GCF_041262605.1 Kitasatospora sp. GAS1066B
CATTGGGGGTGAAGGACACCGTCGCCTGACCAGCGCCCGCAGCACTCGCGTGCACCCCGGACGGGGCCGCCGGCGCCGGCGGCACCGCCACCCCGGCCGGGGAGTTCAGGCCGGTGCCGACGGTGGTCTGCGCGCCGCCGGGCGTCACCTCCACCACCCGGTCGTTGCCGTTTTCGGCGATGAACAGGTCCCCGGCCGCGTCCACCGCCACCCCGAACGGCAAGTTCAGGCCGGTGGCCGGGACGGTGTTCTGCGCGCCGCCACCGGCCGGCACCTTCACCACCCGGTTGTTGCCGGCGTCGGCGATGAACACGTCCCCGGCCGCGTCCACCGCCACCTCTTGCGGGCCGCTCAGGCCGGTGGCCGGGACGGTGGTCTGGGTGCCGCCGGGCGTCACCTCCACCACCCGATTGTGGCCGAAGTCGGAGATGAAGACGTCCCCGGCCGCGTCCACCGCCACCCCTTCCGGGCTGCTCAGGCCGGTGCCGACGGTGGTCTGCGTGCCGCCGGGCGTCACCTTCACCACGCGATTGTTGCCGGCGTCGGTGATGAACACGTCCCCGGCCGCGTCCACCGCCACCCCGCCCGGGCCGCTCAGGCCGGTGGCCGGGACGGTGGTCTGCGCGCCGCCACCGGCCGGCACCTCCACCACCCGATTGTTGCTGTTGTCGGCGATGAACACGTCCCCGGCCGCGTCCACCGCCACCCCGTACGGGCTGATCAGGCCGGTGGCCGGGACGGTGCTCTGCGCGCCGCCACCGGCCGGCACCTCCACCACGCGACTGTTGCGGGTGTCGGCGATGAACAGCGGTGCGCTGCCCGGTACAGGGGCTGCGGCCGCGGCCGGGGTCGCGGTCAGCATCGTCAACCCCGCCCCACTCAGACACGCCGCCAGCAACACCGACATCGAACGTCGCACAACCCTACGGCCGACCGGCGCACCGGGGACCGCGCCGGGCGCACCCGCATTCACGTCATCGAACACGTCAACACTCCTGGAAGTAAAGGTGCCCCGGGCCGTGGACCGGCCGCGGAGAGAGCGGGAACAGCGCGCGGCACCACCGGGCCGGCGCCGAACTCAGGCCCGACCTGATCCCAGCCCCGCACAGGGCCGCGGTCCTGGCACGGGAGCGAGAGCGCACCCGTACCTGAGAAGCCATCACCACAACGCTCATGACGCCACCACCCACCCAGCCGCCCACCCGGCCCACAGGGACCCCCACCAACATCCACCGGGCCGCGCGCTGGTCTCACGGTCGGCGTGGGACGGGTACCGAGGCCATGGTGGGCTTGTGTTCTCCCGTTGTCGATGTGTGGGGCTGCCCGAACGACAAGCCGGCGATGACCCATCTCCGCCACCGCGGCGCGACGGCCTTTTCCTGAACTCGCCGCCGGGTAGCTGCCACGGGAGGACTCACGTCCCCTACCCGCGCACAGGCCGCTCGCGTCCTACCAGTCGAACCAGCCGGGTCAGCCGGCCACCGCGGCCGGTGACGGAGCCTGGCTGCAACGGCGTGAACTCGGCGACGCCACCGGGCTGGTGGATGCCACGCTCGACTGCCTCCGGGGTTCGGAGCAGCACAGCCCGGTGCCCGGCGTGGAGCATGCCGTGGGCGAACAGGTGCCTGGGGGAGCGGGCGCGGTGGCCGTGGTGCGGGAGCGGCTGCGGCGGCGGGGCGCAGGGCGAGTTGCTGGCGCCGCGTTTGCAGCGGGGCGAGCACACCGCGGTGCTTGGCAGGGACGCGGTGTAGGCGCTCGCGTGGGCCGGCCAAGGGCCGTGCGTCGCTGCGCGGTTACGATCCAGGTTTCTACCTCCCGGTTTGGGAGGACGACCAGGACACCGACTTCTCCCACCGCGTCCCTCTCGCTTGGGAGCTACCCTCGACACATCCCCGCAGCTGGCGCAACTGCGCGCTCCGCAGCGAGCACCTGCTGGGCCGCATCGCTCGGCATCGCGGCTCACGGCCGCCGGTCTTGGCACCCTTGCCCCCTCGGGCTACACCCCTGGTGGAACGCGGGAACTGGCAGCGCGCCGCGTCCGACTATCTGGCCAGGTCCGCAGTGGCGGGTCCCAGCTGCTTCGGATCACCAGGGAGTTCCATGCGTTCTCGTGTGTTGTGCGGTGCGGCCGCCGCAGTTGCCCTTCTCACCACGGGTTGCGGCACTGGCGCGAGACCGGGCGAAGCGGCGGTGACAGCTGGGGCGAGTGCATCCGATGTGGCGGCCTATCCCGTCAAGGTCAGCGACTGCGCGGGAGCGGAGACCACGTTCACGTCCGCGCCGAAGAAGATCGTCACCAGCAACGCTTCCAGCCTGGAGATGCTGCTGTGGCTCGGCGCGGGGGACAGGGTGATCGGTACCGGCTTCCCGCCCGGCGCGGGCACCATGCCGGCCCAGTTCGCCGACCAGGCCGCCAAGGTGCCGGTCCTGGGGCAGGCGGTGATCCCCAAGGAGAAGCTGCTCGGCTCCGGCGCGGACCTGTACGTCGATACCTTCGCCTCGATGGGATCGATGGGTGGCGGCATGGGGACGGCGCCTACCGAGCAGGAGTTCGCCGCTGCCGGGATCAAGCACCTCTACCTGCACTCCACGGCCTGCGCCACGATGGTCAAGGGACCGCAGCAGGACCTCTCTCAGGTTGAGGCCGACATCAAGACTCTGGGCGCGGTCACCGGCACCTGGGCCAGGGCGGATGAGCTGGTGGCGGGGATGGAGCAGAAGGTCGGCGTGGTGCGGACCGCTCTCAACGGCGGTGCTGCGGGCCCGGAGCCGTCGTACTTCTTCTTCGACTACGACGCCGGGACGAAGCAGCCGATGGCCGAGTGCGACAGGCAGGTCGCCAACGCGGTGATCGCCCTGGCCGGCGCGCGGAACATCTTCGGCGACTGCGACGGGGACTTCAAGGCGGTCTCCTGGGAGGACGTGGTCGCCAAGAACCCCGACTGGATCCAGCTCGGCGTGCGCAACCAGGGCAGCGACGCGGCGAACCAGAAGGCCTTCGATACGGCCGCGCAGTTCCTGCAGACCTTCCCGGCCACCAAGGGCCTCAAAGCTGTCCAGGAAGGCCACTTCGTGCGGATCGGCTCGGAGGTGACCACGATCGCCGGCGTCCGCGACGCCGACACCGTCCAGCAGATCGCCCACATCATCCACCCGGACCTGGTCAAGGACGGTCAGTAGATGACCGCCACATCTGCCGCACCCACCTCGGCCGCCGGCCACCGGCCCGTGCGCACCGTACGGGCCTCGCTGGTCGCCGCCGTACTGGCCCTCGCCCTGCTCGCCGCGCTCACCGTCGCGATCTCACTGGGCGCTGTCGACATCCCGGTGGGCGAGGTGTGGACGGTGGTCGGCCGCCGACTGGCCGGGGATACCCCGCAGCCGGGGACCCGCGACCTGATCGTCTGGCAACTGCGCGCGCCGCGTGCCCTGCTGGCGGCGGTGGTCGGCGCCGGGCTGGGCCTGGTCGGCACCGCCGTCCAGGCTCTGGTTCGCAACCCGCTGGCCGACCCCTACCTGCTGGGCATCTCCTCGGGCGCCTCGCTGGGCGCGGTCGCGATGATCGTGCTCGGCGCGGGGGTGGGTTCAGCTGCCGGGTTCGGCGTCTCGACGGCGGCCTTCGCCGGGGCGCTGGCCTCCTGGGCGCTGGTCTGGACGCTCGCCAGGAGAGGCGGGGGCTTCGCGCCGATGCGCCTGGTGCTGGCGGGGGTGGGGATCGGGCAGTTCATCTCCGGGTTCACCAGCTTTCTGGTGCTGCAGGTCGGCGACGACCAGCAGACCCGAGGTGTCCTGTTCTGGCTGATGGGCAGCCTCAGCGGCGCCACCTGGAGCCAACTCCCGGTCCCCACGGCGGCCGTGGCCTTGGGGCTGCTCGTGATCCAGGCCCGCGCCCGCTCGCTGAACGCCCTGTTGATGGGTGACGAGACGGCCGCCGGCCTCGGCGTGGACGTCACCCGGCTGCGGCGGGAACTCTTCGCGGTGACCAGCCTGCTCACCGGCGTGCTGGTCGCCGTCTCCGGGGCGATCGGCTTCGTCGGCCTGCTCGTCCCGCACGTCTGCCGCCTACTGGTCGGCGGCGACCACCGCCGACTGCTGCCTCTCTCGGCCCTGGCGGGAGCGGTGTTGCTGGTCGCGGTGGACACCATCGCCCGCACCGCGCTGTCCACCCAGGAGGTGCCGATCGGCGTGGTCACCGCCCTGATCGGGGCACCCGTCCTGCTCTACCTGCTGGACCGACGCCTGGAGCACAGTTGAGAATCACCGTCGAGGACCTGACCATCACCCTCTCCGGACGGGACGTGCTCTCTGGCATCCATCTGCTGGCCGCCGAGGGCGAGATCGCCGGACTCGTCGGCCCCAACGGCAGCGGCAAATCGACCCTGCTGCGCACCGTCTACCGGCACCTGAAGCCGTCGGCTGGCCGGGTGCTGTTGGCCGGGCGGGACCTGCGGGCGATGACGCCGGTCGAGGCCGCTCGGCACATCGCCGCGCTGCCCCAGGAACGCGGCGGCGACTTCGAGTTCACCGTCCGGGAGATCGTCGCGATGGGACGCGCCCCCTACCAGCGGGCCTTCGCGGGGGACGACGCCACCGATCGCGAGGTCGTGGCTTGGGCCCTGCGGCGGGTCGGCCTGAGTGGGTACGAGGGGCGGGGCTTCGCCGCGCTCTCCGGCGGCGAGCGCCAACGAGTCTTACTGGCAAGAGCGTTCGCCCAACAGCCGGACGTGCTGGTGCTGGACGAACCGACCAACCACCTGGACGTGAAGCACCAGGTGGAGCTGCTCGCCCTGCTGCGGGCCCAGCACCGCACGACGCTGATCTCGCTGCACGACCTCAATGCCGCAGCCTCGCTCTGCGACCGGCTACATGTGCTGCACGAGGGCGCGGTGGTGGCCTCGGGTCCGCCGCGCGAGGTGCTCACCCCGGAGCTACTGGCAGCGGTGTTCGGGGTGCGGGCGGCGGTGGTGGAGCACCCGCTCAGCGGTGACCCGCTGATCGCCTTCGACCATCGCGCCCCCGCCGCCACAGCCCTGCCCGGTCCGGCCTGAAGCAGCCGCCTACAACGCCGGGGCGCGGCGGTCCGCTCGTGTCACGGCGATCACGGTGTCGGGTGGCGGGGGTGCCCAGCGGGGGGCGCAGGGCATGCCTTCAGTAGCTGACCGCGAGCCCGCGGCCTGGTGCCGACCCGGCGCCCTATCCTCCAAGCGGCGGCGCTGCACGCGGCCGGCACCCTTGCCGCCTCGCCCGGGCACGCGGCCTGGCGACCAGTCCCGGTCGGGTGCCCGGGCCCGCCAAGTCCCTTCGCGTACTGCAGCACCGACGCCAGCGCCACCGTTCCCAGCGGGACCTCCGCTCGGCGAAGGACTCGTCCTCGAACAACGGGCAGGGTGCCCCTCGGATGTGGATCGCCAATGTTCGGGAGCGAGGCTCGCACCACCCGTGCGGTCAACTCCGGCACCTTGCCATCGTGCGAGACTCCAGCGACATTCGCCCCTGATCAACGACATGACAACCCCGACCGGTCGATCGAGAGGGGACGAGCCGACCGGGACGCGCAGTCGCGCGGTGCGGCCAGGCCTCTTCGGCTCTGGCCGCGGGGCCAGAGCCCGGATGACCGGTTCGTCTGGTCCGAGCTCCTGGTCTCCGCAGCTCCTCGGCCCGCCCCTCCCGTGTACCCGGGAAGCGACGGGCCGAGGACCTGCCCCCACTGACGGGACCCAGAGGCGCGCCCGGCGCATGGGCCGCGAGCAGCTCCTATCGGACGTACGTGATGACGATCGGGGGCCAGCCCAGTTGGGCCCCGACGTGGAGCTTGTCGTTGGGGCCGGGGGTTCCCAGGCTGATGATGCTTCCGGCGGCCGTTCCGACCGAAGAGCAGACTATGCTCCCCGCCGGCGGCGGGATGACGGCCTCGCAGAGCGCCACGGCACCCGTGGTGGCGCCCTTCTGCAGCAGGTTGTAGATCTGCACGGTGGTGGCGTGGTCAAAGGTGTAGCTCACCCCCGCCAGCGCCGCCTCCTGTGCGGAGGGGGCCACGGTGACCGTAGTTGCCGTACGAGCTGTGCGTGCCGCAGCGGGGGCCGTGGCGGCCATGGCGGTACCCCCGCTGAGGGCGAGCACCCCGGTGAGTGCCGAGACCGCGAAGATCTTCTTGAGCATGTCCATGACAATCCTCTCGTTGGGCGGTCGTGCTCGATGTCGATCTGCGAAACCGCCCCGCCTTGTCGCGCCGCCCGCGGTGGGGCGGGGCGGCCTCGCGCCGACCGTTACGCCCTGTCGGCGTGCATCACGTTGCCATGGGGCGAAAATGGATGTCAATGCCAACTAAAGTCGGCGAAGTGGACACCCAAAGTAGGGGGAGTCCGTGTCGGCCGGGCTTTCGGCCCAACGGCGGCGCCTCCAGGGCGGGGGTTGTTGGCTGCTGGCCGTCGAGTGTGCGCACGTGGGTTTGAGTGCGCGGGGGTTCTTTCGGTGGGTGAGTGTTGTCGAGCGTGTCTAATTCGCTGGAGTCATAGTGATTTTGACGAAGTGTCAGAAGCTGTGCTCACGTGCGGTCTGTCCGGTGGACGAGGGCGGTGGTCAGGCGTGACGCAGGAGAGGAAGCCGCGCCCGAGCCGCGCGGTTGAGTCAGCATGGCCAACCGGGGCGCGACTGCCAGTGCGGTGGTCGCGCCCTCACGGCGGTACCCTGCGGGGCCCCTCGATGCCGGGGCAGGAGCGCTGGGCGGCTTCGAAGTGGCTGGGCCGGCCAGCGCGCAGCACGAGGCGCCCGAGCCGCTCGGCGTCGCTGCGGTGCATCAACTCCCATCTGCCGTCGGCGCGGTGGACAGCGGTGGAGTGCCAGGGGGTGGTCCAGGTGTCCTTGGCGTCGAGCAGCTGGATGCCGAACTTGGCGCCGCCGCGCGGCTGGGGGTGAATGGACAGCCGCACCGAGCGGGTGTGGTGTTCGGCGATGAGGTCGCCCCAGGCGCGGCTGCGTTGGATGACGCCGTAGGCGCGTTGTCGGCAGTCGCGTTGCAGGGCGGATCTGGTGCCCTCGAAGCCGATGCTGTCCTCGGTCAGGAACCGGGTGATGCCCCGGTAGAGGGCCAGGGTCGCGTCGTCCGACTTCACCTCGGCGCGCAACTCTTCGATGGTGGGCGCGTACCGGGTGTGCACCCAGGTGCGCTTCTGGTCGTAGGGGAGGTGACCGAGGATGTCGCGCAGGTCGAACACCGAGAGGTGGTGGAGGTGTTCGCGTCGGATCAGGGCGGCCAGTTCGTCGCAGTAGGCGTCGATGTGCTGGTCGGGGACGTGGATCAGGTCGCCGAAGATGTGCCCGTCGGAGCAGATCACCATGCTTGCGCCGGGCGGGTAGACCCGCTGGACGGCTGAGCAGAGACTGTTGAGGAAGGTGAGGCAGAGGCGTTCGCCTTCGTCGGGGAGGTGGCCGAGGACCTTGGCGGGGCTGGGGGACTTGCAGGGGAAGCCGGGCAGGGTGAAGACGATCGGGTGGCCGGCGGTGACGAAGTCGGCGAGTTGGCAAAGCTGTTCGGGGAACGCTTCGACGGGCGTGGGGGTGTCGGGGTCGGTGGCGCGGCGGTGGGGCAGGAGCAGTTCCAGGATGGCGGCGCAGGTGCGCGCGATGGATGGCGCGTGCGGTGTGATGGTGGCGACGGGTGGCATGCGGTCCTTCACGAGGGCATGGCGCGATGGCGCCTCGGCGGCGTGGTGGTGCCGGGGCGTCTGGACGAATGGGTTCAGATGTTCAGGGAGCGTCAGGTGCGGTTGTCGTAGGCGACGGGCAGCTGGTTGACGCCGCGGGCCAGGACGGCCGGGATCCAGGCGAGTTCGTTCAGGTCGCCGGCGGGTCGCAGGCCGGGCAAGCGGGCGAGCAGCGTGCCGATGGCGACCTGGAGTTCGCTGCGGGCCAGCGCGGCGCCGGGGCAGAAGTGGATGCCGTGGCCGAAGGCGAGGTGGGCGTTGGGGGTGCGCTCCAGGTCGAGGGTGTCGGCGTCGGGGAACTGCTCGGCGTCGCGGTTGGCGGCGCAGAGCGAGACGATCACGGAGTCGCCGGCCGGGACGCGGGTGCCGTGCAGGTCGCTGTCCTCGGCGAAGAAGCGCCAGGTGGTGAGTTCGAACGCACTGTCGTAGCGCAGGAGTTCCTCGATCGCGCGGGGCATCAGCGCGGGGTCCTCGCGCAGTCGGGCGAGCTGGTGGGGGTGGCGGAGCAGGGTGATCAGCATGGTGGTGATCTGGTTGGTGACCGGTTCCTGGCCGGCGACCAGGAGCTGGAAGATCATCGAGTCCAGCTCCTGTTTGCTCAGCTCCCCGCGCTCCTGGGCGACGACGAGGCGGCTGAGCAGGTCGTCGCCCCCGTGTACGCGCTTGTGGGCGATGACGTCGGCGATGTAGATCTGCAGGCCGCGCAGCCTGCCCTCGTAGGCGGGGCGGGCGGGGTCCTGGGGGCCGACCGGCTGGACGACCTTGCCCCAGTCGCGGTCGAAGCGCGCCGCCAACTCGGGCGGCAGGCCGATGACCTCCGCCAGGACCTGGAAGGGATAGTGCGCGGCGAAGCCCTGGACGAGGTCTGCGCTGCCCTGGTCAGGGAGTGCGTCGACCAGGGCGTCGGCCAGGCGCTGGAAGCGCGGGCGCAGCTGCTCGATGCGGCGCGGGGCGAAGGCGTCCAGGATCAGGCGGCGCATGTCGGTGTGCTTGGGCGGGTCCTGGTGCAGCAGGTGGACCTGGAGCTGGGAGTGCTGGGGCTCGGGCATGATCGAGGCCAGGCTGCGCCAGTAGTCGTTGCCCAGGGTGTGGTTCTTACCCAGGCGCGGGTCGTTGAGTGTGTGGTGGGCGGCCTGGTAGCCGGTGACCAGCCAGGCGGCGATGCCGCTGGGGAAGCGGACCCGGTGGACGGGGCCTGCCGCGCGCATGCCGTGGTAGAGGTCGTAGGGGTCGCTCTTGTAGGCGGGGCCGTGCAGTGGGATCGGCTCGTGCGCGGTGGCGCCGGTGGCGCCGGTGGCGGGGCAGCGGGGCAAGGTGGTGGGGGACTGTGCGGGCTGGGTCATGGCGGCGGCTCCTTCGGGGCAGTTCAGAGGGCGAGGGCAAGGCGGTGGCGGTCGGGCCACAGGGCGAGGGCCAGCACCCGTTCGGGGCGCGGCCGGCGGGCCTGCTGGCGTTGGTTAGCGGGGGTGTCGAGGTCGGCCTTGATGACGGCTGCGTCGGCGCTGTCGCGGACCCGCGGCACGTCGAGCGCCTGGCGGGTGAGCTGCTGCGGGCCGCGGTCGTCCTGGCGGTGACGGGTGGCCAGGTAGTGATGCTCGGGCGCTACGGCACCGATTCGGGGGCGATGCCCGGGCCGATGGCGCGCAGCAGGCTCTTCCGCCTGGCCGCCGTAACTCTTCAGTGCCCAGGGGCTGTTGAAGGGGTATGTGAGGCGATGATCGCAGCGGGGGCCTGGGCCTGCGGGGCGCCGCTGGAGCTGGGCTTTGTTGTGGGCTGGCACCCAGGTGGTGATTGCACACATTGCGAGTGCTCTCCTTGGGATGGCGGGGGTCAGTTGGCCCGGGCGAGGCCGGCGGGGCGACGGCGGTGGAGGGCGAGCAGGAGCGCGGCCAGGCAGGCGGCGGCCGCGGCGAGTCCCAGTTCGGCCCGCACGCCGCTGGTGCCGGACCCGCCAGGCCCCGGGCGGCGGTGGCCAGTGCTGGGCCGAGGGTGAGACCGCGAGCGAGCTGGACGGCCGATTCGGCGGCGGCGATCCGCTCTGGTGGCACGGCGGCCATCGCCAGGGCCTGCACGCGTGCGCCGTACAGGCCCCCTGGTGCGGCATGCTCCGTCCCTCTGTCATGACGGACACCGTCGGGCGACGGTGTCCGTCACAGGAGTCGGCCGCGAACCGCCGGAAGTTCCGAACAGGCGAATGATCGCCGCACGGGCTTCGAACGAGCCGAGCTCAGCCGCCGGGCCGGGAGCGGCCCCTGCCGCGCCGGGCAGGCTGCCAGGTGCGCAGCCGCAGGCTGTTGCCCACCACGAGCACCGAACTCGCCGACATGGCGAGCGCGGCGATCATCGGGTTGAGCAGACCTGCCGCCGCCAGCGGGATCAGCACGGCGTTGTAGCCGAACGCCCACGCCAGGTTGGCGCGGATGGTGGCCGCGGTGCGCCGAGCCAGGCGCACCGCCACGACCAGCGACTCGATGTCGCCGCGCACCAGGGTCAGCCCAGCCGCCCCGATCGCGGCGTCCGTCCCCGAGCCGAGCGCGATGCCGAGGTCCGCCGATGCCAGCGCGACCGCGTCGTTCACCCCGTCGCCCACCACCGCGACGCTGCGCCCGGCCGCGCGCAACTGCGCGACCAGCTCGGCTTTGCGCTCGGGCGAGGCGCCCGCGTGGACCTCGCTGATGCCCAACTCCTCGGCCACCGCCCGGGCCGCGCCCGCCTGGTCCCCGGTGGCCAGCACGGTCTCCAGGCCCATGGCGCGCAGCCGGTGCACCGCGCGGTAGCTGCCCGGCCGCAGGCTGTCCCCGACCGCGAGGACCGCGGCCGCTCGCCCGTCCACCTCGGCGACCACCGCCGTCTGCCCGGCCGCCTCGGCACGCGTCAGCGCCTCACGCAACGTCCTCGGAAGCTCGGTTGTGTCGGGCCGCACCACGCGCACCCGCACACCCTCCACCGTTCCTTCCACACCCAGGCCAGGCCTCGCGCGGAAGCCCGACACCGCTGGCAGTGAGGGCCCGGCCGCGGTCACCAGTGCCCGCGCGAGCGGATGCTCGGAGCGCTGCTCGAGCGCGCCGGCCAGCCGCAGCACCTCCTCGAGCGCGAACCCCTTGGCCGCCGTCCCGCAGGCCAGCGTCATCTGCCCGGCCGTCAGGGTGCCAGTCTTGTCCAGCACCACGGTGTCGATCCGCCGCAGGCTCTCCAGCACCTCGGGCCCCCGCACGAGGACGCCGAGCTCCGCACCCCGACCGGTGGCGGCCAGCAGCGCGGTGGGCGTCGCCAACCCGAGCGCGCACGGGCAGGCGACCACCAGCACCGCGACCGATGCCGTCAGCGCCTGCGACGAGCCGGCCCCGGTACCCAGCCAGAACCCGAGCACGCAGACCGCGACGCCCAGCACGACGGGCACGAACACCCCGGCCACCGTGTCGGCCAGGCGCTGCGCGCGGGCCTTGCCGGCCTGCGCGTCGCTCACCAGGGCAGTGATGCGGGCGAGTTGGGTGTCGGCGCCGACGGCGGTGGCCCGCACCACCAGGGTGCCGTCGACGTTGAGCGTCCCGCCGCTCACCCGCTCGCCGGGGCCTACCTCCACCGGCACGCTCTCCCCAGTCAGCAGACTCACGTCGAGCGCCGAGTCGCCTTCGACGACCACCCCGTCGGTGGCGACCCTCTCACCCGGCCGGACCACGAACTCACCGCCCGGCAGCAGCTGCTCGATCGGCACCAGCCGCTCGAGGCCGTCCTCGCGCAGGCAGACCTCCTTCGCGCCCAGTTCGGCCAGCGCCCGCAGCGCGGAGCCGGTGCGCACCCGCACCCGGCCCTCCAGGAACCTGCCGCACAGCACGAACAGCGGCACCCCGACCGCCGCCTCCAGATAGATGTGCGCGCCGCCGCCCTGCTCAGCGGTCAGCGAGAACGGCATCCGCATGCCGAGGGTGCCGGCGCCGCCGAACAGCAGCGCGTACGTGGACCAGCCGAAGGAAGCGAGGACACCGAGACTGACCAGGGTGTCCATCGTGGCGTTGGCGTGCCGCAGAGCGCGCCAGGCCCGGGCGTGGAAGACGGACGAGCCGATCGTCACCACGAAAGCGGCCGACGCGAAGCAGGCCCACTGCCAGCCGCGCACCTGCAGCGCCGGCACCATCGACACCGCGATCACCGGCACCGCGAACACAGCCACCAGAACCAGCCGCAGCCGCTCGTCCGCGTCCGGCACGGTGGCGGCCGCCGGCGCACGTTCGGCAAGGGGCTCGGCGGTGCATCCCGCGCTCTGCACCGCGGCCACCAGTTCCTCGACGCGGACACCGACCGGGTGCAGCACCCGGGCCCGGCCGGTGGCCAGGTTGACCCCGGCACTGACACCGTCCAGGCGGGCCAGCTTCTTCTCCACCCGCGAGACACAGGCCGCGCAGGTCATCCCGCCCACGGCCAGATCGGTCGTCACCAGCTCCTGAGCGGCACCCGCCGGGGCGGACCCTGCGGCAGGAACGCTCATCGCGACACCGCCACAGCGGTGAGCGGGCGCAGTCCATCCACCCGCATGCCGGACATGTCATCGCCCCGCGGCCCCCGCACGGGCCCCGTCGGGCCAGACGCCGGCGGCCCCACCCACCGGCCAGCCGCATACGAGGCACCGAACAGCAGCACGAGCAGCAGGGCGAAGCCGAGCAAGACCCGGCCAGGCCGCGCCGCGGCGCGCGCACCGGACACGGGTGTGGTCATCGAACTCAATGCGATCTCCAGGTCATGGTCCGCCGACGCCGGGAGTGAGGCGTCGGCGGACATCAATTCGAAACAGCAGAACGAGGCAGCCGGTCAGGCGGCCACGGCCGCACGCCCACCCGGCCGGGAGAGGGCCGCGCCAGCGCCCAGCGATCCCGGACAGGGCTCGTCCTCGCACTCCGCCGAGCGCAGCAGCGCGACGAGCTGGCCCCGGGCCCGGGCGACCCGCGAGCGCACCGTGCCCACCGGACACCCGGCCACAGCCGCGGCCTGCGCGTAGCTCAGCCCGACCACCTGGGTCAGCACGAACGCCTCCCGCCGCTGGGCCGGAACGGAGGCCAGCAGGTCGGCCAGCACCACCTGGTCCTCGAAGCCCACCACCGCACACACCTGGAGCTCGGCAGCCTCCTCCCAGTCGGATAGCGCCGCGCACCGCGGCCGGGCCGCCGCACTGCGATAACGGTCCACCACCGCGCGCCGGGCTATCGACAGCAGCCAGGTGCGCGCCGAGGACCGGCCGGCGAAGGCAGGCAGGCCCCGCAACGCCCGCAGGAAGGTCTCCTGGGCCAGGTCGTCGGCGGAATCAACGTCCGTGAGGTGCGCCACGAACCGCCACACATCGCGATGCGTGGCCCGCACGAACGCCTCCACGTCCGCCGCCCGCCCCCGCCCGGCGGCCAGCGCCAGGGCCGTCAACTGCTCGTCATCCACGGCGCACCTGCGACCGCCAGGCCTCGGTGGCCGCCAATGGCACTACCACCGCGTACGCCTGATGGAGGAGCATGAGCCCATGACCTGTGCCGACTACCGCGCCGCGATGTCCGCCCACCTCGACGGCGAGTTCACGGACGACGACGGCCCGCCGCCAAGCTCCTCGCACCCGACGCGGTGTGCCGACTGCGCCGGCTGGCTGGCCGGTGCCCGGCGGCTGCGCGCACTGACGCTGGCCGCGCCGGGGCCCTGCCGGCACCGTTCGCAGCGGCTCGTCGCCGCTGTGCTCGATGCGCTCGGCGCCGATGAACGGGTGGGGAACAGCGGTACTTCTGTTGTTCATGAGGGGTCCTGACAGCAGGAACAAGGACGGCACCGCACCAGCGGAACCGTCGAACAGGCAACGGCGCACCACACCACCCACCCGGACGCGGCCAGCGCCCATCACGACGCGACCCCTTTGATCAGGACGCGCCATGGGCCAGGCAGCGGCGCAGGCACAAGCCGGACGCCGTGTTCACGGTGGTGTGGCGGCCAACTCCCGTGCGTCATCCGGCCGACGCGGCCGGCACGCAGGGGTGACCTGCCCGCGCGCACACCGGACAGCGCCAGCGAACCGCACGAAAAAGCGCGGCTGACGCAGGGGCACGGGATGTGGCGGGCGCTCTAGAAAGCCATGGCGGCGCGGGGCGGCCCACGCCGTACCACCGCGTACGAGAGCACCGCCAGGCGCGGGATCCGCAGGTGACAGGGCCTGGGGCGCATCAGCGCCGACGGTTCACACCCACGCGCGGTGAGGGCGAGCAGCGCGAGAACCGGCAGGAAAACCTCGGCCAGCGCG
This sequence comes from Kitasatospora sp. GAS1066B, assembly GCF_041262605.1. NCBI lineage: Bacteria > Bacillati > Actinomycetota > Actinomycetes > Kitasatosporales > Streptomycetaceae > Kitasatospora > Kitasatospora sp. GAS1066B. The sequence goes on from NZ_JBGCCO010000060.1 coordinate 13,969, forward strand.
CGCAGCGCCTCGAACAGGCCGGTGATCGCCGCTTCGCCCCGCCAGAGCAGCAGCGCACAGGCAAGGGCTGCCAGCAGGTGGGCGATCACCATGCCCGCGGACAGGCCGCCCACCAGCGGCGTCGAACCCATGCCGACCATGCCGTGCACGGAACCCGCAGCCGGCATGCCGCTCATGTTCGCCATGCCGGCCATCGGAGCCATGGCATTCGAGCCCGTGACCGGCAGCATGCCGGGATCCAGGCCAGCCATCCTGGCCAGAGCACCCGGGCTCATCCCGGCCGGGTTCACACCACCAGGCGTACAGAGCAGCAGGTTCACCCAGTCAGGCCCGCCACCGACCACCCGGACCGGCCCGGCACCCACCGACGCGGTCGCCTCGAACAACACGTGCAGCGCGCCCTGGACGGCAACCATCCACCCGCTGATCACCGCAAGTCCGCGCCGGTGCCCGGCCAGAAGCCAGGTGCTGCCCGCCGTCCCGGCGAACGTCCCCGCCAGCACCGGCCCCGGCAGCGCGGCATCGGACATGCTGACGTGCGCGGCGGCGGCCAACGCCACACACAAGATGGCGAAGACCACGGCGCGCAGCATGCGGATCTGCCAGGTCGTCACAGTGCCCACCATCCTCGCACCCGCCCCGCCCGGCAGTCCGACCGCCTCCCGATTTGACGGGCATCCGCGGCCGGGTACGGCTGCGCAAGGACCAGCGGCAACCACCACACGCATAAAGCTTCCACCAGGGGACCTCACCATCGCCCATGCTCGCCTCCTCGAGGTCCTTGAGGAGTTGCTCGACGATGGCGTGGTCCTTGATCTTCTTATCCGCGATCATGGCCGTCGCGGGAGAGGTACTGGCGCAGGGCGAGTAGAGGTTCAGTTCCTCCGCCACACACTGCCGCACCGGCTCGATGGTCGCTCCGGTCCACGTCGCCTTCTGCCCAGCGCCGCACCCTCAAGAGCAGCGGCCCGTGCTGCGCCCTCCGGCACCTTGGCCGCCGAGCAGGTCGGGCGCGAAGGGAAGTTGGCGACGTGTTCGAGACCGGGCGGGGACCAGCAGGTGGGGAGCGAGCGTGTCCGGTACGGGGTCATCCCCACGCCGTGCGGGGCACAGGGCGCAATCGCCCGATCAGGGTAATGATCCCCGGTGTACGGGGCCAAGAGGCGGGGCCGTGTCCCCGATCGGGGTCATCCCCGTGTCTGGTGGGGCCGTCGGGGCAGGATCGATCGCGCCATCCGTCAGAGTCATCCCCGTGGCGGGGCCGATCCGTCGGCACGGTCCTTGGTGCTTTCAGGAGTGGAGCATCCCCGCCATGCGGGGCCGACAGCCGGCGCGACCCGATGCCGATACTCGCTCCCGGGTGTTCTCTCGTGTGTGGGGATGTGACCGGGAGGGCGGCGGGATGGATACCTGCTGGACCGCAACGTATCTCGTTACAGGTTCAGTACTGTGCACATCTGCCGGAGTGTCGGTGCCGTGGTCGCTCGGACGTCCCTATGACGATCAAACGGTCACACCAGCAAAGGCGTTGGCTGGCCTGGCTGCAGCAGGGGGTGGGGAGTCGCAGGACGGCTCCCGAGTACGGCAGCCACCGGCCCTGCGCGGCATGCCAGTTCATTAGCTCGTGGGTGCCAGCGCGGAGTCGGTGCGGACCAGGGTCTGCCGTCCGCGCCGATACTTTTTCGGCGGCTGGCCGGGCCAGGCGGGCAGCGGCGATATGGTCGGCGGCCGTGTTGCTGCCCTCGTTTGCGTGCAGCGGCGGACCTGTAACTCGATGCACGGGCGGCGCTGTCCTGCCGCGCTGTCATCAGTTGGCGCCGTCGCTCCGGTGGAACCAGAGGTTGTGGAGGAGCGCGTCAGCCACGACCGTTCATGATCGCGGACTGGGTGACGCTCCGTAGTCCTGGTCCGGAAACGTGATCCAGAACCACGGTTCAGCCGCCGCCGACACGGACCGGCAACCGTACCCCCACGCCCACCGGCCCCGTAGAGGTCCATCGGACCGCGCCCGGTCCAACTATCCTCGACACTCCGGCAGACATGAGGGACATCAAGGCCGCCACGAGATATCGTCACAGCTCGGCAGGTAGCGGCCAGCCGATCCGCAGCCCACACACTGCCTTCCGGCATGCTCCGTCCGCGAACGGCACGGTGGGCAGCACCACGCGGCCGCGCAGGCCGACCGGCCCCGCACACGCGGGGATGATCCTCGACCCACCGCCCTGCACACGCGGGATGACCCCCGAGGCTGCACAACCATCGCAGAGCCCCGCCCCAGCTCGCGGGGATAGCCCCAGACAGGCCCACGCCCTGGACGCATCGGCCCTCACCGCGGGGGATCACCCCACTGGCTGAACGCTCCATCCTGCGATTGGACACCTGGAGAATGTGACATACGAGCCCGGAGGAAGCAGTTCTTCGGGAATCAAGAGCACGATGTCAACGGCCGTTCAGTTCGGCTGAGCTGCCCCGGGTTTTGTGGAGTCTGCGATCATGTGATCTGTGGGGCTTGCTCCACTCTCGTCCGGTAGGCCTGCTCCTACTCGTCTGGGGGACGTAGCCAAGGGGGAGTGGAGTCGGTCCCGGTGTACCACCCGACCCACTGGAAGACGCCTCGCTCGACCTCGTCGAGATCCCGCCACGGCCCCTGACGCTCGATCAGTTCAGCCTCGAACGTGGCTTTCAACGCCTCGGCCACCGCGTTGTCGTCCCAGTCCGCGCCAGAACCGACCGACGCCGAAGCGCCGAATGCGGCCAATCGCTCTGTGACCTGTCAGCCCACGGATCGGCGCGAGTAGGCGTCCAGGACGAACGCGAAGTAGACCCAGCCCTGCCAGGTCCGCACGTAGGTCAGGTCGGCCAGCCATAGCTGGTTGGGCCGTTGGGCGGCGAACTGCCGGTTGACCAGGCCCGGCGGGCGAGGCACGGGGATGGTGGTGCGCCGGCGCCGGCCGCGGATGACGCTTTCGACACCCCGCGCAGGTGCAGGACATCGAGGCCGTGGAGAGGTACCGTCACAGCCCGGCAGCGGCGACCTCGCAGCACGCGGATGCTTCCGACGGGTGGCGCTCCCAGTCGCCACGGCACGACCCTGCCCCGCACGCGCGGGGATCTACCAGGACGCGCCTTGCGCCCCGCAACCCTGTCAGGGCTAGCCGCAGGCGTTACGCGACTTCGCGACTGCATTGGTGCCGGTGGCCAGGGATCCCGGGTAGCCCCACCCTGTGTCCGGGATCCCGGCACCAGTCACCGAGCAGTCAGCCGGAAACGGCCTGGTACAGGCCGCGCCCGCTGCGCTCCACCTTGGCCGCCTTCGCCAGGCGCTCCAGAGAGGTGCGTACCGCGTTGATCGAACCGCGGCTCTCCTCACGTCCCAGGGCCGTGTTGACCTCCCCCGCCCGTAGCGGGGCCGGGGCCTGTGCCAGATGGTCCAGGATGTCCTGCGACAGCCGAGATGTGCGCCGGACGGCGCCAACGGGCACCGGCTTCGGGGCGGCGGGGCTCTTTTTCGCGTTGGTCCCCCTCGCCACGGATCGCGAACCGCTCGAGCGCCCCGTCGGCCTGCCCCCTGCCGCGGCCTTGGGCGAAGCGCTGTCGCGCGAGGCGGACGGCTGCTTGCCCGAGGCGCTCTTCGAACCGCGGCGCCTGGGTGGCACCGTACCTGGCGCAGGCACCTCACCGGCCGCCTCATCTGCTGCCGGCCGTCCGCCCCCCGCGCCCGCCTCGGGCAACATCGCGGCGTCGGAAAGTGCCTGAAGGCTCGTCAGAGCCGAGCGCACCGCGCCCAGGCGCGCGGTGACTACCGCCAGATCCTGCTCCAAGACGCGCTGGCGCTCCTCCAGGCGGGGCAGCTCTGCTGTGAGCAGCGCGATGGTGGACTCCACGCCACCGGGCATATCGGATGTCGATGCCACGTGTTCTCCTGTTTCGTCATGACTGACACGATGGCCACGAATGGCCATTGCCCCGAACTCTACGACGCCAACCCGCCACCGTCCCCGCCCCCGACATCCGCGAACAGGACCAACCCACGACAGCAGACCGCCGCTCCCCAAGAAGTCCTGGCAGAGACGTTGGACGTGTCACTGGGTGAGTGGGCAGGAGACAGAGCCGAAGAAGGCTTCGTGGATGTCGTCGCAGATCTCCCGGCGGATGCGACGTCGTCTGACAGCGAGGATGTGCGTGGTGATGTTGTCGGCGGATCTGGCCCTTCGCCCGACTGACGCTACCGGGTCCCGCATTGATCCAGGCCGCCGAGCCGGAGCACCGCCATCGCCCGGGTTGCGCGCAGTGTGCCGTGGTGTCCGCTCGAAAGCAGGTGGTCGCCGTGCACCTCGCGGTGTGGACGCAGGTCGGCAGCGCCATGAGCACGGGTAGCGCCGTGAACGGACAGACTGTTATGGCCATCGCCCGCCGGGTGCGCGCGGCAGCCCGTGCGGCCAACTCCGTGGCCGTGGCCGCGATCTGCCCGGCCAGCCGGGGCTGTCTGGCGATGGTGGCGTTTCAGCGTCGCACCGCGCTTGGTCCAACTATCCTCGACACTCCGGCAGACGTGAAGGACATCAAGGCCGCCACGGGGTATGGTCACAGTTCGGCAGGTAGCGGCCTTCCGGTTCGCAGCCCACACACTGCCTTCCGGCATGCCCCGTCCGCGAACGGCTGTGCGGTGGGCAGCAACAGGCGGCCGCGCAGGCCGATCGGCCCCGCACACGCGGGGATGACCCGACGCGTGCCGCAGCTTGGGGGAACCTCACTCTCCCGGCCGCTCGACCAACCGCCCCGCAACGCGCGGGATGACCCCTGTCAGAGTTGTCTTTCCAACCATGATCGCTGCGTTTCCGCTGGTCAGGCATAGAACGGGTGCTTTCGTGGGAGTTGTGGCCTGTCGGGCTGTCGTTCCCTGGGGAGGTCGTGAATGCCGTCAGTGGTCGGGCTGCTGGAAGAGCGTGAGTGTGCTGCTCGTCGTCGTGTGGACGGGCTGCGGGAGGCCGACCGTATCCAGGCCGAGTTGGCCGCGGCCGAGCGGGAGTGGGAGGAGTGGGCGATCGCCCGCACGCGGGTTGACGCCGTGTTGGCTCCGGAGGGCGACAGCCCTGCCGGGCCCCAGGCCTGCCGGGCTTCACGAGAGGCGGATGCGCAGCCGGTGCGGCCTGGGCCTGCGGATGCGGCGAAGCCGAGAACGGTGGTGCCGGTGTGGCGCGTGGGGCTGGCCTGGTCGGTGTTGTCGGTGGACTACCAACGCATCCTGCGCGCGCTCGCGGACTGAGATCGGCTCGGTCAAGGGCCGCTGACCTGCCGAGAGTTGACTGTCGGCTTCGGCCTGGAGGCGGTGCCGGCCAGGGTGGAGGCATTGCGGTCGAAGGCGAAGCGCCTGGTGGCCCGCGGCTGGCTGACCGAGCCCGCACTGGGCCGGTTCACGCTCGCGAAGGATGTGGCCGGGCCAGGCGACGACTCATGAGCAGCGTCATCGACCAGTGGACCATCGCCTCGGCGCTGACCGTGCGGTGCTCGAAGCCGCGCACCAGGCGCCGGGATCGCAGCAGGTGCGCGAAGAACCGCTCGACGATCCACTGTTTCGGTAGCACCACGAACCCCTTCTGGCCGTGCTGCGGGAAGTGCCCGAACGGCAGTGGCGGGCCAGAGAGATCGCCGAGCTCGTCGGTGACGTCACCCTCGTCACCACCTACCGGCAACTCGCCCGCTGGACCGAAAAAGGGCTGGTCAAGAGAGTCCGCACCAGCTGCTAGGCGGCAGCCGCGCCATCGGCGTCCGTTGCCTTGCAGCCACACCCAAAACGCTAACTTCCCGGCCTTGGGGGAACGTCACTTCGAGGGACAGGCCTGCTCTGGCCGGGCGGGGCGCTCGGCTCGTGCGACGGCTGCGGGTGTTCACAGCTGCGGGCGGTGGCATCCATAGGATCCAGGACCGGGAGTCTGTCGCGTGGGAGGGTGGGGGCGGGCGTAACCACCTGGTGCTTGCGCAGGTGCTCGCAGCCGCAGTCGTGCTCGCTGAATGCTGTGCCGTTATGTGCGGTTATCGTGGTGAAGAAGCCTCGACCAGCTGGGGTCTGAGGGGTGGTGATCCAGGTGTAGCCGGGGCCTTCGCGCAGGGCCCGTTCGATCAGCAGGCGGCCGTATCCTTGCCGCTGCCATCCGCCCCACAGGTAGATTGCCTTGATCCTGCCGTAGCGACAGGCGTCACACACCTGCCAGATCAGGACCGCCGCGCAGTCGCCGGCCTGATCGTACATTCTCACCATGCGCGGTCCCGCTGGGACATGGGGTGGCCAATAGAGGCACCTTGCCGGTTGGTCCGCTGTCACCAGCCGAATCCACCACCAGCGGATTCGGCCCATACCCTGGGGTACGTGTCCCACGGTCCTGCCTCCTTTCCAGCGGCTCGGAGAGGCAGGGGTGAGCCGCCTGCGGCATGGCGGGCCCGGTCCCGGCAGGGGAGGCTCTTCACACAGCGGAGCAACCGGGCCCGGGCCCAACTGGGGAGAGAAGTCCTGGCGATCCGGGTGACGCGGCGAGCGTGTGGATCACCCGGTTGGCGAAGTGGCCCCGGTGGCCGGCTGCTCATGTGTGCTCCCGCCGGCCGCGCCGGCGAACGCTCGGCCATGGTCGTGCCGGATGGTTCGGGTCGTGCGAAGCAGGAGTGGGCCTGACCGCTGCCGTCGGGCCGGCCGGGCAGCGGTCAGGCACCGCGGTACCGTGTCGCGCGGAGCGGGCTCCTGCGCGTCGTTGGTGGTGGTGCCGGCCAGCAGGGCGGGTGGTGACGGGCAGCTGGCCGGGCCACGTCCCTGCTGGGGCAGGGCGAGTTGGCCAGATACATGTGCCTGGTTCATCCCCGCCGCGTCTGCTCTGCCGGTCGGCGCGGTGCGGCGTTCGGCCAGCGGGCTGGCGGGGGCGACTTGTGAGAGCGTGGGGTTCGTCGTGGGGCGCGCAGCGTGGGCGCCGGCGTGGTAGGGGCGGTGGCCGCGGCTGAGCGGCGGTTTGCGGGCCGCTGCTGGTCGGTGGCGGGTTGATCATCCGGGGCGGGTCAGCAGCAGGCCGCAGCTGTAGGCGCGTCCTCGGCCCAGGCCCTGGGTCAAGGCGGCGAGGAAGGCGTCGGGGTCGGTGACGGTCAGGGTGCCGCACACCTCGGCGCGGCTGATCTTGAGGCCCTGGTGCTGGTCGCTGACGACCGGCGGCAGGATGCGGACGGCGAGGGCGGCGGGATCGGCGGCGGCTCCGATGCGGTGGACGCCGGTGGCGGTGTGAGCGGGTTCTGCGGGGTTTTGGAAGCGTTGTCCGATCCATTGGCGCACGCGTTCGGGCTGGGTGTGGGGCAGCCGTTTGCGAGTGGATTGACCGGTTTTAGCGTCGCGCCGGGTACTGGTGGGGCAGATGACGGTACGAAAGGTGTAGGTGTCGCCCTCGTGGATGCGCTGGTCGATGGCCTGGGTGGTCACGGGAGCGCGCAGGGCGGTTTTGGGGATGGTGGTCCAGTTAGGGGTGATCCGGGACTGGACGACGATCAGCAGGGTGTCGGTCTTGAGGTCGACGGACCAGGTGGACAGGACGCCCATCTGGGCTCGCGCGTCGCGCTGTCCGTCGGCGACCCAGCCGCGGAAGCCGGACATGACCAGGCGGTGCATGTCCTGGGCGTCGAGGAGGGCTCGTTGGGTCAGGGGATGACGGGCGTCGAGCGGCAGGATGCTGTGGCGGGTGATGAGGCGGGCGGTGCTCACGCGATGATGTCCCATCCGATGGTCGCGGTGGGGAAGGTGCGGGTGCGGATCTCCCAGCGCGGGGCGTAGGCGCGCTGCAGGGCATCGAAGGTGATGGGCTGGTCGTTGATCTGGGTGGCGCCCGAGGCGCTGGGGTGTGCCTCGAGCCAGGTCCACGGTCGCTGTGCGGTGGCGTTGGGCAGCAGGGCGGTGGCTGTCAGGACGCTTTCGAGGGGGCCGGGATGGACGCCGCCGGAGATCGTGCCGCACGGGGGGCAGGATTTGCGCCCCAGCCACAGCAGCCGTGCCGGATGCTCCAGGGCGTGGGAGAGCTTCTCGAGCAGAACCCGGTCGGGGTGTTCGAGTGCGGCGACGAATGCGGCGTCGGCCAGGTACCAGCGGTTGCTGGTCAGCGGGTCTCGGGTGGTGGTGTTGGCGGCGGTCAGGACACCGGTGTCGCGGTCCGGGGCGACGCCCTTGGGAGCGCCGTACCAGTTCGCGAGCCAGTGGGCGGTGCCGGTGCCGGTGCCGAAAGTCGTTCCCGTGGCGGCTTCCAGGGGCTCGGCGGCTTTGTCGGCGCGCCGGGGATCGGTGATCATGTCGCGCGGGCGCAGCGGGTAGGGGCCGCCCCCGGCGACCTGGAAGTCGCGCACCGCGATGCCGGGCCGGTCGGCCCGCACGCCGAAACGCAACCCGGCCAGCCACCCGAGGTCGTGGTGGCGCTCCAGGCCCAGCGCGGCGGCGGCCAGTCCGATGGCACCGGATTTGGTGGGGCGGGCGAGGGTGTCGCGGTGGTCGAATCGGCCCACGGATCCCCATGACTGCAGGGGGCCGGCCAGCCGCATGAGCAGCACGCTGCAGGTCATCGGCACGTCAACTCCGCGGTGTTCTCGACCTCGGCGCCGGGCAACTGGCCGGCGGTGGCCCGCTCTGCGAGCAGCGCCGACACGGCGAGGTCGTAGGTCAGCAGGCGTGCGGCGCTGACGTCGCCGCGCTTGCGCATGACCAGTGTGTGCTGGTCCAGGAGCAGCGTGGTGGCTCTTAGGGAGGCCACGCTGGCCTCGTACGCGTCGATGGGCGTCTCGAACACGCCGGCGTAGTTGAAAGGGCGTGCGCCCTCGAAGGCGAGGACGAATTTGGGCAAGGATCCGCTGGAGGCGGTGGTGTTGGTCTTGGCGCGCGGCATGGCGTTGACGAATGCGTCGACGAACTCGCGTTCGGCTGCTTCGGCGGCGGCCTCGACCTTGTCGGCCGCAAAGCCGGCGCTGATCAGATTCGCGCGCAGCTTGGAGCGGTCCAGAGCGGCATGGCGGTAGAACGTCCCGCTGATGAGGGACTGGTAGCCCGTCATGCCCGCCCCGGTGTCATCCATGCCCTCGAGGTGGCCCAGGGCGGTGGCGTGGGACTTGCGGTCCAGCTTGGCGTCATCGGCCGCCGAGTAGAAGTCGTCGATGTGCTCGGCGGCGTGCACGGTGAAGGCGTGGCCGCTCTGGATCGCGCCGTCCACGTTGGGGGAGTCGGCGATCTCGGCCAGGAAGCGCCCGTAGAGGGCGATGTCGATGGCGTCGCCGGGAGCAAGAGCCGTCAGGACGGCGGTACGGATGTCCTTCGGCAAGGGGGGCAGCTTCTCCTCCGCGCAGGGCTTGGGCTCTTCGGCGTGCTCGCTCGCGCTGTCGATGCCGGCCTTCTTGCCCCTGCCTTTGGCCTTGCCCGCTGGGGCGGCTTCCTTGGCCTTGGTGTAGTCGGCCACCCACGCGCTGACCTGGATGGCATTGGCCGCCAGGTGATCGGCGATGGTGTCGGCCGCGGTCTGCGGCGCGAATACGAGGACCTTCGTGTGGTCCTTCGTTGTGGGCCTGTCGCCGAACTTCAGACCCACCCCCTCCAGGACCGCTTTGGCCGTGGCCAGCGCCCGCTCGGCCTCCCAGCCATAGGTGGTGCTCAGGGCAGCGGCGGTGAGCTTGGCCCACTCGCGGGTGCGCACCCCCATGGTGTGTCCGGCCAGCGGACCTTGGCCGGCATTGGCGCGGGTGCGCGTGTGGGTGCGCTCGGCCCGGCGCCGCGCCTGGGAGGTGATCATGGTGCGGGTGCAGCCACCGAAGGGGAGCGTCTTGGGCAGGCCGTTCTCATCACGCACCGGCAGGACCGCCACCAGGCTCTCCAGCAGGTGCAGGGACAGGTACTGGTGGCCGTTCGGCGCGATGTCGGGCGTACTCACGTGGACCCTCCGGTGGCGAGTGTACGGACAGGGGCAGGTGTCGGAAGGCAGAAGGAGCGGACCCAGTCGTAGCGCACGTTGCGTCCGTAGGGCTCCCGCGCCTTCCACACGGACAGGTCTTCGGTCAGCCGCGTCCACGAGGGCGGCATCGTGCCGCCGGTTCGGATCCGTGCGATGGCCAGGTGCAGAGGACGGCGCGGGATGTGGTGGGAAGTCACCAAGCGGTCCATCAGCCGGGCCGCACCGGGGTCGCCCGGGCCGTGGCCGGCACCCGAGCCGACCCTGCGCAGGGCGCTTCCCATATCCCCGTAGCCACGATCGGGTACGCCGCGCTCGGCGTGGTAGCAGGCGAACAGAAACGCGACGTATTCGAAGACCGGCTGCTGGGTGGGCAGCGGAGCGAAGTGCGCGGCCGTGAAACCCGGCCCCTTGAAGCCCCCAGGGCGGCGCAGGGCGGCGAGCATGGTGAACTGCTCCTCGCTGACCAGGTTGCACAGCCAGTCGGTGAACAGGGCAGCGGGTGATTTCTCTAGCAGCAACTCGCGCATGCATCCTCTCCCAGGTGATCAGGGGCCTTCGGGCAATCCAGCAACTGCCGAAAACGCGCCAGGCACCGGGCACGGGCCTGCAAAGCGCGCCCTGAGACCGAAAGGCTGCCCAGGCGGGCCTTCAGCGCCGTGAAGGCCAGGTCGCGGACCTCTCGATCGAAATCTGCCAGTACGTCGCTGGCGCAGCGCCCCTCGGCGACGGACTCAAGCACGGCATGGACGGCAGGAGCGGCTGAAGCCCACATCTGCGGCTCGCCATTGAAACGGGCCAGCTGAGCCGGCTTGGGGCTGGGGCTGGTGTAGGGGTAGGCGATCTCGCGTGCGGTGGCCGCGGCGACGTAGAGAGCCTTGGCGGCGTGCTCGCAGATCTGCTCGCACCGCTCGGCGGCCTCACGCAACTCCTCCTGCCGTCCGGCGGCGTAGGGGAAGATGTCGCAGGCCCAGGAGGTGACCTTCGTCTGCCGGGCGATGATGCCCACCATCCACAGATCCACCCGCCGCTGCGACAGCCGGGCCAGGCGACCGTAGAGACCGCCGCTGCCACCGGCTGCGATGGCGGCGTATAGCGTCGGGCAGCTGCGCCACAGGTCGCGCACCGCCGACGGCTTGAGCAGGACCGTGGCGCCGGTCGCGTTCTCACCGGTGAGCGCGTCCTGCAGGTAGAGGGCGGGCAGGGCGCCAAGCAGTTCCCCCGGGCCCAGAAGAACGCGGTCCACCCCCAGCGCGCCGCCCGGCAGGCGCACCGCCCGCATGATCACCGAGCGGCCCAGCACAGTGTGCAGGTCCGCCGGGCCCTCCGGCAGCCGGGCCTCCGCAAGGCCGCCGGCGGCGAAGGTCCGCCGCGCCCTTGCGGTCCAGGTCAAGTTGACGCTCCCCGCTTCACCCTCCCAAGGGACCAGATTCAGGCGCAGCGTGTCGCCCAGACTGTCCCCCAGCGCCAGGACCCGCAGGCGCCCGCCCAAGCGGCAGACCGCATTGTTGGTGAACGCCGCCGGCAGGCCCATGTCCTTGGCCTTGATCTTGGCCCTGCCGCCCAGCCCGTAGACATGCTGGGTCAGCATCGCGCGAAACGCCGCGTCAGCCGCCACCGGCACATTGTGATGCAGGTGGTGGTGGTCGAAGTGCAGGCTGTAGTCACCTGCGCGTTCGATGAACAACTGGGCCGGCCCCACCCCATGGGCATCCAAGTGCGGTGCCAGCAGCGCGTTCTGCCCCAGCGGTTCCACCGGGTCGAACAGATCCCAGCACCCGGGGTGCTGCTCCAGCCAGTCGGCGACCCCCGCCAGCGACCGGCGCTCCTGCACCCACACCCCCCATTCCTCCTCGGTCCGCGGATACCGGCCTGCCGCATAGACCAGGCCCAGGAGCCACTCGACGAGCGCCACGCCCTCCCCAGGCGTGTCCCCGTACACCGCCGTGACGTCCTCACACCTGCGGAAAACCTCCGTCACGGACAGCATGTCCCGCTGCGCCGCCCCCGTGCCGCCCTGCCCGCCTCCCGCCACGGGGATGCATGCCTGTTCCCGCACGTCGTATCGCAACCGAGCCGCTCCTCTCCACTGGCCGTCGCTGCCCAATACATGTCCCGTTGGGTGCTGTCCTGCCAGAAGACGCCATCCGACGCGGTATATGACGTGACGTCATCCCAAAGGGCGACCCCCCACCCGAACCAGTCCCAGCCGCGCCCAGGTCACCCCTCGCGCAAGCCACCGTGACTCCTCCAGGACCCCGCGTCCCCAGGTTGCCTTTCCATGACCCCCGCAACAGGCCCCCAGCTTCCGGGGCCGGCATGACCTGGGCCCCCAGCCGATCATGATTTATCACCGTCACCCACTGGTCGCTGATCGCCTGATCCGCGACCAGTTCACCGGGCCGGGCCTCGCCTTCGGTGGGCCCGGCCCTCGCCACGACAACGGAGGAGTAAGGACGTTGAACGACTTCGACGCCCAGGGGAGGCTGTGGAACCGGTTTGGGCCGCCTCATACGACAGTGACGCGCTCGGCTTCGACGAAGAGCTGACCGCCGACGCGCTGCACCACTTGGCGGCCGGCGGCCGGCGGCCACGCGCCCGAGCTCGGGTCGACACCGGCCGCATCGCGCTGCCGCTCGCCCGGCGCGGCACCCGCGTGCTCGGCCCGGACGCCTCACCGAAGATGACCGAGCGCCCGCTGTCCCGCCGGGGACCTGCCCAGGTGAGGATCGCCGACATGACCGCCTTCACCGTCCACGAGCTCTACCCGCCCAGCTACACGGTGGCCAGCACCTTCCTCCTACTGCCCCCAGGAACGGCAGCTCGCCTGCCTGGACTGTTGCGCGAGGGCCCTCACCGCCGGTGGCCGGCTGATGGTTGAGACCGCGGTGCCCGGAGCCAGCAGCCTGTCGTTGGAGCGCCAGCAGACCATCGTGCGCGAGGTCGGCCACGAGCACCTCAAGATCTCGGCGGTCGCCCACGACCCGTACGCCCAGCACCTGACCTCCCAGGAGATCCGCATGGGAGCCGACGGCCGCTACCAGATGCTGCCGATCGTGCGCCGGAACGCACACCTTCCAAAGCTGGACCTGATGGCCCGCGTCACCGGGCTGCGGTTGGCCCAAGCATCCCGACCGCAGCGGACACGCGCAGCGGCTCAGCCGCGAGGCTGAGGGGAATCCCCGCGTCTACGCCGGGGAGTATGTCAACAGCACGCTCCGCACCTGGCACCACGATGTGCTGCCCCGAGTCGAGGACGCAGTCGAGTGTGGCATCCACCAGCCGGGAGGCATCATCGAGTTCACCCCGCTCCAGCGCGGCCTCCTCACCGGTCGCGGCGGCCAGCCGGCCGACTGGTTCGGGTCGTAGGCCGCGAGCAGCCTGCACGCGGCCAGGCGAGGAAAGTCCTCCTTCGGCAGTTACCCGGCGGCGAGTTGAGGGAACACCAGCGCGCCCGGGAGGCGGGGACGGGGTCATCACCGGTGTGTCGTTCAGGCGGCCCCACGCATCGACAACAAGAGAACACAAGCCCACAATGCCCTCAGCACCCGCCCCACGCCGATCGCCAGAGCACCGCGTCACCTCGGGCACCTCGCCCGCCCAGAAACCAACCCGGACATCACACCACCGACCAACGGCAAGCACCGATCCCGCAGGACATCCAACCAACGCGCGCCGACAACCTGGACAGCCGCGCCAGAACGGCGCCCACCCGGCCAGCACCGAGCCACCAGCACCATGCGCACGGGCCACCGTCACACTCCCAGGACAGCCGCCGCGGACGGCCCGGTGGATGTTGGCGGGGGTCCCTGTGGGCCGGGTGGGCGGTCGGGTGGGTGGTGGCGTCATGAGCGTTGTGGTGATGGCTTCTCAGGTACGGGTGCATTGTCGCTCCCGTGCCAGGACCGCGGCCCTGTGCGGGGCTGGGATCAGGTCGGGCCTGAGTTCGGCGCCGGCCCGGTGGTGCCGCGCGCTGTTCCCGCTCTCTCCGCGGCCGGTCCACGGCCCGGGGCCCCTTTACTTCCAGGAGTGTTGACATGTTCGATGACGTGAATGCGGGCGCGCCCGGCGCGGTCCCCGGTACGCCGGTCGGCCGTAGGGTTGTGCGACGTTCGATGTCGGTGCTGCTGGCGGCGTGTCTGAGTGGGGCGGGGTTGACGATGCTGACCGCGACCCCGGCCGCGGCCGCAGCCCCGGTCCCGGGCAGCGCACCGCTGTTCATCGCCGACGTCAACAACAATCAGGTGGTGGAGGTGACGCCCGGCGGCACCCAGACCACCGTCCCGGCCACCGGCCTGAGCGGCCCGACAGGGGTGGCGGTGGACGCGGCCGGTGACGTGTTCATCGCCGACTACAGCCACAGTCGGGTGGTGGAGGTTCCGGCCGGCGGCGGCACACAGAACACCGTCGGCACCGGCCTGAGCAACCCGGCCGATGTGGCGGTGGACGCGGCCGGTGACGTGTTCATCGCCGACTACAGCAACAATCGGGTGGTGGAGGTGCCGGCCGGTGGCGGCGCGCAGACCACCGTCCCGGCCACCGGCCTGAGCGGCCCGGAAGGGGTGGCGGTGGACGCGGCCGGGGACGTGTTCATCGTCGACCAGTTCAACAATCGGGTGGTGGAGGTGACGCCCGGCGGCACCCAGACCACCGTCCCGGCCACCGGCCTGAACGCCCCGGGCGGGGTGGCGGTGGACGCGGCCGGGGACGTCTTCATCACCGACATCGGCAACAATCGGGTGGTGAAGGTACCGGCCGGCGGCACCCAGAGCACCGTCGGCACCGGCCTGATCCAGCCGACAGGGGTGGCGGTGGACGCGGCCGGGGACCTGTTCATCGCCGACTACGGCCACAATCGGGTGGTGGAGGTGCCGGCCGGTGGCGGCGCGCAGACCACCGTCCCGGCCACCGGCCTGAGCGCCCCGATCGGGGTGGCGGTGCCGCCGGCGCCGGCGGCCCCGTCCGGGGTGCACGCGAGTGCTGCGGGCGCTGGTCAGGCGACGGTGTCCTTCACCCCCAATG
>NZ_JBGCCO010000061.1:0-27241 GCF_041262605.1 Kitasatospora sp. GAS1066B
TGCTCATGTTGCTCTTGCCACTCACTACCTGGACTGCTTCCTCCGGGACCCAACCGTCCCAGTATCAAGCTGTCCAGATCAACGGGGGAACTTCACCAGGACCGCGAGACCTCTTGTTTCGTCAGCTTCGCCACCTGCTCCGGGGTGGGCGCCTTGGTCTGTGGTGTGAGGTCTCAGGACTTGCTTGACGCTTCCCGCAGGCCCGCGCGCTCGGCTCCCAGGCGGATGCGCTGCACGGAGGGGATGACGTTGAGCTGGCCGCTGGCGGAGATCACGGTGTCGAACTCCACGGCACCGGCCGAGGGCGCCAGCAGGACCTCTGGGGTCTCGGTGTTCTGAGGCTTGGATGCCGCCGTCGATCGCTGAGTGGCCACGACCTTGACTGGCTCGGGCTGCGGGTTGGGGCGGAAGAGTGTGGCGGGGGTGGCCATGTCCAGCGGCTGGTGGGGCCGTGCGTGGTTGTAGGTGTGGACCCACTCGCTGATGGCGGCCTGGGCGGCGGGCAGGCTGGCGAAGGGCCCGCAGCCGTCCAGCAGTTCACCACGCAGGGTGCGGTGCCAGCGTTCGATCTTCCCGGTGATGGTCGGCGAGTACGGCTTGGTCAGCTTGGTGCTGACTCCGTTCTCCCGGCAGACCCGTTCGAGGAGGACCTCGGCGGGGCGGGGCCGGGTGAAGCGGCCGGTGAACTGCTTGTGGACGCCGACGACACCCGCGACGACACGCGGCCCACCGGCCTGACCCGCGATGATCAGCCCACGGAACGGACCATCAGGAACCGGACACGCCAGCCAACCCCCTCACGCCGGCGCGCGCACGTGAATGATCGAGGCTGGGCACGAAGAACGCAGCGATTTCAGGAGTTCTCCCGTACCCGTGGCACTGGAAAAGCTGGCACCCTACGGCGGGAATGCGATCACGCCACCACTGCCCCGATGCACACAGGACTCTTCCACCATGAGCACACCACGAGAACCGGATCCGATAGCAAGTCCGCTGGCACCGTCGCGCCCTGCTGCCGCCTACATCCTGGACTTCACCAAGGTCCCGATCCACACCTTGATGCAGCAGCAGGAGGAACTGGGCGGGTACCTCCGGGGACAGCTGGACGAACAGTACGAATCAGCCCAAGAAGCGTTGCTCGCGAACCCGGAGAAAATCGGTGAATTCAGTGAGTTGTCCGGTCTGAGCGAGCAATTTCTCCGCACCAAATCGCCAACCGACAGAGACCTCCAGACCGCGCTGTATCATGATTTTCAGAGCAGTGGAGAAGAAAACGT
The DNA here is from genome assembly GCF_041262605.1 of Kitasatospora sp. GAS1066B. Lineage (NCBI taxonomy): Bacteria > Bacillati > Actinomycetota > Actinomycetes > Kitasatosporales > Streptomycetaceae > Kitasatospora > Kitasatospora sp. GAS1066B. The sequence goes on from NZ_JBGCCO010000061.1 coordinate 1,278, forward strand.
CCTGAAGGCGGGGGCTTGGGATGACGAAACTCTGCGGATCTTCCTGCCCCAGGACTTCGAGGAGATCGTTTCTGAGAACCGTACTTTCGCGGAGGGGATGGTCGGGCTCGCCGGTGCCCACATCCTGGATAAGGGCGGCACGTTCGAGGAGCCGTCCGCATTCCCGGTCCACCACCTCGTCGACGTCATCGACACCCTGGCCACACCCGAGTACCGCGACTATCTTGACCGCACGACCGACGTCAGCCGTGAGGTCTACAGTGCCCAATCCATGCGCGCTGCCCTCGTGTTCGACTTCGACCAGGTCGACCAGATCTTCCCGCGGGAGCGCCAGGAGACCTTGCCCAGGAGATCCGCGACGCCGGCACCCCGCGACAAGCCATGGCGGCCGTATTCCAGGACAGCGACATCGCGATCTTCGGAGAGACGCACGGAGACGAAGACGGCAGCGCGCACCGGTGGCCGGCCCGGCACATGAAAGACCTGAAGGACGCCGGCGTCACAACCGTCTACATGGAGGCCTTCGAGCGCCACGACCAACGGGATCTGGACCGCTACTGCGCCACGGGGCAGATGAGTCGGGCTCTCGAATTCAGACTCAAAATGTTGGACGTACGTCATTTCGAGCAGACCGACGAGCGTCCCTTCACCACCATCGTCAAACAAGCACACGCGCACGGGATGCGCATCCGCTCCGTCGACGAGCGCACCGCTGACGAACAGGTCAACTCCGAGGACCAGGATGGCGAGCTGCGGGTCCGCAACGCCAACCGTGCCTGGTTCAACGCCATCGTGGGTGATCAGGGACGTTTGCCTGGCGAGAAGGCCGTCGTCCTCGCGGGCTCCGCTCACACCCACACCATGCCCCAGAACAAGACGGTCGGCCGCCTCGACGGAAAGCTAAGCCCGAGTCCAGGTGACCGGCTGGGTCCCGGCATACCCGGACTCGCCGAAATGCTCACCCAGCACTACGGAAAACCGGTTCCCTGCGTGAAGGGCCGGCCTTCAAGCCACCCTGACAAAGACCAGATACGGCTCCTGGGAGACAACAGCGGACTGCGCCTCCACGTCGAGAAGCCCGAGCGCCGCGGTCCCCAACCCCAACATGCCCGCATCACCACCCACCAGCAGCACCCACAACACGCAAACCCCGGCACTGCACCAGCCCTAGTAGGCGGGCCAGCGCACAGCACCTTCAGCGGGGTCGAGCAACTAGGCGAACGCGTCACCCAGCTCAACACGAGGAATGATCATGAACAGCAACAAGCCGAGCGAACCAAACCACCCCCACCCATACGACACCCCTCGCCCATGACGGGCCCTCCGACCCACTCGCCAAGGCTGTGATCATCCACTGTCGCCGCTCCGCGTGGAGCCGTGCCGCCGGATGCGCGACTACGTCCGCGTGACCGGCGCCGCCGCCCAGGAGTAGGCACCTCCGGGTACGACGGAGCCCCCGTCGGCCACGGTGGTCGGCGGAGGCTCCGTGCTGGGCTGCTTCGCTGACGTACTGCGAGCGGATATGCAGACCGCTGCGCGGGTCATACGGCCAGCTGACCCATTCGGCGGTGCCCTTGTCCTTCAGGCACCGCTCCCAGTTCGGCCCGTCGAACGGCGCGTACCAGTCCTCCGAGCGGTCGGAGAGGTCCGTGAACGCGTAGTTCGGCGGGAACTGGTCCACGCGCCACTTCGTGCCGCCCCACCGGTTGTTCTTGGACCACCGGAAGGCATCGACCTTCCACACCGGGCTGACGCCCTTCGCCTTCTCGGGGTCCACCTGCGAGTTGAACGCGTCGTGGGCCTTGCGGTCCTCCTCGCTCATCGCGGCCCGCTTGTTGGCCTCGTTCACCGCCGCCTGCTGCTTCTTGGCGAGGACCTCGCTGAGCTTACGGGTGGTGTCGTCGTCCAGCGGCTCGATCAGCTCGGCCAGGCGCTCGGCCGGCAGCAGGGCCAGCCACCACGACCCGCCTGGAGGCGTCATCGCACTCGACGTTATTGTCCAGCCACGCGATACCAGCGGCCGAGGTCGGTGTCTTACCGCCGTAGCCGATCGCCGTGTAGTGCTCGCGGCTCGCGGCCCGGATCGCGTCCATGTCGGCTGCGGTGAGCTTCGCCTCCAAGCCGCGAAGGGCATCGGCGGACAGCACGCGGAGCATGTTATTGCGGTCCGGGCGCGTCACCAGGCGAAGTTCGTCGGCGGTCAGCTCGGCCCAGTTGGCCCACTGCGCCGCCTCCCCCTTGCGGAACGCCTCCCACTCCTCCTCCTGCCACTGGGCAGCTTTCTCCAAGGCTGCCTGGAGGTTGAAGTCCGGGTCGCGGCGGTTGGGGACACTGTCGCTGTCATCGTCGCCGCACTGTCGCCACGGGCGCCACCCGCTCTCTGCACACGTTTTGGCCGCCCATGCACCCGCCCGAAGCACAGGGCCCCTGAGAGCCGGGGGATACTCCCTCTACATGTTGACTACAAGTCACTTCTTCGGCTACGCAAAGGACTTCAGCACATCGAGCGACATCCACCCGATGAAACGCCGCCGCACCGTTGCCAGCCGCCTATCGTGACGGCGCTGCAATCCACCCACCAGCAGCGGTAAGCCCCCTACCCGTCACGGCGGTAGCGGCCAAGCCGCCACTGCCCGCCCCCTGCACCACATCGACGAAAGCAGCACCCCCGGATGAGCCTGACCTCGATGATCGCCGACAAGACCTCACCGCTGAACACTTTCCTGGCAGACGAACTGCCCGGCATCGCGACCCTGCGCGCCTCATACCGCTCGCGCACCCGCCGCCCCCACATCCCCACGCAGCGCCCTGCGCCGCCGACCGGGCAGGCAGCGCCGGACTGGGGAACACTGGGATCCGCTGTGGACCACCGCCTGCGGTTTGCCCTGCGTGCCCTCAACGCGCGTGACCGCTCGGTGGCCGCCGGGATCGAACTGGCCGGCCAGTGGCGCACGGTGCTGCACCGCCTCGGACACGACTTGCTGGCAGAGATCGACCACCTCATCACTACCCACCGCCTGGACGACCGCACCCGCCCCCTCCTGTGTACCCCCGAGGTCGAGGATCGCCTCGCCCGCGCCTGCTACACAGCAGCCCTCTACGAGGAGGTCTACCGCAGCGGGCAGCTCTGGCCCACCACCACACTGGGGCGCGCAGAAGAGGGCCTGACCCTGGAGGACCTGCTCCACCAGGTGCCCAACTATGCCGTCACCGACCTGACCGCCATGACAGGCGCGGCCGAGACCGGACTGGCCACGGTACGCGCGGCCACCACACCCGAACAGGTCGTGCTGGCACCGCTGTTCGCCGGCAGTGCCGACGTCGAGGGCGCCGACGCCGACTGGATCGCCGACCGCACCCTCATCGACGTCAAAGCCACCGCCACGCCCGACGCGCTACCCGGCCGCGAGGTCCAGCAACTCGTCGGCTACCTCCTGCTGGACTACGAAGACACCTACCGCATCGAGCGCCTGGGCTGATACCACACCCGCACCGCCGCCCTCACCACCTGGGACACCGCCGAGTTCCTCACCCTGCCCTGGCACACCACTGACACCCCCTACGTCTGCGGTTTCGACAGCTGCGCCTGACGGCCGATCACCCCCCCAACCCGCAACGAAAACCGCGACAGGATTCCCCATGACCTCGACTGGGCCGACCGACGGGCTCTGTACCCACTTCAGCGTCACGACCCGAAAGCGCTGCCGACGCAACCGAGCGCAATGGCCGCAGGGCTACGACGACCTGCCCGTCGTCCGCGCCTGCCGCAGCCACCTCAACGACGCGGAATGGGCCATGTGCTTGGAAGCCCGGCGACGGCGCGACGAAGAGCCTGCCCGCCGTACCGCCGCAGAACCCGGCCTGCACCTCCCCCCGACCCCCCGAGAGCCGCGCCCTTGTACCGGCCAGTGCACATCCATGGAGCAAGCAGGCCTCAGCACGACTGACAGCGCGTCGATGATCTGTGCCAACTGCGACAGCTACCTGTGCTCGTCATGCGGCCGGATCCCCGTCCCGGAAATCCTCATCGCCTGCGGCTGCGACAGCGAATACGACTGCTACGACCCCTATGAGGACCGCCAGCCGATGCTCCTCGACCAGATCAACCACGGGCCCGACCCGCAGCGCAGGCTCACTCGGCTCGTCCACCAGATCGCCACAGCGACAGGCAGCACCCACCGCGAAGTCAACGCGCGGATCAACCGTGAGATCGGCGTCCCCACGCGCGTTGGCGCCGGCGAGAGCGTGATCCGCGAGGCCTCGGCCGTCGCCGGAGCCTGGTGGTCACGAGTGGAGAACACCACCACAGCGACCGGACGCGGCCCACTCAGCAACGGCTGGGCCGCCCGAGCAGCCGTCGACCTTGCCAGAACGCTCTGGGAGACCCGCTGCCACCGTCCGGCCAACTCCCTCCAGCAAGAGCTGGAGCAGGAGATCGACACCCTCACCATCGGCGGAGGCCGCACCGAGCGAGAGATCCTGATCGAGGCGGTCAACCAGATCTCCTACCTCATCACCCAACTGGTGTCGCGCACAGGGAGCGAGGTAGAGGAAATCCTCACAGATCTTGACATGACCTGCACCGATCGGGACTGACCGCCTGACTGCCCAGGACACCCAACAGGTCACCTCCGGCACACGAACAAGGTGGCACTGACGACAGAGCAGCCACCTGCGCAGGACGACCCCGCGGCCGCAGACCCCGCCCCTCCGCCGGCCTCCTAACCGCGGACGTTACAGGCAGGACCACCTCAGCACCGATGCCCACACCTCAGCCTCGCACTACGCATCGACCGCCCACCCGGCTACGAACCAGCGATCTGACCCCGCCCTGACACCCCCTTCCCGCTGTCACACCCCTGACGCCACCCAACGCCACTCCATGCCGCCCCTACCGCCAATTCCATGTCGCCCAACCGCCCAACCGCCTCGCTCGTACACCATGGCCCGCCCCCTCAACAACACTTCCTTACGCACTTCCTCACGCCGTGCGCGACTTCCATTACGTTTCACGTTACGCACTTGGCGAACGGCCCCGCCCCGCAGGGCCACGCAGTGCCCCGCCGCTGAGGAGGCCATGGATGCCCGCCGATCCCGCACCGCCGACCACACCGCAGCCGGCCAGCGACACACTCACCGCGCCCGCCGCGCCGTCAGTTCCGCCGACCGCCACCGACACCGGAGCCGCGCGTGCGCTGTCAACGGACGTAGTAGGCGTCGACAACGCGCGCAAAACCCTACCCAGCCTCGTCAAAACCGCCCAAGCCGGCGTCAGTACAGTCATCGCCCGGGGCCCGCACACAGCCATCCTCACAGCCCTGAACGCATCCGACGCCGCCACCTACGACATCGCGCAAGTGCCGGTATTCGGGATCGCCGAGGCCCGCGCCAAGCTCGGCGACCTGGTCACGGCAGCCGCCAACGGAACACCACAGGTCCTGCGCCGCCACTCCACCAGAGTCGCCGTACTGCTCCCCACAGCCGCCTTCACCCAGCCCCCCACCGCCCCCCAACCCGCAGCCGGGAAACCGGCCCAGGAGACCACCCCCGCCACCAACACCACACCCGCCCCGGCCACCAGCCCGGCACCCCCAGCACAACCGCACCCCGCCACTCCCGCAACCCCCCACAACTTCCCCACGACTCCGGCCCCCGCCAACGCCGCCTCAGACCCGCTCCCTTCCCCAGCACCCCCTTCCACCGCCAAGACACCACCCCCCACCCCACAGCTGACCAGCCCAACCCCCACGCCCCCCACCGAGCACACCACGCCCAACCCCACACCGGCCACACCAGCCACCACAGACCCCGCACCACCCCGCCGCCCGCTAACCGGACTGGCACAGGCCATACACGACGTCCTAACCCCACCCCCACTCCCCGGCGTGCCAACCGGAATCGCCACCCTGGACGAAGCACTCGGAGGCCTGCAGCCCGGCCGCCTATACCTGGTAGCCGGAGCCCCCGGCGCCGGCACCAGCCTGCTAGTGGCCAGCGCAGCGCGCGCCGTCGCGCTCGACCTCAACCAACCCGTCCTCTACGCCGCATCAGGCCTGACCCGCACCGACATCGCCGCCCGAATCACCGCCGCCCACACCCCCGTCGACTACCGCCGCCTACGCGCGAACACCCTCACCCCAGCCGAACACGATCTAGGGTCCGTTTCAAAAGTGGATCAAGGTTTGCCATGATCCACTCGTGGGGCGTGGAGATCTGACGAATGAGCAATGGGCCAGGCTGGAGCCGCTGCTGCCGACTGGCAAGAAGCCGGGGCGGCCTCCGGTCTGGTCCAAGCGGCAACTGATCAACGGCATACGCTGGCGGACCCGGACAGGTGCGCCCTGGCGCGACGTTCCAGTCCGCTATGGCGAGTGGGAGACGGTCTACGGACTCTTCCGGCGCTGGCAGCGCGATGGCACCTGGACCCGGATCCTCACCCAGCTGCAGGCAGAGGCCGACGCAAAAGGCCTTATCACCTGGGATGTCAGCGTGGACTCCACCATTGCGAGAGCGCACCAGCACGCTGCCGGCGCTCGCAAAAAGGGGAACTGCAGCGGGACAAACCGGGCGGGGTAGTCGTCGAACCTGCCGATCACGCGCTGGGACGCTCGCGCGGCGGACTGACCACGAAGGTGCACCTCGCCGTCGAACAAGGGCAGAAGCCGCTCTCCTTCGTCGTGACCGCCGGGCAGCGACATGACAGCCCTCAGTTCCAGCCGATCCTGGAGCGCATCCGGGTACCCCGCCTGGGCGTCGGCAGACCACGCTGCCGCCCCAGCCGCGTGCGGGCAGACAAGGCCTACGGCTCCCGCGGCAACCGCGAGTACCTGCGTAAACGCGGAATCCGCTGCACGATCCCGGAGAAGGCCGACCAGATCCGCAACCGCACGAAGCTGGGCGCCCGCGGCGGCCGTCCGCCGAAATTCGACAAGGTCGACTACCGCGAGCGCCATGCAGTCGAGTGCGGGATCAACCGCCTGAAACGCCACCGGGCTGTGGCCACGAGGTACGACAAGCTGGCAGTCCGCTACGAGGCCACGGTCACCATCGCGGTCATCAACGAGTGGCTGTGACCAGCCGGCCGCCCTGCGGAAAACGATGTCGCTGGCCCGCATAGTCAGCACTACGGTGGCGGCATGCCGATCAGCGTGAGCGTGCGGACCTACACCGGAGAGACCCTGGCAACCTGCACCCACCCGGCGATCGGGGATCTGTGCCAGCAAGCCGAGAGCTTGGCTTTGCCGCTGCTCGGCTACGTCGACGCCTACGACGACACCTGGTTCAACAAGTCACAGATGCGGCTCCTGGTCCCTGAGCTGCGGGCACTGATCGACAGCGCCTCAGCCCCTGAAGCCGAGGCAGCAGCAGAAGTGCTTGCTCTGGCCGAGCAGCTTGAGCACAAGCCGCACCGCTACCTCATCTTCGTTGGCGACTGAAGATCACTTCTGAAACACGGCCTAGTAGCCGCCACCAAACACCGCCTGTCCAACGCCCCCCTACACATCGACGACGGCACCGGCCTGGACACCCAGGCGATCGCCGACACCATCCCCTACATCGAGCACCTGGCCCTGGTAGTGGTCGACCGCCTGCAAACCGCCGCAGACGCCAACCTGCCACTCTCCGGTCCGCGCATCACCACCGCGATCCAGGACCTGGTCCAACTCGCGCGCCACCACAAACTTCCCATCCTCGCCGCCCTGGACACCGCCGAGACCACCACCATCCACGCCCTCGGCGCAGACGTCACCCTCACCATCACCCGCACAGACAACAACGCCGAACTCACAATCACCGAACGGGACTTCGACCCCCTAGTCACGATCCCACTGTGCGCTGACTTCGCCCACGCCCGCATCACCGACCCGCCCGAACCCACCGAATCCTTCAACTGCTCCGTCCCGGCTGATTTGAAAGATCTTGTTGATTGATCATGTGTTGACCATTGGACTTGCAGAATCTGGGACTTCAGATCTTGGCTGTCTGACCTGCGGCTTTGCTGCCGTGATTGACTCTTCATGGCCTGCAGCCTGTGGCTTTGCAGAATCTGGGACTTCTGTTCAGTTCAGTTGCGAAAACCGGCAGATATGAGGATGGGATCGCCTCAACGCTGTTGATCTTGAAGGCAGGACGATCACCTGGATCCCTTCTCATGTCGGCTGCTGGTGTGCTTGTCCTCGGGCTGCCGTTGGTTCGGCTGACTCGGCTCGGGTGCTCGCAGGGGGCTGGTTCAGCCCATGGTGAACGGCTTGCCGTCGAGGGTGAGGATCTTCGGGTCGGTGCCCAGGCCTGTCAGGAGGAGTACTTGGGGGCTGCTGACGCCGTGTGCTGCGTCGCCTTGGAGTTGCTTGTCGATGGCGTCGATGGTCGCCTGCTTCCAGGCGTTCTTGGGGGTGGCCAGGACCAGGTGCGTCGCGCCGAGTGTGCGGCATCCGTTCAGGAGCTTGTTGAGTTCGGTGAGGGTCGCTTTCGCGGAGTCGGCGAGGTAGTCGCTCTTCTTGGACTCGCCCAGGAAGAGTCCCTCGACGGTCGCCGCGGCGAAGTCGAACTCCACGACGGCTTTGCCGTTTTGGACCAGCTCGAACTCCTCGGTGACCGGGCAGGCGCCGGCCCATGCCTTGGAACGGAGGAACTGGGTGGCGAGCAGGCCGTAGTTGCCGTCGTCGGCGATCAACTCGGTGATCGCCGGATGCAGTTCGTAGAACCAGGTGGGCTCGTTGCGGACCGGCTTCCACCGCGGTTGCTCCAGCGTGTTGCTGCTGCCGCAGCGCCGGTAGGTGTACTGCTGCGCCACTTCGGCGATGGGGTGGAACTCGACCCGGGCGGCACGGCCCGGGTGGGCGCACTACGAGCCCCGGGCCCAGCATCCTCTTCGCTGGGACTGGGTCGGCGATACCCCCTGATCCCCGGCCGCCCGGTCTGGCGCTACGGGGTAAAACCATGCGTGCCGGGGCCGAGTTCAGGAGGAGGATGGGCGCTCCCGGGCGCGCCTCGGACGGGGCGAGGGCGCCCATCCTGATGAGCGCGCTGGAGATGGTGTTGAGCAGCCTGCTGGATCCCCTGGACGAACCGCAGTCCCTTCTGGTCAACACGATCTGGAGGCAGTTCGAGCACGGCAAGCGATTCCCGGTCTATTCCTACGTCGGGTACGTCATGGGCAATGCCGGTCACAATGCCGCAGCCGTGCTGCACAGCTTCCCGACCGTCGGGCGCCATCTGACGGCCACCGGGTACGGCGCTGTCGGTTGGCACCACCAGGGGACGCGGATTCCGCCCGAAGCCGAGGTGTGGCTGACCGTCGCTGGTCTTCACCACGTCCACGAGGACGTATCGGTAGGGGTCACCCGCGCGTTGCTCGCCTACATGCGCGCCCTGACGAAGGCGCAGGAGGAGATCCTCCGGCACCCCTTCGAGGTGCTCAACCTCAACATGAACCTCACCGAAGCCGTCCAGCGCAGCGGCGACGACGGCGGCACCTTCTACGTACCCTGGGCCACTGCCGTGGCCGAACACGAGTGGCCGGGCCTCAGCTTCTCCCGCGCGGCCGCCACGGACACCGGCAACGGCGCCCTGGGCTACCTCACCGCGGCCGACTTCCACACCACCGACGCCTACCTTGCGGCCGTCGCCGCTGCCCTCACCCAGCCCGAACCGCTGGCCACCCTGCCGTACGGGGAGCCCCGGGCTCTGCTGCGCGCGGCCAACTTCTTGGACGTCACCTACGAACTGGTCGCCGGTGCCTCCCTGGTGGAGCGACCGCCGATGGACCGCTCTAGCCTGCTCGCCCTGCCCGTGGCCAGCGAGGCCGACTTCCACGCTGGCGTGACCGTCCTGGCCGAGCTCCTCGGGAAGCTCAAGGTGCCCGGCAAGAACCCCTCGCACGCCCTTGGCCGACTCGAACAGCACCTGGTCGACACGCTCCCCGCCATCGACCGGGCCGTCGTCCACGACGCCGTGCACACCCTGGACCAGATCCGCCTCCTGCGGAACTCCACCATTCACACGAAGCCAGCGCCCGACCTGCTCCAGGCACATGAGGACCTCGGCCTCACGTTCCCCATCAACGACTTCGCCACCGCCTGGGACAGCGTGCGGGCGCATGCCGAGCAGGCCTTCGCCATCCTCCAGGAAGCGATCCAGGCCGCTCGAACCTAGTGCAGCGCCGCGTTAATTCGTTGAGGGGCAAGTTGCCTTGAGCGGGGAGCCGTCGTACGTCCATCGGTAGGGCTTGGCGGTCTCGTTGTGCAGAATCGTGAAAGCTTCGATCTTGTCAATGAGGTCGCTGCGGCTGGGGAAGTCGCCGTAGCGCAGCACGCGTTTGGTCAGGGTGGAGAACCAGATCTCGATCATGTTGAGCCAGGAGGCATGCGGCGGCGTCCGGTGGAGATGCCAGCGCGGATGGGCCTGGAACCAGGCTTTCGTGTGTTTCGCGGTATGACTTGAGCCGTTCTCGAGCACGAGATGGATCTCTTTGGCCGGGTCGATGGCCGCGTCGAGCCTGCCGAGGAACTCGACGAAGGTCACCGCGTTGTTGCGGGCTATCGGCTGGGTGATGACCTGGCCGGTGTCGACGTCCATCGCGGCGATGATCGAGACGGTGCCGTGGCGGACGTACTCGAACTCCTGGCGTGCGGCCCGGCCCACGGCGGCGCTCTGGCCGGCGTATTTGCGGGATTTGGCCTGGACGGAGGTCTTCTCGTCGATCGAGATTTGCATGGTGCCAGGCGGAGGCGCCAGGTACAAGCCGCACACGTCGATGGCCCGCTCCCAAAACGCGGGGTCGTCGCGGCGAGTGAGCCAGCCGCGGACCCGATGCGGGCGGATGTCCAGGTCGTTCAGGATCCGCCCGACCTGAGAGCTGGAGATCCCGAGGTCCGCCAGACGCCCGGCGATCCGCCGGTGGGACCAGGTCGACTCCGGGTATGGCGGCGCACTGGTGGCTGTGGCCACGATCTGGACGCGCGCTTGGGGCCCATAGAGCTTCGGGCGCCCCGGGCGGTGAGCGTCACCCAGCCCCGGCAGCCCGTGGAGCGCGAAACGGCCACGCCACTTGCGCACCGTGTTCACGCTGGTGGCGCAGGCAACAGCGATCTGGCCGTTCGTCAGTTCCTCCGCCGCGCCCAGCACGATCCTGGCCCGTAGTACCTGCCGGACCTGCCCGGATGCGGACGCGGCGGTCCGCTCCAACCACCTGCGGGTGGCCTCGTCCAACACCACGGCCACCGCCGTCGCCCGCCCCATCCCCATCCCTCGCTTGTCCTCCTCTTACTGGTAGGCCGGTTCGTCTTGCTGTGTCGGTTCGCCGGCGGGCGCGGTGGCCTGGCCCGATGCCGAGCGGAGGAGGACAGCTACGAGCACAGCTGCGGTGGCCATGGCCGCGCCGCCGCAGCGCAGTGCCAGATGGAGCCCTTCGATGAACGCGGTGTTCACGGCGTCATGGACGGGTGCGGGCAGGACTAGGGTTCTGTCTGCTCCCGTGCCGGCGACCGAGTCGGCGATGTTGTGGCGGGTGCCGGGGGGAACGTCGAGCCGATCGAGCGATCCGGTCAATGTGGCGGCCAGGCGGCTCGTGAGGACGGCTCCCAGGGCTGCGACGCCGACGACACCGCCGATCTCGCGCAGCATGTTGAGGGTCGCAGAGGCCATACCTGCCTGGGTGAGAGGGACGCGCTGCATGACCATGATGGACACCGGCGTGAAGGTCATCCCCATGCCGATTCCCATCGTGAGCAACACCCACAGGTATTGCGGGTAGCGGGCGTGCTCACCGTAGAAGGAGAGACCGCCGAGAGCCACGGCACACAGGGCCAGGCCGGTCACCAAAAGAATCCGGGGACCGTAGCGCGCGGTGAGTGTGCCGGAGAGCGGCGCGGCGACAACGATCACCGCGGTCATGGGCAGCCCCGCCACCCCCGCGTTCGACGGTGCCCAGCCCAACACATCCTGCATGAGCAACGGCAGGAAGAACGACGCACCGAAGACGCCGAAGCTGACCATGAATCCGCTCAACGCGGCCCCGCTGAGCACCGGGTCCCGGAAGAAGCTCAGGTCGAGCATGGGGTCCGTGGTGCGGAGCTCGACCGCGACGAAGGCCAGCAAGGCTACTGCCGCCGCCGCTGCGAAGGCCAGGACGCGGGTGTCGGTCCAGCCGCGGGCCGGTCCTTCGATGAGTGCGTAGACCAGGGCGCCGAAGCCCAGTGCAGAGAGCAACTGGCCGGGAAGGTCCACTCGCCGGGCCTGGCCTGCGAACTCCGGGAGTACCCGGGCGGCAAGCAGCAGCCCTGCCGCTCCGATCGGAACGTTGATCCAGAACACGCTGGCCCATCCGAACGCGTCCACCATCGGCCCGCCCAGGACCGGGCCGATCGCCAGGCCCACGGCGGAGACGCCGGACCAGAGCCCGACAGCCCGGGCCCGCTCCTTCTCGTCGGTGAAGACGTGCCGCAGAATCGACAGACTGCCCGGCGTGAGCAGTGCCGCGCCGAGTCCTTGCAGCATCCGTGCGGCGATCAGCAGGCCGATCGACCCGGACAGTGCCGCCGCCGCCGATCCTGCCGTGAACAGCGCCAGTCCGCTAAGGAAGATCCGTTTGCGGCCGTACCGGTCGCCGAGTGTGCCGCCGGTGAGCAGGAGGGCGGCGTAAACCAGGCTGTAGCCCTCGACCACCCACTGGAGTCCGCTGACACCGGCGTGCAGCTGTTGCCCGATGCGGGGCAGGGCGTTGTTGACGATGATGTTGTCGAGCATCGCCATGAACATCGTGGCGCACAATGCGGCAAGCACGAGCCCCTTGCGCCTGGACGTGAACTCCCCCATCACTCTCCCTAACGGTGTTAGTTGATCGTCCTGCATCGCCAGAATCCATCTAACGGTGTTAGATTGCAAACTGGTTTTCTTTGGACGGAGGTGGCCGGTGGCAGACGACAGCGCAGCCGAGAGCCCTGCGCAGCCGGGACTGACCCGTCAGACGCTCGTCGCAGCGGCTCTGCGGGTGCTGGAACGCGAGGGCATTGCCGGGCTGTCGATGCGCAAGGTCGCCGCCGAACTGGGGGTGAGAGCAGCCTCCCTGTACTGGCACGTCCCCAACAAGGAACAACTGCTGGACCTGCTCACCGACGAGCTCATGGCTGATGCCGAGCCGCCGCCCAGGCGGGGTGACTGGCGGGAGCAGCTCCGCGAGTACTCGCTGCGCTACCGACGGCACCTGCTGGCCAAACGCGACTCCGCCAAGGTAGTCGCAGGGCGGCTCGCACTCGGCCCGAACCTGCTGCGTCTCATGGAGGAGCAATTGGACCGGCTGCGGGAAGCCGGATTCTCCGACGCCGATGCCGCCCTGGCCAACTACCTTCTCGGTGCCTTCGTCCAGGGCTTCGTGCTCCAGGAACAGGCGCCCATCTCCGCATCCGAGACCGAGGGCGCCAGCCGTTCCGAGGTAGCCCAGGTGGCGGCCGACCGACTGCGCGGACTGCCGGAAGCGACCTTCCCGAACCTCGTCGCCCTGGCCGACGACCTCACCGCCCCGTCCATGGAGGACCGCTTCGCCTTCGGCCTCGAACGTCTCCTCGATGGTCTGGCAGCCCTGCTCGCCGAGAACCACGCACACCCGACAGCTGAACCCGTCCCCCCTGAAAGGAAGCCCCCGACACGTGAGTGACCGCACCTACCGCGTCATCGTCCGCGGCACGTTCGCCAACCTCGACGAGGCTCAACGTGCCGCACTCATCGAGATCGCCGCCGAACACGACATCCTCAATGCCACGTTGACCGACGAGGGAACCCTCATCTACGAGGTGCCGCCACGCAACTTCACGTTCCGCTGCGTCGTCCGGCAACCCGCCGACGCCGATGACGCCGCGGCGGTCCAACGGGCCTGCGACAGGGCAGCTGCCGACCTGGCCAACCGCGGAATCCGCCACAGCACGCTGCGCGGCACCGCCACCAGCCTCGGCGACATGAAAATCCGGCGCCCCCGACGCTGACCGACCTCTGTCTCATCCTCTCGCGGTCACGGCTCGCCACCCGGTCAGAGTTGTGATCTGGCAGGCGGTGATCACGACAGGAGTCGGATGCGGGGCAGCGCGGTTTGCGTGCCAAAGAGTCCTGCGGGACGATGCAGCACCATCTGCGTGTGCGTCGAGCCGCGACCCCCACGAGGACAACATGCTGCCTCGCCACCACAACGGCCGCCTGTACTTCGACCCGGCCGCCTGACTCACCGACACCTCAACGAATTAACGCGGCGCTGCACTAGACGGCGGCGCACAGCCGCGCGGCGAACCGGTGGCCACCATCCCAGGGATGGTGGCCACCGGCATGTCCGTGCCTGCTGTGGCTCGCGGTCCTGGCCCGACGGGAGATCTTGACCGTTTGCCGGGCGGGTTTGACGGGCCGCCACAGCCCCCACGCCCACTACGGCGCCAGGCCTGCCAGACAGTCGGAGGCTGTGAGTACCATATGCGGTCATGAGTGAGATGTTTGTGCGATCAAAAATGTTGCCTTTAGGGCGGTGCTCTGTGCTACCTTCCTGGATAGGAGGTATGTGATGTCTGAGATTTTCGCGGCGGTGGATGCACTGCTGGCCAAGGCCAGGGACGGCGGTGACCTGCCGGAACCGGTTGAGCGGGAGCGGTTGCGCAAGGCCGCCGGCTTGACCCAGGTCGAGGTGGCCGAGGCTCTGGGGACCCGGCGGGAGACGTTCGCGAAGTGGGAGGCTGGCACCGCCCAGCCGCGGGCCCCCAAGCGCGGTGCGTATGCCTTCCTGCTTGCGGGCCTGGCCGACATCCATGGCACGCAGGGCTCGGATGGTTGGCTCACCCTCGCCCGCCAGGCCCGCCCCCTCGACACCGCCGCCGACGCCACGGAAGGGGAGTGACGCCCTGATGGACCGTAAGGCGTACACCGCTGAGCTCGCCGGTCTGCGCGAGCTGCGCACCGAGATCACGGCCGCCGAGAAGGTCGTCGCCACCGCGCGGAAGGAGCTGGACAAGCTCAACTCCCAGCGCGCGCGCCGCGTGGCTGGCCTGGCGGGGTACGAGGGCGCGCAGGCCACGCCGATCGCCAAGGCGTCCGGGCTGACGCTGGCCGACGTCGTGCGGATCGCCCCGCTGCTCGACCCGACGCCGGCCACCGTCCGCGCAGGAAAGGCCGACGACCAGGTGGCTGCCGCGCCCGTCCAGGCGCCGGCACCGCCGGACGTGCCCGCGCCGGTCGCCGAGCCCGCCGTCGCCATCGCTCCGGCGCTGAGCCGGGCCGCTGCCGTGGTCGAGCAGCCGGCTCCGGCCGAGGTCGAGGACCAGGCCGTCGCCGAGCACCCCGCCCCCGCCGCGGCTGCCGCCGTTGCTGCGCCGGTCGAGTCGGTTGTCTCGGTCGCTGCCGTGCATCGTCCGGTAGTCGAGGCCGGTCCGCGTGAGCTGCCCACCCTCCCGGAGGGCCCGGCCGGTGCCCGGTTCGAGGCCGTGACGACCGGCTTGGTCTCCACCCGGCCGAAGTTCACCCAGCAGGCCCGCAGCACGGTGTTCCTGGACGCGGCGGCCGGTGTACTGGCGGTGCGCGACCAGACCGTACGGCTCGACCTCGGCGCCCGCACCCCGGGAGAGATCCTGGACGCCGTCCTCGCGACCGCGCCCGCCGCGGAGCGGATCTACATCACCGCCGGCGCCCCCTGGCATGACGGCGCCGAGCGGTACAGCACGCTGAAGGACGCGGTCGCCGCCTGGCTGAACACGCCCTCCGAGCGGTGGACGACGGCGGTCGGCTCGGGCCGGGACAAGCTGGCCGGGCACTTCGTCCACCAGCGCCAGCCGGTGGGCCGCTACGCGCCCGCCGCTTCCCCGGATGGGCCGGTCACGGAGATCCGGTCCATGGGGGAGTGGTTCGACCCGGACGGCCAGGACGTGGTGACGTGCCGTCAGGCGTTCACGCTGCTGTGGCAGGCGCTGCGCCGGCACTTCGACGACGCGGTCCTCATGGGCTCGCCGTCGCAGACCGGCCGGGACCTGTGGTCGCGCACCATCCCCACCACCGGCAAGTGGGCCGGCGGCTACCCAGTCCTGTCCGAGGAGCTGCGCGGCCTGCTGCACGCGACCGGCGGCCAGGGCCGCACCGAGCTGATCCTGCCGCCGCGCGTGCCGGAGCAGCTCCCGGCGCTGGTCGAGTACGACAGGACCTTCGCCTACGCGAAGCACCTGTGGAAGTCCCCGGTCGGCACGCCCCGCCGCATCACCGCGCGTACCTTCGCCGCGATGACTGAGCAGGAACAGACCAAGGCCCTGATGTCCTGCTCGCACTGGAACATCAAGGTGACCGTCCCTCAGGGCTGGGACCACGTCGGTCTGCTGCCCGCTCCGGTGTCCGGAGACCGTGCCTGGGTCTACCCATCCGAGCCCGGCGCGACGTTCACCACGTGGGCTGGCGGTGCGGAGGTCCACCTCGCCCTGTCGAACCACGTCGCGCCGTGGCGGATCGAGATCCTCGGCGGTCTGCTCTTCGAGGACGGCAAGCCGCTGGATGAGTGGGGCAAGCGGTTGAAGGCCGCGTGGGCGGACCTGACGAACCTCTCCCGGATGCACGGCGACGAGCGGCAGCGCACCGCCGCCTACCTCGCCTCCCGCGCGGTCCGCAGTGTGCTGCTATTCGGTCTGGGTGGGTTCGCGCAGCGTCCGCGCCTGGTCTCCGGTACCACGCCGGTCGGTGAGGCGCTGCCGGCCGGGGTGGAGATCCTCGGCCAGGACGAGACGGTGGTGACCTGGCAGCGGCAGGCCGGGTTCTCCCGCGACCCGTACGCACACCCCGAGTGGCCGGCCTACGTCTGGTCGGGGGCCCGGGTGGCGCTGCTGCACACGCAGTACCGGCAGGGCAAGGAGGTCATCGGCGTCGCCGGTGCCCTCCACGCGCGGGCGGGCACGATCCTGTACTTCGGCACGGACGGCATCGGCCTGACGGAGCGCCAGCCCTGGCCGTATCGGGGCGAGCCGGGTGACTACCTGCTCAAGGGCCACCTGACCGGCCCCATCGAGCACCCGAGGAGCCAGGAACAGTACCTGAAGCTGCGCGGCCTGGGCCGCGCCGAACTCGCCGCCACCGCGAAGGGAGCTGAGCAGCAGTGAGCCCGGCCGACCCGAACAACCCGAACGAGGCCGCGAGGCTGACCCAGGAGCTGATCGACCAGGGCTACACCAAGCGGCAGGTCGCGAAGATGCTCGGCCGCGACGCCAGCCTGGTCAGCCAGTTCTTCACCAAGGGCAAGGGCGCGTCGATGGTCGGCGCGCTGCGCCAGCTGGTGCGGGCGGTGCGCGGCGGTGAGCGTGACGAGGAGGCGCTGTCCGCCGTCGCGGGGGCGAACACCACCCGCCGACGCACCAGGACCGGCCAGAAGGCGAGGGTGCGGGGCAAGGACACCGTCGGCGAGGCGGGCGGCAGCATGGCCGGCCGGGCCGGGAAGCAGGCGATCAGGTCCGGTGCTGCGCACCTCGCCCCGGTGGTCCACGAGACCGGGCAGGCCGGCGGACGGCTCGCCTTCACGGTCCGGATGAAGACCGACCAGTACGTCTACTCGGCGGGGTCGGAGAAGGACTCCGGCGGGCTGCGCCGCGGGTTCATCCCGCGTTCGGACGGCACCGAGGAGCGCACCTACGGCTCCAGCTCCACGGGCGGGTTCGACGCCGCCGAGTGGTCCCAGCGGGTCGCCGACCACCACGGCGACGTCACCGAGGCGATGAGGTCGTGGCTGGTGGAGACCGGCCGCGCCGTCGAGGACGCCGACATCGCCTACCTGGAGGTCCGGGCCTGGGTGCCGCCCGGCCAGTAGGAGTAACCCGGTGGTGGTGGGCTGAGGCCTGCCACCACCTTCACTAACCCCGAGCAGTACCGCTGTGGAAGACACCGTGAGCATGACGTTTGCCGACGTCCAACCGGAACTCGACCGCCTCGAGGCCCGTATGGCCGCGCTCCGCACGGCCCGAACCTCACCGCACTGGCCTGACTGGTTGGTCGACCTGCGTGCCGCCAGCGCGCGGTGGGACGACCTGATCGATGACGTACTCGCCGGCCTGTAGCCCTGGCGGCCCGGCACACCGCGCAGCATTCCCGCAGAAGGAGAAGACCGCCGTGGACACCACGACCACCGCCCAGCACGTGCAGGCCGGGCTGCGCGCCAAAGACGTCGCGCCCGTCCCGGCGCAGCCGCTCGGCGCGGTCAACCCCTTGCCGCTGCACTGGTTCCAGAAGGTCGCGGTCGCGGCCGCCGTCCGGGAGGTCAAGGACGGTGGCCGGGCGACGGTCGTCGCGGCCACCGGCTCGGGCAAGACGCTGATCGCCGCCGGCTGCGCCCGGCGCCTGTCGGCGAAGGGCCGGGTGCTGGTGCTGGTGCCGACGATCGAGTTGCTGGAGCAGACCGCGGAGTCCTGGTCGACGAAGGGCGGGCGCCGAGGGCTGGCGGTGGCGGCCTGCTCGCGGGACGAGGCGCTGGAGAGCGCGGAGGCCGGCGGGCGGATCGAAGCGGCCGTGACGACCGCCCCGGCCGTGTTGACCGATCTGGTCAACGGCGCGCCGGACAACGAGCCGGTCACCGTGTACGCCACCTACGCCTCGCTGGAGCGCATCGTCCAGGCCCACCAGGGCTGGGGGCTGGCCGAGTGGGACCTGGTCGTCATCGACGAGGCCCACCGGACGGCAGGCGCCGAGGGGAAGGCATGGGCGGCGGTCCACGACGATGCCCAGGTCCCCGCGAAGCGCCGGCTGTACTTCACCGCCACCCCGCGGATCGCCGACGACCGGCGCGCGAAGGACGGCCTGGCCGACCTCGCCACAGACGCTGACGGCCAGGCCCTCCCCGCGCTGTGCTCCATGGACGATGAGGCGGTCTACGGCAAGACCTGCTTCACCTGGACGCTCGGCCAGGGCATCGAGCACGGCTACCTCGCCGACTACCGGGTGCTGGTGCCGGTCGTCACGGACGAGGACCTGCGCGAACTGCTCAACCTCCCAGCCGTCGCCGACCTTCGCTCGCAGCGCTCGAACGAGGAACTGCTGCGCCTGGCCCTGCAGATCGCGGTGCTGCGCGCGGTCGCCGACCTCGGCCTGCGCCGCGTCATCACCTTCCACTCCCGGGTGTCCGCCGCGCGGGAGTTCGCGAACACCCTGCTGGACGCGTCCGGGCTGCTGGAGGACAAGGACCGCCCCGAGCGGATCTGGGCGACGGCGGTCGCCGGCACCGACCGCCTCAAGGACCGCCGCGCCGCGTTCACCGAGTTCAAGGCCCACACCGGCGACGACGGTGAGGAGTGCGGGATCCTCTGCAACGCTCGGCTCCTGTCGGAGGGAATCGACGTGAGAGCGGTGGATGCCATCTGCTTCGCGGATCCGAAGTCGTCGGTCATCGACATCGTCCAGGCGGTCGGCCGGGCGTTGAGGCAGTCCTACCGGCAGGGCAAGGTGTCCTGGGTCATCATCCCGGTCTACCTGCCGACACCGGAGGTCGGCGACGACACGGCGGCCGCCGACCCCGCCGAGGTCCATGACGCCGGCGAGGCCGTCAAGGCCGAGGCCGACGCCGAGATCGAGGCCAGCTCCTTCCGCACGATCTGGCGGGTTCTGCGGGCACTGGCGGCGCACGACGCCCGGGTGGTCGGCCGCATCACCGAACTGCGCGGCAAGCGATCCCAGGGCACCGCGCACACCACCGTGGCCAAGCCGACCGAGGGCGAGACCGCCGAGGCCGGGGAGGGCGAACAGCAGCCGGCGGCGGTGGAGTCGCCGATCGAGTGGCTGCGGATCAACGCCCGCCAGCACGCGGCGCGGATCCTCCAGACGGTGAAGCTGCGCGCGTTCAACCCGCGGGCGGCCGAGTGGCAACGGATGCACGCCGTCGCCACCGCGTTCCACATCGAGCACGGCCACCTCGACCCCACCTACAAGACGAAGCACGCCGAGCTGATCTCCTGGCTCACCCGCCAGCGCCACCTGAACGGTTCTGGCCTGCTCGACCCGGCCCGCGTCAGCGAGCTGGACGCGCTCGGCATGATCTGGTCGAAGAACGCCAACGCGTGGGAGCGCGGGGCCGCGTACGCCGCCGCCTTCCACCGCCAGCACGGGCACCTGGCGATCCCGGCGAGCGCGAAGCTGGACGACTACGCGCTGGGCGCCTGGATGCGCCGCCAGCGCAAGGCCGACGGCCTCACCAAGGACCAGGTGGCGAAGCTGGACGCGCTGGACGAGCTGTGGCGCCTGGAACCGGACTGGAACAGGTCGTACCGGCGCCTGCTCGCCTACCTCGCCGCCGGCGGGACCCTGACCGGCCCCGCGAACCGCACCGGCCTCGGCGACGACTCGGCGTTCCGCCCGGGTGCGTGGCTGCGCAAGCAGGACAAGGCCCGCACCGACGGGAAGCTGACCGAGCAGCAGGGCGCGCTCCTGGACGCCCTGCACAGCCCCACGCTGAGCCTCTGACCACCCGCCAGCACACCAAAGGGAAAGCGCACGTGACCGCGACGACGTCCACCAGCAGCCCACCGGCCGCCACGGTCACCTGGAGCGCGCGGCCGACATCTGGTCCAGTGTCTCCAGCTGGCGCTCCAGATCGGTGAAGAGCTCGTCCGCGCTCAACCCCTGGAGCACCGCGGCGCCGTGCTGCGCCGTCAGGCGGCGGGCCGCCTCGCCGAGGGCGCGGGCCACGGCCTGGGCGGGGTCGGTTTGCCGTTGCCGGGCACCTGCGACACCACGCTGTGCACCGTCCGCTGGCCGGTCGGCACCGCACTCGCCAACCACCCCATCCGGACAGGGCTGCGCCCCGCCACGAACGGGGTGTCCGTCGGGCGGGGCGCAGCGGAACCGGTACTGGTGTTGGTGTTGGTCAGTTCGGGTAGATCGGGTCGGTGCCGTAGGTCCAGTTGCCGGTGGAGCTGGCGAAGACCTGCACCGGGTCGTTGCCCACGCTCATGCCGATGGTGCTGGAGCAGCCGCCGGGGTTGAGGCGCCCAGTGTAGATCTTGTACGTGCTGCCGTTGTTGTCGTCGCGGAGCCACAGGTAGAAGTCGTTCGTGGAGCTCTGGCCGTTGCAGATTTGGCCGGTGGCCCAGCCGTTGTAGTTGGTGCCGGTGAGGCAGGTGCCGTGCTGGCAGTATTGGTCGCTGGCGGCGTTGGCGGTGCCGGTGGCGGCGGCGATGCCGCCGATGGCGAGCGCGGTGGCCGCGAGGCCCTGGACGGCGCGCTTGGTGATGGTGCGCATGAGGACGGTCCCCCGGTTCAGGCATGCGGGGGTGGCCCTGCTGCCTTCCCCCGATGGCAGTTAGGAGCGTAGTCGCGGGACAACGGCGCCCGGGGAGACCCTTTCCGGTCACATTCCGGTGTGGTCAACGGGGCAGGGCATGCCCTGAGAGGTGCGGCAGCCCGGTCGGGCACCACTGCCGGCGGCGCATAACCGGCATCGGTGGCGGGGAGGCCGGCTCCGAGGCCGTCCTGCTGCGCCTGGTGGCCGCCGTTGCCGCTGGGGCCGGTGTGGGCGCTTCGGGTGGCCGGGGCGGCACGGCCTGCTGGAGGGCGCCGCCGGGCCGAGAGAGCCGTGCCTAGCACCTAGCCGGTCAGGTGGACTCGCCCCGGCGTTGGGCCTTCTTCGCCTCGGCCTTCGTCCGGAGCGCGACTGCCTTCTCGGAGTCGCCGTACCACCACCATGCGTATCCCACGGTCGCTGCCCAGATCACGGTCCAGACGGCGATCGAGATCGTGCCCAGGTGGCCGAAGAGGGCGATGCCCATGACGCCGGGGATGCAGTAGGCGAGGCTGAGGAGGGTCTTCTTCATGCGGATCGACATGAGCAGGCACTATAGGTCCCCCAGCCGGCCCGGGTCTACGGCGTTGACCTGCGGTGATTTGGATCGGAAACCCCTCTCCGAACATCCGGGTCGTCAGCCCGGTTCCGCGGCGCGTCCGGCCACCCAGCTGGGCGTCTTCAGCGGCGGCCGGGCGGGTTCGGTGTTGGAGCTGGCCGTGGTGGCCGGCCTGAGCCGGCTGGAGTGCCCGGGTTGTGAACAGGCGCGCACGGCAAAGGACTTGGGTGGTGGTCTGCACGTGAGTGTCAGCGATCGATCGTCATCTTGATGTCACTGCAATGTGGCCGCTGAGCTGGAATGACGCACTGACATGTCGTGCGCGCCGGGTATCCGCCGGTCGCCCTGGTCGTCGCCGACGCCGGGCCTACCGCGCTGACCAACCGGCAGCAGGCGATCGGGGACCTGTCTGCCGGCTGCTGGCGCGGCCAGTGGTGCAAGGTGGTCCGGGACTACAACGACGACGGCTGGCGCGAGTACGACGACTCGGTGCCCATCGTCGCGACCACGCTGGACCTGCTGGCCGAGCGCGGGCCGATGGGCCCCGTCTGGTGGCGCTACGGCCGCCCCGGCCGGCACTCCCTGCTCGACGCGCTCGACGACCCGAACAACCGTGCCGCCTACAACCAGCGCCAGAAGGCCCGGGAGAAGAAGGCCCGCCAGGAGCACCGAGACTGGATGCGGACTCTGGCCTGCGCCGACTGCGGCCAGGTCCCGAAGGAGGAGAGCACCTGGGAGTACGGCCCCGAAGGACGACAGGTGGAGTGGGCCCGCCGTCCCGGTGGCCGCTGCTGGACCTGCCACCAGGAACATGAGGAGCGGCTGGAACGGGAGGCCGAAGAGCAGCTGGAGGCCGCCCGCGCGGCTAACGCCGCGCTGCGCCCGTGCTGGACGTGCCGGGGCTCGATCGGCGGGGAGGAGGGCTCGCTGCTGGAACTGCGCCAGGAGGCCGGCCTGGATCGGCTGGAGTGCCCGGGTTGCGAACAGGGCCGCGTGGCTAAGGACTTGGGCCCGCTGATGCTGCCTTCCCCGACGAAGCGGGAGCTGATAGCCGTGCTGGTCTCCGCTCCGGACGGTCCGCGGTGGGAGGAACGGGTGCTCCACGCGAAGCTCTACCCGGCGAAGGCTCGTCGGGTGTGACCTGTTGGTGTTTGTGGGCGTCTTTGGGCGTCTCGGGGCTGGTTGTCTGGACCTTTGGTTGGACCGGTTGTGGATGGGCGGGCGGGGGTGACGTTCGATGGTTTGGCGACTGTGTGTGGTGATTGGTGGGGGGTTGGGTGGTGTCGGCCGGGTGGGCGGTTTTTTTGGCGTGTATTCGGCTTGGAATTTCAGGTGGCGTGTTTCTTGAATTGGCCAGTGATGTTTTCTTGGTTTAAGTCGGAATGACTGGTGGTGGCCTTGTTGGTGGTGGGAGTGGTGTTCGATTTCTGGTTGGTCGGGGTCGGTCGGGTCCGTAAGCTGGCTGATGGTCCGTCAGGGGAAGGGGGGACGTCTGTGTCCGAGTTGGATGATCGCTGTCCAGAGTGTGGAAGGCGCGCCGTCCATAGGTGGGCTGTGGGGCGTCGGGGCCTGGAGCGTCTGCTCCATGAAGAGGACTGTCCCGTTCTCATTGACGCGCTCATGGAGCTCGAAGAGGACTGACGTGTCCGGCCGCCGCCGTACCGCCGCGTTTCGGCCGTCGTCCGGGCTGTGAAGACGCTGGCCTTCTGGCTCGGCGTCAGGCCCCGCACTGTGTGGCGGCATGCCCGCGGCACCCGCTAGCCCGCCAGCGCCGCGCGGTGGAGCACCGGTTGCGGCTGTTCTGCGTGGTGGAGCTGGTCGAGCAGGACGCGAGGCGGGTCAAATGAGGCGGCCCGGGATGCCCGTCGGGAGGCTGGTCGGTCGGTGGTGGCGCGGAGCGCCGGTAGCCGTTCTTCGGGGTTGTCGCCGGGGCGCTGCACGACGGCGGGCGGGAGGCTCTTCGACCGGCGTTTGCGTCCGCAGCGCCCCGCGAGCCCCGTGGCTGGTTCTGGGCTGGCGTGAAGCGGGGTCAGGCGCTGGGAGCGTCCTCGATGTCGGAGATGAGCTTGGTGCTCAGATCGCTCTGTACCGCGAGCCGGGTGTGGCTGGCGTCGGGGCCGGTGCCCCAGGTGAGGGTGACGGTGGTGAACAGGTGCCCGGCGCCGGAGTCTTGGTAGGTCACCTCCCAGTGGGTGGGTACGTCCTGGGCGCGCAGGACGCCGTCGGCGTGGTTGGTCTCCTCCCAGGCCGCCAGCCGCTGGCGGAAGTCCTCGGTGAGGTAGTGGGCGCGAAGGTGCTCGGCAAGGTCGTCGATGCCGTCGCTGACGGCGTCGATGTAGGCGCCGTAGAAGTCGGCCACCCGGTCGACCGCGGAGTCCGGGCTGCCGCTGCGCACCGCGCTGGTGGTCTGAGTGGTGGTCATGAGGTTCCTCTTTCTGGGGCGTGGACTGGGGACTGCCCGCCCGTGGTAGGCGAGCGCGTCTGAAGCCTAGGGAACCTTGACTGGCACATGCCGTGCCTGCACTCGATCGAGTGAACGGGGATGTCGTTGTCGGGGCCGGCCTTCTTCTGGTGGTGGTGCTGGGTGGCTGGGTGGCCTGTGGCCTGGTGGTGGGTGGGGGTGCAACACGGGGGCGTGATGCGGGTCTGACCAGGTGTTATGTGGCCAGGGGCGGGGGCGGGTGGGCGTGTTGCACCCCGTGTTGCACCTGCTGCTCGGTCGGCCGGCCCCGGCTGCTTCCCGTCCCCGCCCGCGTCGCCCGATGCCGCGCCCCGCTGCTGCTGCGCCTGGTCGCCGTCCTGGTTGGTCGCCAGGCCGTGCCCGCTGCGCTCGGCCCGCTTGTTCTGCCGCCCCACCGCTGGCTGTCGTCCGGGCCGTGCCCGTCGCTCTGCTGCGTCTGGCGGTGGGGTGCTGTCTGGGGGCTGGGTGGTTTGGTCGCTGGTGTTTGTGCTGGTGGGAGGGGGGTCAGTGACTGAAGTGACCGGGTCGGGTGGTGGTGTTCGGGGTGTGGTCGGTCTGCTGGTGGGTCGCCAGGCCGGGTGCGTCCGGGCCGCTATCGGCCGCTGTGTTCCGGCCGCTGTCCGGTCGGCCGTCGGGTCGCCATCGGGCTCGGTTCGGTCGGGCCCGGCACCGGGTGGTGTTCGGTTTAGTGCCGTTGCCGGTGGAATTGTTCCAGGGGCGTCTCGTGAGATTTCCGGGAGGCTCAGAAATGGCGGGTGCCGTGTCGGCCGTGAGGGCCGTAGGCCCTTTCCCGAGTGCCTGAATTCAGTTTCCCGCTGCTGCACTTCGGAACCCTTTCGATTGCTCCGGGGGAATGGTTCCGGATTGCATTCATGGTTCGCCCTTGAAATGTCGGATGGTGATCCGGGGAGAGTCGTCGGTGTGAGGGTTCGTATTCGCGGTCCGTGCTCTCTCGCGGGCGGGTAGGATAGTGCTGTACGGTGCTCCGGGAAAGGCTGCCGGATGCGGGTTTGGATTGTGCGGTTGAGGTTCCGTCAGGGACCGGCGCGCAGGGGGTCCGTGAGGGCCCGCCAGGGGGGCCGGAGGGCCACCCGTCCGGACCGGCGGCCAGGGGGGTGCCTTCCGGGCCGCAGGCCCCGCCCCGAGGGCGGCGGATGGACCGTCAGCTCGGTAACCAGGCGGCAGGGCCGGTCACCGGGGTGGGCCGGGAGGGGGAGGTTGTGGCTGATACCCGAAGTCCGCGACACATCGTCAACGCCCGGGGCCGCAGGCCCGGGCCGGCATCCCGCCCGATCGGAGGGATGGGCCGCTACCCGAATTCCGCGTCACATCGTCAACGCTCACTCCGGGCGCAGCCCGGAAAGCGCGGCCAGCAAAGCGGCCCGTAGGGCCGTGAAAAGCCCAGCCGAACAAGGCAGGAAAGCCGACTGATTGACAGGCCGTAGGCCCGGGGAAAAGCCCGAGCCGGGGCGGAGCGCAGCGACGCCCGACGCCCGCCACGACGACGCGTGCCACGCCCGCGAATTCGCCGCAGGCGAATTCCCCCCAGCCCCGCACGGTCCGCCCCGGCGCCGCCGGGGCCACACCACGCACGGTGACGGCGCAGCCGTCACCCCCCGCACCTTGACGGCGCGTCAGCGCCGTGATGGGCCGTCAGGCCCATCGTAAGCCGCAGGCTTCCG
>NZ_JBGCCO010000062.1:0-25545 GCF_041262605.1 Kitasatospora sp. GAS1066B
ACTGTTCGGACCATCGGCACGGCAACCGCCACCGGCGCCCCGACGCCACGCCCCCCCCCCCCCCCCCCCCCCCCCCCCCCCCCCCCCCCGCCCGGGGGGGGGGGGGGGGGGGGGGGGGGGGGGCCCCCCCCCCCCCCCCCCCCACGGCCCGTTCAGCGACCGGGGCTCAGCGCCCCGGTCCACTGCTCAGCGGACTCGACCCAGCAGCCGTTCAGCAGCCGTGGTCGAACGTCGCGGTCACGGCCTGGGAGACCGAGAAACCCGCGGCGGCACTCTCCACGGTGTAGACGACGCTGGCGATGCAGGCCGGGGTGGTGGCCGGGGCGTCCGAGAGGGCGTCCGCGGTCAGGCCCTCGACGCTGACGTAGGTGCCGTAGCTGGAGACGAGCTCCATGGCGATCGTGTTCTGGGACATGGTGATGCTCCTTCAGGTGGTCGAGCGGTAGCTGGACGGGGTGTCAGCAGCCCTTGTCGAAGGTGGAGGTGACGAGGCTGACCGCGGCCGAGGCGCCGCTGGCGCAGGCGCCCGAGCTCTCCAGGCTGATCACGGAGACGCAGACGAAGGTGGTGGCCGGGGCGTCCGAGGCCGCCACGGCGCCGAGCTCGGCGGCGTCGGTGTACGCCCCGTAGCCCGCCACCAGCTCCATCGTGGTCAGGTGCTGGCTCATGTTCCGCTCCTCTTGATACGTGGTGTCGCAGCCGGCGCCGCCCGGCCGGGTGGGGCCGGGGGCGCGGCTTGGACTGGAAGCGGGAGGGCGCGTGCACTCGTCCCCCCGCAACCACCCCAAACCGGGTGGCGCGGCCGGTGCTCAGTCGAGCACCGGCGGTGAGGTGCTGTTGGCGGCCGGATCGGTGACGGCGATCCGGGCCGCGGTGAAGTGGTCGGCGACCAGCTCGGGCAGCGGGGCGCCGCCCTTGCGGTGCTCGATCAGCGCTTGGGCGAGCACGCCCGCCCGGTGCTGGCCGAAGCTGAGGCCGCGCATCCCGGGCCGCGGATCCGTCGGCTCCCAGGCGGCGGCGATGCCGGGCGCGAGGCGGCGGGTGAAGAGCGAGACGTCGGCTCCCAGACCCGGCAGGCCGACCAGGGCGGCGGCCAGCTCGGTGGCCAACTCCCAGGAGCCCTCCCGCAGATACACCACCAGGGCGTCCCGTCGCGGGTAGAGGACCCGGGTGGAGACCACCTTCGCGCGGTAGCCGGCCCGCGCGTCGTGCAGGAAGGCGAGCGCCGCGCGCCAGACCTCGACGCCCGGGTCGGGCTCGGTGAGGTGGACGTAGACCCGCAGCACCGGCCCGGCTCCGGCGGCCGGCCGCTCACCGTCCACCAGGAAGAAGCCGGGCGACAGCGCCGGGCGCGCCGCCGCAGCCCGCACGGCGACCGGCTGACCGGCCGTCAGGGCGGCCGGCTCTGCCGGGGCCAGGATCCGCTCGCGCGGCGTCCAGACCCGCACGCCCTCGCGGCGCAGCAGGACCGGCCCGTCCGCGCCCACCGGCATCTCCTCGACCTGGGCCGTCACCGTCGTGGTCCGGTTGGGCACGGCCGCGGCGAGCACCTGCTCGAAAGCGGCGTCGCGCAGGTGGAAGGGGATCGAGCCGGGTTCCGGGTCGAGACCCGCGTGCAGCACCTCGTACATCGCGGTGGAGAGCAGCCGCTGGAGCTCGCGCGGGTGCTCCGCGGTCAGTTCGCGGTGGCCGACGGTGGCGGCCGAGAGGTCCTCGGCGATCCACACCTGCTCCACCGCCCGGGCCAGTTGCTCCGGCAGGCCGGTGGTCTGCGGGGCGGTCATGCGGTCTCCTCGAATCCCAGGGTGGCGGCGAACTTCGCGGGCTCCAGCAGGGCGGCCCGGCCGACGCCGGCGGCCGCGCGCTCGATGCCGGACAGGCGCGCGGTCCGGGTGGCGCTCGCCATCAGCCGGTCCAGCGTGTGCCAACCGGCGAAGGCGGTGGCGCGCTCGGCCAGGCCGGGGTCGACCTCGGGGCGCACCGCGCGGTACCCGCGCCAGAAGGCCACGGTGCGCGGCCGCAGCCGGGCGAGCTTCTCGACGCCGCGCCGCAGCACCGTCTCGTGGTCCAGCTCGAAGTCGACGAACGCCGTGGAGCCGGGCGCCGCGTCGCCGCGCGTGGTGACGATGTCCAGCACCGAGCGGTAGAGCCACTCCCCGGCGAAGCTGCCGACGTCCCGCGCGGGGTCGGCCAGCCGGAATTCCTCCCAGTCGGTGACGTAGAGCTCGCCACCGGAGACCAGGAATTGGTCGAGCCGCAGATCGCCGTGCGTCGGAACGCGCGGCGCCGCATTCTCCGCGGCCAGCAGCGCGGCGATTCCCTCGGCCAACCGCGGGTCGTTCTGGAAAAGGCTCCAGGCCGATATCTGACCGAAACTGATGGTGTCGAAGAGCTTCTCCGGAATCCCCCGCAGGAGTTCCAGGGAGGGCAGCGGCAGCCGGCTCCGGTCGAGTCGCTCGGCCGGGTCCGGCGCCGCCGCGTGCAGCGCCCCGATGGCCTGCCCGGCGGCGAAGGCGAGTTCGTCGTCGAAGCTCTCCTCGACCATCAACTGGGCGCCGCTGCGCGGCTCGTCGAGGTAGCCGAAGGCCACCAGGCGGGCGGGCTCGTCGCAGCCCAGCAGGCGCGGTCGGCGCAGCTCAGCGGCGTCGACCCGGTCGGCGAAGGCCTCGAAGGCGAGCAGTCGCGCCAGCCGGGCCGCGACGTCCGCCGGAGCGCCGACCAGGCGCTTGACGAAGACCTCACCGCCGCTCTCGGTCGGCCCCAGCCAGGCGAGGTTGCGACCCGGCGCGGTCCTGACCCGGTCCCGGTCGAACGGCCCGTGGCCGAGCCGGCGGAGCAGCGCGTCCACCTCCGGCACCATGGCCAGATCCGGCGCGGCATATCCCTTGTTCGCCAGATCCATCGTTCCCCCGCAATCGCTCCGGCGTCGTCCGTCGACCAGAACACTGCCACCCGGTGAGTTCGGGGACCAGGTGTCCCGGTGACAGTTCGCTGCCAATCGGATGGCGTCGTCATGCCTTACCCGGGAGGCCGATCGGGGCCCCGCGAATCCACTGTTCGAACTACGGTTTTCCCGTGCTCATACAACTGCTCAAGGGCCGGCTGCGGACCCGGCTGAAGCCGGTCCTGCTGCTGGTCGCGCTCCAAGCGGCGCAAGCGGTCGCGACCCTCTACCTGCCGACGCTCAACGCCGACCTGATCGACCACGGGGTGCTCACCGGCGCGGTCGGGCACATCCTGCGGGTGGGCGCGGTGATGACCGCGATCACCCTGGCGCAGGTCTGCTGCGCGCTCGGCGCCGGGTACCTCGCCGCCGCCGTCGCGCTGGCCGTCGGGCGGGACCTGCGGACCGAGGTCTTCGCCCGGGTGCACGCCTTCTCCGCCCGCGAGGTGGCCCACTTCGGCGCACCCTCGCTGCTCACCCGGACCACCAACGACCCGCAGCAGGTGCAGGCCGTCCTGCTGCTGGCGCTGACCCTGCTGGTACCGGCCCCGATCATGTGCGCGGGCGGCATCGTGCTGGCCCTCGACCAGGACCTGCCGCTCTCCGGCCTGCTGGTGGCGGCGGTGCCGGTGCTGGGCGTGCTGATCGGGCTGATCATGCATCGGATGGGGCCGCTCTCGCGCGGCCTCCAGGAGCGGGTCGACACGGTCAACCGGCTGTTGCGCGAGCAGATCGCCGGGATCCGGGTGATCCGGGCGTTCGTCCGCGACGACCACGAGCAGCGCCGGTTCGCCGCCGCCAACGGCGAGTTGGCCACGCTGTCGCTGCGGGTGGGCCGGCTCGGCTCGCTGCTGGGCCCGGCGGTGATGCTGGTGGTCAACCTCTCCAGCCTGGCCGTGCTCTGGTTCGGCGCCCAGCGGATCGACCACGGGCAGCTGCGGCTCGGCGCCCTGACGGCCTTTCTCTCCTATCTGACCCAGATCCTGATGAGCGTCATGATGGCCACGCTGCTCTTCATGGTGGCGCCGCGGGCCCAGGTCTGCGCCGAGCGGATCCATCAGGTGCTGGCCACCGAACCCGCGCTCGCCGCACCGGCGCGACCGGTCACCGCCGCCCCGGCGCACGGCCGACTGGAGCTGGTGGACGTGGAGTTCCGCTATCCGGGGGCCGAGGCCCCGGTCCTGCGCGGCGTGCGGCTGACGGTTCGTCCGGGCGAGACCACCGCGGTGGTCGGCAGCACCGGCAGCGGCAAGAGCACGCTGGTGCAGCTGGTCCCGCGGCTGCTCGACCCGACGGCGGGCCAGGTGCTGATCGACGGGGTGGACGTGCGGCGGCTGGACCCGGCCGCGCTGGCCGCAACCGTCGGCTGGGTGCCGCAGCAGCCCCAGCTCTTCACCGGCACGGTCGCCGAGAACCTCCGCTACGGCCGCCCCGGCGCCACGGACGAGGAACTGTGGCAGGCCCTGGAGGTCGCGCAGGCCAGGGAGTTCGTCGCCGCCCTGCCGGCCGGGCTGGCCACGCCGGTGGCCCAGGGCGGCGCCGGCCTGTCCGGCGGCCAGCGCCAGCGGCTGTGCATCGCACGGTCCCTGGTGGTGCGCCCGAAGGTGCTGCTGCTCGACGACGCGTTCGCCGCACTGGACGCCGGCACCGACGCGGCGCTGCGAGCCGCACTCCAGGAGGCCACCGCCTCGGCCGCCGTCCTGCTGGTCGCCCAGCGGATCAGCACGGTGCTGGCGGCCGATCAGATCGTGGTGCTGGACCGCGGGCGGGTGGTCGCCACCGGCACCCACCACGAGCTGCTGGCCGCCAGCACCACCTACCGGGAGATCACGTTCTCCCAACTCGCCGAGCAGGAGGCAGCATGACCGCCCGTCCGCAGGACCACCGCCGCCGGCTGCTCGGGCTGCTCCGCCCCGAGCTGCCGGCGGTGCTCGGCTCGCTCGTGCTCGCCGCCGCCTCGGTGGCGCTCTCCGTGCTGGCCACCCGGCTGCTGGGCCGGGTCACCGACCTGATCGCGGCGGGCCTGCTGGGCCGCTCGCTGCCCGCCGGGCCGACCAAGGCCCAGGTCATCGAGGTGCTGCGGCAGCGGGGCCAGGGCCGGCTGGCCGATCTGCTGGCTCCGCTGCGCGTGGTCCCCGGTCACGGGGTCGACTTCACCGCGCTGGCCCACCTGCTGCTCTGGGCCCTGGTGGTGTACGCCGTGGCCGCGCTGCTCGGGGTGCTCCAGGGCCGGCTGGCCGCCCGCACGATCCAGCGCACCGCGCGGCGGCTGCGCGCCGAGGTGGCGGCCAAGCTCTCCCGGCTGCCGCTGAGTTACTTCGACCGGCAGACCCGGGGCGAGGTGCTCAGCCGGGCCACCAACGACATCGACAACCTCGCGCAGGCCTTCCAGCAGACGATCGGCCAGCTGGTCACCTCGGCGCTGGGCCTGGCGGCCGCGCTGGTGATGATGGTGTGGATCTCCTGGCTGCTCGCGCTGGTCGCCCTGGTCACCGTGCCGGCGGCGGCGTACCTGGCAACGGCGGTGGGGCGCCGGGCCCGGCCGCAGTTCGCCGCCCAGTGGGCCGCCACCGGCCGGCTCAGCTCGCACGTCGAGGAGATGTACACCGGCCACGGCGTGGTGCGGGCGTTCGGGCGCCGGGACGAGTCGCTGCTGGCCTTCGAGGAGCAGAACGAGGAGCTCTACCGCACCGGACTGAAGGCGCAGTTCATCTCCGGGATCATCCAGCCCGCGATGATGTTCATCGGCAACCTCAACTACGTGGCGGTCGCCGTGGTCGGCGGGCTGCGGGTGGCCAGCGGCGCGCTCTCCATCGGCGACGTGCAGGCCTTCATCCAGTACTCGCGCCAGTTCAGCCAGCCGCTCACCCAGATCGCCGGGACCTCGACGCTGGTGCAGTCCGCCCTCGCCTCGGCCGAGCGGGTCTTCGAACTGCTGGACGCCGAGGAGCAGTCCGCCGAACCCGAGCGCCCCGAGCGCCCGGCCGAACTGCGCGGCCTGGTCTCCTTCGAGGACGTCGCCTTCCGCTACGACCCCGACAAACCGCTGATCGAGGACCTCTCCCTCAAGGTCGAACCAGGCCAGACCGTCGCCATCGTCGGACCCACCGGCGCCGGCAAGACCACCATGGTCAACCTCCTCATGCGCTTCTACGAGGTCACCGGCGGCCGGATCACCCTGGACGGCGTCGACATCGCCGCCATGTCCCGCGAGGAACTGCGCGCCGGCATCGGCATGGTCCTCCAGGACACCTGGCTCTTCGGCGGCACCATCGCCGACAACATCGCCTACGGCGCCACCCACGCCACCCGCGAGCAGGTCATCGAAGCCGCCAAAGCCGCCCACGTCGACCGCTTCGTACGCACCCTGCCCGAGGGCTACGACACCGTCATCGACGACGAAGGCACCGGCGTCAGCGCCGGCGAGAAGCAACTCATCACCATCGCCCGCGCCTTCCTCGCCCAACCCAGCATCCTGGTCCTGGACGAAGCCACCAGCTCCGTCGACACCCGCACCGAAGTACTGATCCAACGCGCCATGGCCCTACTGCGCACCGGCCGCACCAGCTTCGTCATCGCCCACCGCCTCTCCACCATCCGCGACGCCGACGTCATCCTCGTGATGGAGAACGGCTCGATCGTCGAACAGGGCTCGCACGACGACCTGATCGCCACCGAAGGCGCCTACGCCCGCCTCTACCAAGCCCAGTTCGCCCAAGCCGTGGCCGCACCGCCGAGCGTCGGGCCGCGCCCTGGGGCCGACGCTCAGCCGCGCGGCCGCCGGACCAGCACCGTGGCGCCGTAGAGCAGCAGGGCGAGCACCGCCGCGCCCGCCGCACCCGCGATCGCATCGGCCGCCGTCAGCACCGCGTCGCCCGCCCGCAGCACCCGGGGCACCTCACCGGCCACCATGATCAATCCGGCCAGCCCCGGCAGCCACTCCAGATGGCTGCGCCGCCGGGCGGCCCGCAGCCGCCGATGCCGGTGGTCGTACACCGTGGCCGCCAGGCGCACGCTCACCGCCATCAGCAGGAAACCGGTCCAGACCAGCGGCCACCGTTCCGACTCGAACACCGCGTCACCTCCCCCGTTCTCCTCCCCTACAGGGACGCTACCCGCGTCACGCACCGCTCTACCGGAGTGCGTGAAGGTTCTGAGCGAGATCTGAGCTACGCATACTGTTCTGATGACCATTCAGACGATCGCCGTCCGCCGCCTGGAGCTCGGCTCGTTCGTCCGCCCCGGCAGCGAGACCGCGGACGGCCACCCCCGCGTCGAACCGGTCCTCGGCTACCTGGTGCGGCATCCCGAGGGGCTCCTGCTCTTCGACACCGGCCTCGGCGCGGGCGACCCCGGGACGGAGGCCCACTACCGTCCCCGCCGCCGCCCACTGCCCCAGGCGCTGGCAGCTGCCGGGGTGACGCCCGACGAGGTGAGCGTGGTGGTCAACTGCCATCTGCACTTCGACCACTGCGGCGGCAACCCGCTGCCGCCGGGGGTCGGCTAGCCGGCGCCGACCGACCAGAGCCGACCGGAGCCGACCGGCCAGATCTCGGTCCCGCATCGAAGAAGGGGCCCCCTAGCCTTCGCCTACGCGCGTAGATATGCTGATCTGGTGACTATGTCCACTGTTGCAGCCAACGCCCCCGGCGCCGCGGGCGGCGGCCTGAGCGACGTCGCCGCCTCCGAGGCCTCGCTCCGCCGCTTCCTGCACGGCCTGCCCGGCGTCGACGCCGTCGGCCTGGAAGCCCGCGCCGCCTCCCTCGGTACGCGTTCGATCAAGACGACGGCCAAGGCCTTCGCGATCGATCTCGCCATCTCGATGATCGACCTGACCACGCTGGAGGGCGCGGACACGGTCGGCAAGGTGCGCGCCCTGTGCGCGAAGGGGAAGCACCCCGACCCGAGTGATCCGTCCGCCCCGCGGGTCGCCGCGATCTGCGTCTACCCGGACATGGTCGCCACCGCCAAGGAAGCCCTCGCGGGCACCGGGATCCAGGTGGCCTCGGTCGCCACCGCCTTCCCCGCCGGTCGCGCCGCGCTCCCGGTGAAGCTCGCCGACACCGCCGACGCGGTGGCCGCCGGAGCCGACGAGATCGACATGGTGATCGACCGCGGCGCCTTCCTGTCCGGCCGCTACCTCGACGTCTTCAACGAGATCACCGCCGTCAAGCAGGCCTGCGTGCGGCCCGACGGCAGCTCGGCACACCTCAAGGTGATCTTCGAGACCGGCGAGCTGCAGACCTACGACAACGTCCGCCGGGCCTCCTGGCTGGCCATGCTGGCCGGCGCGGACTTCATCAAGACCTCGACCGGCAAGGTCACCGTCAACGCCACGCCCCCGGTGACCCTGCTGATGCTCGAGGCGGTGCGCGACTTCAAGGCGGCCACCGGCGTGCAGGTCGGCGTGAAGCCGGCCGGCGGCATCAAGACCACCAAGGACGCGATGAAGTACCTGGTGATGGTCAACGAGACGCTCGGCGACGACTGGCTGACCCCGCACTGGTTCCGCTTCGGCGCCTCCAGCCTGCTCAACGATCTGCTGATGCAGCGTCAGAAGCTCAGCACCGGCCGGTACTCCGGTCCCGACTACGTGACGGTGGACTGATCACGATGGCCAAGAACAAGAAGACCGAGGCCGAACTGCCGAAGAGCGGCCCGCTGTTCGGCTACGCACCGGCGCCCGAGTCCCCCGCCGCGGCCGGCGACATCGCCACCTCCTACGGCCACTTCATCGGCGGTCAGTTCGTCGACTCCAGCGGCAGCGAGGCGCTGAAGACGGTCAACCCGGCCACCGAGCAGGTGCTGGCCGAGTTCGCCCAGGGCACCGAGGAGGACGTGGACCGCGCGGTCAAGGCGGCCCGGAAGGCCTTCGGCGACTGGTCGGCGCTGCCCGGCAGCGAGCGCGCCAAGTACCTGTACCGGATCGCCCGGATCATCCAGGAGCGCTCGCGCGAGCTGGCCGTGCTGGAGTCGATCGACAACGGCAAGCCGATCAAGGAGACCCGCGACTTCGACCTGCCGATGGTCGCCGCGTGGTTCTTCTACTACGCGGGCTGGGCCGACAAGCTGGACTACGCCGGTTTCGGCCCCAACCCGCGCCCGGTGGGCGTGGCCGCCCAGGTCATCCCGTGGAACTTCCCGCTGATGATGCTGGCCTGGAAGATCGCCCCGGCGCTCGCCACCGGCAACACGGTCGTCCTCAAGCCGGCCGAGACCACCCCGCTGACCGCACTGCGGTTCGCCGAGATCTGCCGCCAGGCCGGTCTGCCCAAGGGCGTGGTCAACATCGTCACCGGTGACGGCCGCACCGGCGCCGCGCTGACCGCGCACCCGGACGTCAACAAGGTCGCCTTCACCGGCTCGACCAGCGTCGGCCGTTCGATCGCCCGGCAGCTGGCAGGCAGCCGCAAGAAGCTGTCGCTGGAGCTGGGTGGCAAGGCCGCCAACATCGTCTTCGACGACGCGCCGATCGACCAGGCGGTCGAGGGCATCGTCAACGGCATCTTCTTCAACCAGGGCCACGTCTGCTGCGCCGGCTCCCGACTGCTGGTCCAGGAGTCGATCCAGGACGAGCTGCTGGAGGCGCTCAAGCGCCGGATGGCCACGCTGCGCGTGGGCGACCCGCTGGACAAGAACACCGACATCGGCGCGATCAACTCGGCCGGCCAGCTGGCCCGGATCACCGAGCTGACCGCGGCCGGCGAGGCCGAGGGCGCCGAGCGCTGGTCGCCGGCCTGCGAACTGCCGTCCACGGGCTACTGGTTCCGCCCCACGCTGTTCACCGGCGTGAGCCAGGCGCACCGGATCGCCCAGGAGGAGATCTTCGGCCCGGTGCTCTCGGTGCTGACCTTCCGCACTCCGGACGAGGCCGTGGCGAAGGCCAACAACACCCCGTTCGGCCTCTCCGCCGGGATCTGGACGGAGAAGGGCTCGCGCATCCTCTGGATGGCGGACCGGCTCAAGGCCGGTGTGGTGTGGGCCAACACCTTCAACAAGTTCGACCCGACGTCGCCGTTCGGCGGTTACAAGGAGTCGGGTTACGGCCGCGAGGGTGGCCGCCACGGTCTGGAGGCCTACCTCGATGTCTGATGTCATCCGGCTTGACGTGATGAAGACCTACAAGCTGTTCGTCGGCGGGAAGTTCCCGCGTTCCGAGAGCGGACGGGTGTACGAGGTGAGCGACAGTAAGGGCCAGTGGCTGGCCAACGCCCCGCTCGGGACCCGCAAGGACACCCGGGACGCCGTGCTGGCTGCCCGGGCGGCCGTGAAGGGCTGGGCCGGGACCACGGCCTACAACCGCGGCCAGGTGCTCTACCGGGTGGCCGAGATGCTGCAGGGGCGGCGCGAGCAGTTCGCCGCCGAGGTGGCCGCAGCCGAGGGCCTGGGCGCCAAGAAGGCCGCCGCGCTGGTGGACCAGGCGATCGACCGCTGGGTCTGGTACGCGGGCTGGACCGACAAGGTGGCGCAGATCGCGGGCGCCGCCAACCCGGTGGCCGGGCCGTACTTCAACCTCTCGCTGCCGGAGCCGACCGGCGTGGTGGGCATCGTGGCCCCGCAGACCGGCTACGGGCACTCGTTCCTCGGCCTGGTCTCGGTGATCGCCCCGGCGATCGCCACCGGCAACACCGTCGTGGTCGCGGCGGCCGCCGACGCGCCGCTGCCGGCCCTGTCGCTCGGCGAGGTGCTCGCCACCTCGGACGTGCCCGGCGGCGTGGTGAACATCATCTCCGGCCGCACCGCCGACCTGGCGCCGACGCTCGCCTCGCACCAGGACGTCAACGCCCTCGACCTGACCGGCGCGATCGCCGCCGAGGGCCCGGGCGCGGCGGCTGTCCTGGAGGCGGCCGCGGCCGATACATTGAAGCGGGTGCTGCGCCCGGCGGTCGATCCGTCGGCGCAGGACTGGACCAGTGCCCCGGGCACCGACCGGCTGCTCTCCTTCCTGGAGACCAAGACGGTCTGGCACCCGATGGGCCAGTAGCCCCGGTTCCCGCCGGACCACCCACCCAAGGCTGGCCGTCCCAAGTGCCCCTCCCCCCCCGGGGCCCGGACGCGCCATCGACGGGCCCGCGCCTCTCCCCCCTGGCGCGGGCCCGTCACCTGTTTCCCGCCGTTTCCCGCTGTTTCCCGCTGTTTCCCGCCGCACGACTGTTTTCGCCGAACGACGGGTTACGAGCACCGCGTCCGATGCGTCAGACTGATGTCTCGTGAGTGACTCGCCGTTGAACCCCGCCTCGACCACCTGTGCCCGCGTGGTGCTGCTCTCCGGGCCCTCGGGATCGGGGAAGTCCTCGCTGGCCGAGCGCCTGGCGCTGCCGGTGCTGCAGCTGGACGACTTCTACAAGGACGGCGACGACCCGAGCCTGCCGCAGTTGCCGGACGGCTCCGGCATCGACTGGGACTCGCCGCTCTCCTGGCACGGCGCGCAGGCGCTGGCCGCGATCCGGCAGCTGGTGGAGACCGGACGGGCCGAGGTCCCGGTCTACTCGATCCCGGCCAACGGCCGGGCCGGCTCGCACACCCTGGAGCTGGGCGGCTCCCCCGCCTTCATCGCCGAGGGGATCTTCGCCGCCGAACTGGTCGCCGCCTGCGAGGCCGAAGACCTGCTCGGCGCCGCCCTCTGCCTGCGCAACCGCCCGCTGACCACGGCCTGGCGCCGGTTCCGCCGCGACGTCCGCGAGGGCCGCAAGTCCGTCCCCTACCTGCTGCGCCGCGGCTGGCGGCTGATGCGCGCCGAGCGCGGCATCGTGGCCCGCCAGGTCGAACTCGGCGCCGACGCCTGCGCGGGCGCCGAGGCGGCCGCCCGGGTGCGCGCGGTGGTCCGCCAGGGCGGACGGATCGCGGTCGGGGCCTGACGCGACGGGGCTAGGGCGGCAGTTCCCACGTGTACCGCTCCCCCGGCACGTTCCGGATGAAGCTCGCACGCAAGCAGTCGGGCCCGGTGTCCTCTCCCGAGACACCGGGCCCGACTGTTCTTGCGGGTAGGCGGCTTCCCTGCCGCCGCGGCTCCCCCGAGCCCGCGGCCGCTCCGCTTCCCCACCCGTCCCCCGACGGGAGTCCTTGTCGTTCAGGCCGTTGGACGACCAGTCTCCGTTACGCCACCAGCTCGCCGAAGGCGAAGGCGGTGTCGCCGTTGCGGTTGAGCTGCTCGTCGTCGCGCAGGCGGCGCAGGGCGCGCCAGATGCTGCTCTTGACGGTGCCGACGCTGATGCCCAGGATGTCGGCGATCTCCGGGTCGGTGCGGCCCTCGTAGTAGCGCAGCACCAGCATGGTGCGCTGGTTCTCCGGGAGCTTGGCGAGCGCCTGCCACAGGACGGCGCGCAGTTCGGTGCCGCCCATCGCGTCGGTGTCGCCGACCGTCTCCGGCAGCTCCTCGGTCGGGTACTCGTTGAGCTTGCGCCGGCGCCAGGCCGAGATGTGC
Source organism: Kitasatospora sp. GAS1066B (assembly GCF_041262605.1). Lineage (NCBI taxonomy): Bacteria > Bacillati > Actinomycetota > Actinomycetes > Kitasatosporales > Streptomycetaceae > Kitasatospora > Kitasatospora sp. GAS1066B. The sequence continues at coordinate 12,369 of NZ_JBGCCO010000062.1, forward strand.
AGGTTGGTCATGGTGCGGCGCAGGTAGCCGCCGACCGCCGCCTTGTCGGTGATCCGGCCCCAGGCCCGGTAGGTGCTGAAGAGCGCGCTCTGCAGCAGGTCCTCGGCCTCGAAGCGGTCACCGGTCAGGTGGTAGGCAGTGGCGTACAGGGAGGCGCGGCGCTCGCGCACGTACGCGGTGAACTCCGTCAGGTGGTCCACCTCGGCGGCCGAGGGCTCCCCCTGCACGCCTCCCTGCTCGCCCTGCCGGACGCTCTCCTCGACCGGCGCGAGCCGGTAGAGGGTGGCGCCCTCGGTCTGGCCGGCCTGCGGCTCCCCCGAGCCGGCCGCGGTCAGACCGCCCCCGTTCACCGCGTGCGTCCCAGTGTGCGTTCCCCCGAACACTCCCCCCGGCACGCCCTGCGTCCTGCTCCCGCCGCCCACTCGGCGAGCCCCCGTGCAGTGCTCGACCCGGACCTTCGCCGCCGGCCGAACGCCGCGGACTGCCGGGTTGTGCGCATCCCAGATGCCCCGGGTCTCAAGCGTTGCGGTCATTGCTGCCCCCATGGTCGGTACGAGCGAGTTCATTCCACCTCCGCCGCTGCGTCCCGGTTGTTGTCCGGTTCGTGGCGGCGACATGGAAAAGCTTGCCCGGCGCCCGTCATGGTGGTGTCTGGCGACTGTCACAGCGGTGTCACAAGCACCAGGACCTTCGTCCCGCAGTGACCCGCGACACCTGCGACGCCCAGGCTGGCTCGGACGGTTCCCGGCGGCACATCCGGTGAGCCAGAATGACCAGGTGCCTTTCCTCCTATTGATCGAGGACGACGACGCCATCCGGACCGGCCTCGAACTCGCCCTCACCCGCCAGGGCCACCGCGTGGCCGCCGCAGCGTCCGGAGAGGACGGCCTCCGGCTCTTCAAGGAACAGCGTCCGGACCTCATCGTGCTGGACGTGATGCTGCCCGGAATCGACGGCTTCGAGGTCTGCCGCCGGATCCGGCGCACCGACCAGTTGCCGATCATCCTGCTGACCGCGCGCTCGGACGACATCGACGTGGTCGTCGGCCTGGAGTCCGGGGCCGACGACTACGTGGTCAAGCCGGTCCAGGCCCGGGTGCTGGACGCCCGGATCCGCGCCGTGCTGCGGCGCGGTGAGCGGGAGAGTTCGGACTCCTCGGCCTACGGCTCGGTGGTGATCGACCGCTCGGCGATGACCGTCACCAAGGACGGCGAGGACCTCCAGCTGACCCCCACCGAGCTGCGGCTGCTGCTCGAACTGAGCCGCCGCCCCGGCCAGGCGCTCTCCCGCCAGCAACTGCTGCGGCTGGTCTGGGAGCACGACTACCTGGGCGACTCCCGGCTGGTGGACGCCTGCGTGCAGCGGCTGCGGGCCAAGGTGGAGGACGTCCCGTCGGCGCCCACCCTGATCCGTACCGTGCGCGGGGTGGGCTATCGTCTGGACCCGCCCGCCTGACCGCACCCACGCGCCGCGCGCCTCCCGTGCTGCCGCCTGCCCTGACACCGAATGGCTGACCCGACACGTGACTGATCATCAGAACGGCCGCCGCCGCTTCGCTCGCAGGCTGTGGCGGCGGCTGCGACTGAGTTCGCTGCGGGTCCGGCTGGCCGCGGTGTTCGCCGTGGTCGCGCTGACCGCCGCCGTCTCCGCCTCCGGCATCGCCTACTGGCTGAACCGCGACGCGGTGCTCAAGCGCGCCCAGAACAGCACCCTCACCGACTTCCGCTCCTCGCTCAGCCGCAACGTCTCCGACCTGCCGCTGGGCGCGAGCTGCGCGGCGCTCAACCAGCTGGCCGAGAACGTGGCCAGCTCCGGCCTGAGCTACAACGTCGTGGTGGTGGACGACAGTCAGCCCGACTGCGTCGCCACCTCCGACCCGCGCTTCACCGTGGCCCAGGTGCCGCACGCGCTGCTGGCCACCGTGCCCAAGCCGCGCGCCGTCGGCCCCGGCAACGCGTACCAGTACCACCTGTACTGGCAGCGGGTGAACCTCGACCGCACGCCGTACGTGGTCGGCGGCACCCGGGTGTTGCAGACCAACCTGACCGCCTACATGTTCAAGTCGCTGGACAACGAACGGGCCGATCTGGACACCCTGGGCTGGTCGTTGGCGGTGGCGACGGCGCTCGCGCTGATCGCGGCCACCCTGCTGGCCCAGGCCGCGTCCGCCACCGTGCTCCGGCCGGTGCGCCAACTCGGCGACGCGGCCCGCCGGTTGGGCGAGGGCAAGCTGGACACCCGGCTGGAGGTCAGCGGCGCGGACGAACTGGCCGACCTGGCGAGGACGTTCAACCGCACCGCTGAGGCACTCGCCGAGCAGGTCGAGGAGTTGAGCGCCCGGGAGGCGCAGAGCCGCCGGTTCGTCGCCGACATGTCGCACGAGCTGCGCACGCCGTTGACCGCGATGACGGCCGTCACCGACATCCTGGAGGACGAGGCCGAGTCGCTGGACCCGATGATCGAGCCGGCCGTGCGGCTGGTGGTCAGCGAGACCCGCCGGCTCTCCGACCTGGTGGAGAACCTGATGGAGGTGACCCGGTTCGACGCCGGCACCGCCAAGCTGGTCGCCGACGAGATGGACATCGCCGACCTGATCATGTCCTGCATCGACGGCCGGGCCTGGTACGACGCGGTCGAGGTGGACGCCCCGCGCGGGGTGCTGGCCGTGGTCGACCCGCGCCGGCTCGACGTGGTCTTCGCCAACCTGATCGGCAACGCGCTCAAGCACGGCGGCTCGCCGGTGCGGGTCAAGGTCAGCCAGGGCGCCGGGCCGACCGGCGCGGGCGAGGTGGTGGTCGAGGTCTCGGACAGCGGGCCCGGCATCCCCGAGGACGTACTGCCGCACGTCTTCGACCGGTTCTTCAAGGCCGACAAGGGGCGGGCCCGCTCGGAGGGCAGCGGGCTCGGGCTCTCCATCGCGATGGCCAACGCGCAGATCCACGGCGGCACCATCACGGCCGCCAACGCGCCGGACGGCTCCGGCGCGGTCTTCACGCTGCGCCTACCGCTGCGGCCGCCGGCCCGGGACGGGGCAGTGGACAGCGGGACGGACAGCGGGACGGGCGGCGGGACGGACAGCCGACCGGGGGGCTCGGGGGAGCAGACCGAGCGGAGGTCGGACCAGTGAACCAGGTGACGAGCAGCGGCGGTTGGCCGAAATGGGCGCTGGCGCTGGCGATCGGCGCGGCCACCGCCGCGCTGGCGAGCGGCTGCGGCATCCGGCCCACGGCCGTCCCGGTCGACGCCGGCCCACCGGCCAGCCGCACCGCCTGCCCGAGCGTGGTGCACCCGCCGGCCGTGCCGGCCCCCATGGGCACCCCGACCAGCCCGGCGACCGGCTCGCCCCGGGCCTCGGGCCGGCCCACCGCCGCCCCCTCGCCGGTGGTCGTGCCGTCGCCCAGCAGCCCGTTCAACGCGCTGCCCTCGCCGACGCCGAGCGGGACGCCCAACTGCCAGTGACCACGGACGAGCGGGACCGGGACGAGCAGTCGCGCGGTGGCGCTGTGAGCGACGCCACGCCCGAGCGCGTGGAGCGGCGGGAACCGGCTTGACCTGGCACCGCGTCCTGAAGGGCGTGCAGCGAGATGGCACCGGCGTGCGGAATGCGCGCGACAGCGTGCGGATCGAGGACCGACGGCAGGCCACCACGACGGCCACGCCGCCGGACGACCCTTCGGGGACTGCGGACTCGTCTGGGGCGGCCGAGGCCCTGCCCCTCGCACTGCGTTCGGTCGGCCTGAGCCTGCTCGCGCTCTACGCCCTGCTGCTGGCCTGGCTGACCCTGCGCCAGGTGTCCACTGCCTGGGCCTACGACGCCAACCTGACCCCGTTCGCCTCCGTGCACCGCGCGCTCGGCACCGGTGGGGCCGCCGGCCTGCGGCAGGTCGCGGGCGGGCTGGCGACGCTGGCGCCGCTCGGCGTGCTGCTGCCGATGGCGGGCGGACGGCTGCGGACGGCGTGGCTGCCGTCCTTCCTGCAGACCCTGGGCGCCACCGCGCTGATCGCCACCGCCCTCGAGGTGGTCCGCACGGGCGTGGCCGGGCAGGTGCTCAACGTGGACGACATACTGCTCGGCGTGATCGGCGCGGCGCTCGCCCACCTGGCGGTGGTCCCGGCCGGGCGCGCCCGGCTGCGGGCCCGGCCGACGGCGGAGCAGCCCGCAACGACTCCGACCCCGGCAGCGGCGCCCGCGCCGACCCCGAGCCCGAGCCCGGCCGGCGCCGAACCGCCCGCGCCCACCACCACCGTCACCACCGCCGTCACCACCGCCCGCGACAGGCTCGACGACACCCCGGCCGGCCGCCTGCACCACCTGCGCACCCACCGCCCGGGCCCGCTGCCGGTCACCCGCCACCACGCCCCGGCCCGCGCGCACCGCTTCTGAGGCACGGCCGGCTCAGGGCCGCCCCTGAGTCGAACCCCGAGATCCGCCCACCCCGCCCCGGTGAGACTCCGGGGTGCCGGATCGGCATCCGGGCTGACGCTCGACCAGGTCCACCGGACGCAGCATGGAGTCACAGCCCCGGGACCACCGGAGCGTCACCCCGCTACCGCTCGGAGACCGCCATGACCGCCATCCGCACGCTGGCCCGCCCCCGCCACGACCGCCTCGTCGCCGGCGTCTGCGCCGGGATCGCCGAGCGCTTCGGCCTCTCCGCCTGGACGGTCCGGCTGATCTTCCTGGTCTCCTGCCTGCTGCCCGGGCCGCAGTTCCTGGTCTACCTGGCCCTGTGGCTGCTGCTCCCGCAGGAGCCCTGACCCGGCCGGCCGAACCCCGGGTACGACACAGGGCCGCCTGCTCCGCTCGCGCGCAGTAGGCGGCCCTGGTGTGAGCCGTGGTGGCCCGATCCGTCAGCCGACCCCGGGCAGGCCACCGCTCACCGGCGCGGCGCCGCCGAGCAGGCCGCCCACCGGGCCGGGTGCCTGCTTCGCGATGCCGCCGAGCGCGCCGACCGGCAGCCCGCGGGTGGCCTCGCCGGCCGGGGCAGCGGCCGCCGGGGCCTGCGCGGCGGGCGCCTGGCCGGCGTTGGAGTCGAGCATGCCGGTGGCGTGCGAGACCGGACCGCCGACCGCCGGGGCCTTGTCCAGAGTCCCGGTCAGGCCAGTGGTGTCGGGCAGCGCACCGGTGGGCAGCGCGCCGAGGCCGCCGGGGGCGGCGGCCGACGCGGCACCGGCGGCGGTGGCCGCGATGACGACGCCGAGCGCCGCCGTGCCGGCAGCCTTGAGAGTGGCCTGCTTCATGGGTCCGTCCTAGGGTCCGTCGGGCCGGCGCGGGCTCGCGCCAGGGCGGGCCCGAAGGCACCAGCCCAGCGTGTGCCGCTGCACCGTGTCAGCAGTGATTGGCTCACCGTAGACAGTCCGTCGTGCCGGGACCAAAGCGTGTCACTCGGCCGAGTGAACCGTCATACAGTCGCACCGCGCCTTCCCCGTACGGAGTCTGACGGATCCTCAGCAGTGGACGGCCACTCGGCGACCGACCGCCCTCAGGCCGAGGCGCCGAACAGCCACTCGGCCTTGAGCTCCGCGTACCCCGGCTTGATCACCTCGTTGATCATCGCCAGCCGCTCGTCGAACGGCAGGAACGAGGACTTCATCGCGTTGACGGTGAACCACTGCATGTCGTCCAGCCCGTACCCGAAGGCCTCGATCAGGTGGCCGAACTCCTGGCTCATGCTGGTCCCGCTCATCAGCCGGTTGTCGGTGTTCACGGTGACCCGGAACTTCAGCCGGCTGAGCAGCCCGATCGGGTGCTCGGCGTAGGAACTCGCCGCCGCCGTCTGCAGGTTGGAGGTCGGGCACATCTCCAGCGGGATCCGCTTGTCGCGCACGTAGGCGGCCAGCCGGCCGAGCTCGACGGTGCCGTCCTCGTTGACCGTGATGTCGTCGATGATCCGCACACCGTGGCCGAGCCGGTCGGCGCCGCAGCACTGCAGCGCCTCCCAGATCGAGGGCAGGCCGAAGGCCTCGCCGGCGTGGATGGTGAAGTGGTTGTTCTCGCCCTTGAGGTAGTCGAAGGCGCCCTGGTGCCGGGTCGGCGGGTGGCCCGCCTCGGCGCCGGCGATGTCGAAGCCGACCACGCCGGCGTCGCGGTAGCGGTTGGCCAGCTCGGCGATCTCCTGCGAGCGGGCGGCGTGCCGCATCGCGGTGAGCAGGGTGCCGACCTTGATCCGGTGGCCGTTGGCCCGGGCTTTGGCCTCACCGATCCGGAAGCCCTCGTTGACCGCCTCGACCACCTCGTCCAGGCTCAGCCCGGCCTCCAGGTGCTGCTCGGGGGCGTAGCGCACCTCGGCGTAGACCACGCCGTCGGCCGCCAGGTCCTCGGCGCAGTCGGCGGCGACCCGGATCAGCGCGTCCCGGGTCTGCATCACGGCACAGGTGTGCGCGAAGGTCTCCAGGTAGCGGACCAGCGAGCCGGAGTCGGCGGCCTCGCGGAACCAGACGCCCAGCTCGGCCGGGTTGGTGGTGGGGAGCCCCTGGTAGCCGCAGGCGGCGGCCAACTCGACGATGGTCTCGGGGCGCAGGCCGCCGTCCAGGTGATCGTGCAGCAGCACCTTGGGGGCGCGACGGATCTGGTCGGCGGTGGGGACACGCGGGGCCGTGGTGCCCGCGGGGACGGTGATCTGCTTCTCCATGGCGAGAGTGTAATGCCTACGCGCGTAGATCGAGTCCCGCCACGACAGCCCTTCGCCCGGCCGGCCGCCGCCCCCTCGGCCGCGTTCCAGCAGCCGTCCTCAGCCACGTTCCAGCAGCCGCCCGCGCCGCGACAGCACGAACTCCCGGAACGCCTGCGCGGGCGGCGGCAACGACCGGCCGGTCACCCAGGCCAGCCCGATCGCCCGCCGGGTCCGCGGTGCCGTCACCGTCAGGTCGACCACCCCGGGCCGCGGCACCGTCCCCGGCGGCAGCAGCGCCACCCCGAGCCCGGCCGCGACCAGCCCGCGCAGCGTCTCCGCCTCCTCGCCCTCGAAGGCGATCCGCGGCGCGAACCCGGCCTGCGCGCAGAAGTCGTCGGTGATCCCGCGCAGCCCGTACCCCTGCTCCAGCGCGACGAACGGCTCCTCGGCCACCTCCGCCAGCCGGATCCGGCGCCGCCCGGCGAGCCGGTGGTCGGCGGGCACCACCAGGTGCAGCGGCTGCTCGTCCAGCGGCCGGGCGGTCAGCTCGGGGTCGTCCTCGGCGGGCAGCGGCGAGACCAGGCACAGGTCCAACTCGCCCGCCCGCAGCCGGGCCAGCATCGCCGCCACGTAGTCCTGCACCAGCTGGAACCGCACCCGCGGGTGGTCGGCCCGAAAGCCCCGCAGCAGCGCGGGCACCGCGTCCGTCCCCATGGTGTGGAGAAACCCGAACGCCACCCGCCCGGCTGCCGGGTCCACCTCGGCCCGCACCGCCCGGGCCCCGCGCTCCAGCTCGGCCAACGCCCGCTCCACCGAGCCGAGCAGCAGCTGACCGGCTCTGGTCAGCCGCACCGTGCGGCCCTCGCGGACCAGCAGGTCGGCCCCCAACTCCCGCTCCAGCCGGGCGATCGCGCGCGACAGCGTGGGCTGCGGCATGGCGAGCAGCTCGGCCGCCCGGGTCACGTGCTCCAGCCGGGCCACCGCCGCGAACTGCGCCAGCTTCGGCGCGAGTTGGACCGCCGGAGCCTGCGGGTCCAGCTCGACGGGTCTCGGGACGGGATTCTCCTCATACGCCACAGCATGAATTGTGGCCCATTGATGTATTGGACGCATGGAATCGGGCAGGTCTAGCGTCATTGCCATGCCTCCCGTGGAGACCACCGCAGCCGAGGCATCCGCCGCAGTCACCGCCCCGGGTGCCGTCCACTCCGCCACCACCACCGACCTGCGACTGCGCCCCGGGCAGCGGGACTTCCGGCGCTCCAACCTCGCGCTGTTCGCCGCCGGCATCGCCACCTTCGTGCTGCTCTACTCCACCCAGGGCCTGCTGCCGCTGCTCTCCGCCGGCCTCGACCTCACGCCCGGGCAGGCGAGTTGGACGGCCTCGGCGGCCACCCTCGGCCTCGCACTCGGCCTGCTGCCGGCCAGTGCGCTCTCCGACCGCTACGGGCGCACGGCGGTGATGACCGGCTCGGTGCTCGCCGCCTCGCTGATCGCCGTCGCGCTGCCGTTCGCCCCCTCGCTCGGCGTCCTGGTCGCACTGCGCGCGCTCCAGGGCGCGGCGCTGGCCGGCCTGCCCGCCACCGCGATGGCCTACCTCGTGGAGGAGGTGCACCCGAGCGCGCTGCCGTCCGCGATGGGCCTCTACGTCGCGGGCAACAGCATCGGCGGCATGGGCGGCCGCCTGGTCGCCGGCTGGACCGGCGCCGCCTGGGGCTGGCGCTGGGGCCTGGCCGCCTCGGCCGCGCTCGCGCTGCTCTCGGTGCTCGCCTTCCGCCTGCTGATCCCCACCGCCCGCCACTTCCGCCGCACCCCCGTGGACGCCCGCGCCCTGGCCCGCACCGTCGGCGCCCACCTGCGCAACCCGCTGCTGCTGCGGCTGTACGCGCTGGGCATGCTCTTCATGGCCGTCTTCGGCGCGGTCTACAACACCGTCGGCTTCCGGCTGATCGCGGCGCCCTTCCACCTGCCGCAGTCGGTGGCCGCCTCGATCTTCGTGGTCTACCTGGTCGGCACCGGCACCTCCGCCGCCGCCGGACGCCTCACCCGCGCCCTGGGCCGCCGGGGCGCCCTCTACGTCGCGATCGGCCTGACCACCGCGGGCCTGCTGCTCTCCCTCGCGAACTCCCTGCTCTGCGCACTGCTCGGCCTGGTGCTGATCACCGGCGGCTTCTTCGCCGGTCACGCCACCGCCTCCTCGGCCGTGGGACGGACGGCGCAGCACGGCCGGGCCCAGGCCTCGGCCCTCTACCTGATGGCCTACTACCTGGGCAACAGCCTCGGCGGCACGGTGGGCGCGGACGCCTTCCACGCGGTCGGCTGGTCGGGCGCGGCAGTTGTGGGCCTGGCGGCGATGACCCTGGCGGGCGGCGTGACGCTGTACGCCACCTGGCGGGCGGCGGGGGTGGGTACGGTGCGGGCATGAACGTCGACGATGTCGACGTCTCAGTCGGCCGACGGGTCGGGCTCGCGTCGCCCCTTCCACTCCTCGGACCCGAGGGCGAGGAATCCCGTCCCCTGGCAGTCCGTACAGGTCTCCGGCACGTAGCTCGCGCCCACCACGATGGCCGGCTTTCCGTCGTGGCCGAGGTAGTCCCGCGCGCCCATCCGGGCGCGGGCACGGGACCCCTGGTTGCAGTTGGGGCACTGCAGGCGGAACTTCACGAACCCAGGCCCGGTCGGCTGCTGCTGCTCGTCATCGCTCATGGCGTCAGTATCGCGGCTTCCCGGATCGGCCCGCCGTGCCGCACCCATCGCGAGTGGACCCCGGCCCCGTACGGTCAGGACACCCCGCCGAGCGCCAGCGCGAGCCGATCGGGCCACGGGTTCGGGTGGTCGTCGGGCGGATACGCCCGGATCTGCCCGACCCAACGGCCCATCTCCTCGGCGCGCCACTGCTCGAACGCCGCCCGGTCCGCGTCGTACCGCTCCCTGGTGTTCGCCTCGCGGTAGCCGTCATCCCATTCCGCACTCCGGGCGAAGGGGTGGAGGTGCTCGACCACGACGTCCGGCAGGTAGGTGATCCCGTCGAGGGCCTGTCCGAGTTCCAGCCAGGCGTTGTCGGCCCACAGGTGGACGATGCCCGGCGGGACCATCAGCCCGGTGGCCAGCACGATGTCGCTGGTCATCGCGACCTGGGTGGGCAGGTCCGGACCGACGAGGAGGTCGTTGCCGTAGACGATGCCGGTGCCGAGCTCGTCGAGCGCCTCGACGTAGCGCTGATCCCAGCCGACGGTGCGCGGCACGTTGTCGTCGCCCAGGAAGCCGATCTTGGGGAAACGGGCGGCGACCTGCGGCGCGTAGTAGTTGAGGGTGCCGGCCAACCGCAGGCGCGGCGCTTCGAGGAGGTGGAACTCCGGGCCGTCGGTGCCCGCTCCACGGTTGCCGCGTGCGGTCTCGTGGAGCTCGCGGTAGCCCGGCAGGACCGGATCGTCGAAGTCGACGCAGGCGATGAGCGTCGTGGCAGTGGTGCACGTCTCGGTGAACGCCTGCCAGAGCCGACGGAGGTTGTCCGGCCGGCCACGCGTGGGGACCAACATGGCGAGGGCTGCCATCGAACGTGCCACCAACCTTCCACTAAGGGCGCGAGCTTGCCTCGGCGCCGAGCCGGGCCGGCACGCGGACCGGCCACCAGGCGCACATCGGTGTCCACGGGGCACGCCGGGGGCGGGGTTCACGCGGGGTCCATCCGCCTCCCGGGTGAATGCGGCTCGCCCGACGAGCCGCATCCCCGGTGCGCCTGCGCGCCTCCCGCATCCCCGTTCGACTGGAGTGAGCAGCGACCCGTCCCGCCACCACCCGGAGCCCCCGCATGCCCCAGTCCCTCGCCGCCGTCCTGCTCCTCACCCTCACCGCCGCACCCCGCCCCACCCTCGCCGACTCCGGCACCTCCCCGAGCCTGCTCACCGTCGGCGCGCTCGCCCTCACCCTGCTCACCCTCGGCACGGTCGCCCTCGTCCGCAGCCACCGCCGCTGACCCGCGGCCGGCCGCCCGCACGAAATCCGGTTGTCGCCGCCGCCCTCCCCCGCTCAGAATCGGCGCCATGTCCGCCGCTGCCGCCGTCCTGACCGATGACCAGATCGAGCGCTTCGTCACCGAAGGCTTCGTCCACCTCCCCGAGGCGTTCCCGCGCGAACTCGCCGACGAGTGCCGGGCGTTCCTCTGGCGCGAGACCGGCCTGGACCCCGAGGACCCGGCCACCTGGACGCAACCCGTGGTGCGCCTGGACGGCTACGGGGACGCACCGTTCCGGCAGGCCGCCGGCACGCCCCGCCTGCACGCCGCCTTCGACCAACTCGTCGGCCCGGGCCGCTGGTTGCCGCGCACCGGGCTCGGCACCTTCCCGATCCGCTTCCCGCACCCGCAGGACCCGGGCGACGCGGGGTGGCACGTGGACGGCAGTTACACCCCGCCCGGCGAACAGGGTTACTGGCTCAACCTCCGCTCCCGGGACCGGGCGTTGCTGATGCTCTTCCTCTTCTCCGACGTCGACGCCGACAGCGCGCCGACCCGGATCAAGGTCGGCTCGCACCTGGACGTGCCGCCGTTCCTGGAGCCCCACGGCGAGCGCGGGGTGAACCTGTTCGAGCTCTGCGGCGCGATGGACGAGGTCGGCAAGCTCGACTCGCCGGACCGCCCGCAGGCGCTCGCCACCGGGCGGGCCGGGGACGTGTACCTCTGCCACCCGTTCCTGATCCACGGCGCCCAGTCGCACCACGGCACCGTCCCGCGCTTCCTCGCCCAGCCGCCGCTGCTGTCCACCGCACCGCTCGACCTGGACCGCGCGGACGGCGCGCACTCGCCGGTCGAACGCGCCGTGCGGCTCGGGCTCCGCGCCTGAACGGGCCGGCCACCAGCGGTTATCGCACGACGTAACGGGCATATCACCCTGCGGAACCAGGGAGAGAGCCATGGCGATCGTCTTCGACGCGGACTTCGGTTCGACCGAACAATGGGTGGCGGGCCGAACCAGCGCCTATCCGAACATGGGCCCGACCAACCGGGCCGACCACAAACTCGACCGCCTCAACGGCGCCCACTGCCCAGGCGGTCGCTTCACCGCCACCCGCAGCTGGTTCAGCCTCCAGTGGAGCTGCAACCTGCTCACCACCGAGGGCAGCCCGCAGGGATTCCAACTACTGGCCGGCGACACCCTGCACGCCCGGGTCACCCTGCCCACCGGCATCGGCGCCTGGCCGGCCATCTGGACCTGGCGGGACGGCGGCAACGAGGTCGACGTCTTCGAGTACCACCCCGACCACCCCGACCTGCTGGAGGTCAGCAACCACATCGCCGGCACCTCCTCCTACTGGCACGGCGCCGCCGCCGGCGTCGCCCCCGGCGCCACCCTCGACCTCAGCACCACCATCGGCGCCGACTCCGTCGACTGGCACGCGGGCGACACCCTCGTCTACTCGGACGGCCGCGGCGTGGGCGAGGACTGGCACGCCTACCTGATCGTCAACCTGTCCGTATCGGACGGGACTTACCACCCCGCCCCACCGTTCTTCGGCCCGCGCCGGCTCAGCTGGCAGTGCCTGAGCCTGCGGGTGGAACGCTGACCCGGCGCCCACGCGGCCGTCAGACCTGCTCGGCAATGAGCAACTCGGCCATCTCGTCCAGTGTGATCGACCCTTCCCTGCCTTCGTCCTCCGCCTCGTCGGCCAACCGGTCGAGCCAGGCATCTTCCGCCCACTCCCCCATCAACGACTCGCTCATGCGCCCAAACTACGCCAGTCGGCTGCCTAGGCAGACTTTCTGCCAGGTAGACTTGCCGTATGGCTGACCTGAAGCGCCGACGTCGCCCGCATCTGACCTCCACGCCGCTTCGCAAGAAGGGTGTGGTCACGATCCCGCAGGAGATAAGGGAGCAGCTCGACCTCCAGGAGGGGGACCACCTGGTCGTGGCCGTCGAGGACGGACGAATCGTGATGACCCCGGCGTCCGTGATCCCGGACGATCAAGCTTGGTTCTGGACCCCTGAGTGGCAGGCCAAGGAGCAGGAAGTCGAGGAAGATCTGGCCGCCGGCGAGCGCGGCGAGATCTTCGAGGACGGCGAAGCATTCCTCCAGTACTTGGCAGACGACGCCGGAGTCGACCTTGCGGAGATCAAGCGCCGTGCCGACGTATGAGTCGCTGGTCCGCTTCCTGCGTGACTGGAAGGGTCTCAGCGCGACGCAGCGGACCGCGTTCCTGGTGGCCGTCGCGCAGTTCGTCGCCGACCTGCGGGCCGGTCAAGGGTTCCGGCGGGGATTGCGGGTGAAGAAGATACAGGGCTTCGACGACGTCTGGGAGCTGAGCTGGGCACCCGACGGCCGCGCCACCTTCAGTTACGGCGCCCCGGTTCGAGACGGGGTACCGCACATCATCTGGCGCCGGATCGGCTCGCACGACATCTTCAAGAACCCCTGAGCCGGGAAACCCTGAGCACGGAAACGGCGGAGGCCGCGGGGGGGGGGCCCCCCCCCCGGCCCCCCCCGACCAAGAAGGCGACCACACCCCCACCCGTGCAGCACCCCCGGGGGGCGCCGGGTCAACCGGCCCACCGGGGCGTCCACGACCA
>NZ_JBGCCO010000063.1:0-20772 GCF_041262605.1 Kitasatospora sp. GAS1066B
GTACCTCACCCCACTCGAAACCCGAGCCAGGCTCCGGCACGACTTCACCCCTGCAGCGTAAGCACCCGCTGTCCAAGATCAGGGGGGAACTTCAGGCGCTGGAGGCCGAGGTGAGCGCGCATTCCGCGCGCATCCGAAGTTCAGATGGCCCCGACAGACCCCGTTTCGGCGCCGACCCTGTGCATGTGTCGCAGGCCTTGGCGGTACGACTCGATCAGTCCCGTTTCGGTGTAGGGGAGGCCCAGAGTCTGACAGTGGGCCCGGACGAGGGGCTGCGCGCGGCGCAGGTTGGGACGGGGCATGCTGGGAAAGAGATGGTGGTCTATTTGGTAATTGAGGCCTCCGAAAAGCCAATCGGTGACCATGCCGCTGCGGACGTTGCGTGAGGTGAGCACTTGGCGGCGCAGATAGTCCCAGCGACGGTCGTCGGAGGTCGGCATCGCCATACCTTTGTGGTTAGGGGCGAAAGCACTGCCAAGGTAGAGCCCGAGGAGGGCATGGTGCAGCGCAGCAAAGGTGAGGGCGTGCAGCGGGTCCATGGCCAGGAGCAGCAGTATGGTGTAGCCGATCGAGTGGGCTGCGAGCAGCGTGGCCTCGACCAGTCGTTCGCGGTGCGGCTGGCGGGGCAGGTCATGGATGCTCGTCACCATGAGGAAAAGACCCTCGAACACCAGCAGCGGGAAGAACAGCCCGGCTTGGTGGCGCGTCAGCCAGCGGGCAAGTCCTCGCCGTTGCGTGGCCTGGTGTCGTGTCCAGACCACGACGCTGGGGCTGACGTCGGGGTCTTTGTCGATGTGGTTGGGGTTGGCATGGTGGCGGTTGTGTTTGTCGGTCCACCACGCGATGCTCACACCGAGCAGCAAGTTGCCGTGGACCAGCCCGAGCACCCGGTTCGCCCGGCGGCTGTCGGCGATCTGCTGGTGCCCCGCGTCATGCCCGATGAAGGCGGTGCGCCCGCTGAGTACAGCGGCCGGTAGTGCCAGTGCGAGTGCGCACCAGGAGTTGCCGATCAGTTGCAGGCCTGCTGCGGTAGCGGCGAGCAGCAGCAGGTTCATGGTGATGCTCCGGGTGTACCAGCCCGATCGGCGCTGCAGCAACCCGGCTGCGCGTATCGTGCGCAGCAGTGGGCTGAAGTCACTGGATCTGCGGCTGCTGTCAGCGCAGGAACCAGAGGCCGGCTGGTGGGTGCTGTGCGGGAGGGGTCTGGGATGGGCTGTGCCGCTGGTCGGGTCGACGAGCCGCGGGGTGTGGCTGCCGGGTGGTTGTGCGGCCCGGGTGGCGGGGGCATCAGCCGTCGGCTGTTTCAGTGGCCGTCCCGTGGCCTGGGTGTGAGATGAGGTGAAGCGGCCAATCGCTTGGTGGTGGATGCCCTCGGGCTTCGGGGTTCGGTGGTCCGTCTGCAGGTCGATCGCCCCGTGCAGGCCAAGGGTCTTCTCGTGCTCGCCGCAGTTCCCCCGCCGGATCAGCTGGTTGGCGTGGAGAATCTTGAGAACCCGCTGTGCCCTGGTCCACTCGGGCAATCGGGCAAGGGACGCGTAGAGCGAATTGGGGCTCCGGCCGGGATTCTGCGGAGGGGTCATGGGCCTGCTCTCCTTGCTGTCGGGACGTCCCCAGGGAGCGGCCAGTTGGTCAAGAGCCACAGCCCCTTTGGTGGCTCCTCGTACTTCCCTTAAAAGGGTGCGGTGTCCGTCTCGTCAGTCTGCGAGGGCAGGAACCGCCCGTGCATGGGCATATATCCCGTTAGATATACGTAGCAGTCGGCGGGCTGCTGTCGGTCCACCGGCCGCACATCAGCCACTCGCCGACGGCGGCCAACGACCGCGCGGTTCGGGTACGCGGTCCAGGAAACGACGCAGGTCAACGACCTGCCGAGGGCTGAGGACGACGGCAGCACGGGCCGGTGGCTCCAGCGGCGCGGGGATAGGAGATGATGTTCGGGCAGGCCGCACGCGATACGTCACCGTGCACGTTCGCCGAACGTTTCCTTCCGGCGGCGCCAGGCCCTCGCCACGCACCGGCCGAGCAGTAGAGGGCGTTCGAGCGCGGTCCAAGCCGGCCACCCACCGGCCCCCGCACACCGAACGCTCCACGACACCCTCACCGCTCAGCTCGGCCGCCACCCGCATCCGACGATCCACCCGCCATCGCCTGGCCCGACACACCGCCGAGAAGTACCCGGCATCCGGCCCCGCCGTCGGCCCCAGCCGATCACGACAGCCTCCGCACTCCCGCTCCCCGGCCCGCTCGAGGTCACATTCGCTCGATGCCCTCGGGTACCACACCAGCGTAAAACTCAAGAGGTCGGGGATCAGTGTCGGCGGCGGCTCTGCATCCTCTCCCACGGCTATCGCGTGGAAAGAGGTGTCGTCGCGGCAGGAGGGCTTGCCCACGTGCCGCGACCTGCCGAAACGGGCGATATGGCCGGGATGGGGCTGCAACTCTCGGTGCAACCCCCAGTGCAACGGTTCAGCCGCCCATCCAGACAACGGTTCAGCCCCCTATGAAAGCAACTGGCCGCGCCCGCTGGTGAGTGGCTGTCAGGGAGTGTCACCCTGCCAGTACCACCGCTGTGGGTCCTGCGGGGCGGGGCCGTAGCCGGCACGGCCTCCAGCGCCGAACGCACCGATCTCCGTGGCCAGCGCGGCCCCGCCGGCGAGGTCCTCCGCACTCCACCCCGTGACCTGCTCGGCGAACCTCACGGCCGCGCAGGCGGCGTTGAGGCACCGGAACCGGCGTATCAGCAGCTCGATGACTACCCGGGTGCCGCTGATCGCCGCGTCGGACAACCGTCGCAGGTATCGCCCGTGCACACGTCCCGATGGGCTCCGGCAGTACAGCGCGGGAATATCCATGCTCTCGGCCGTGCCGTTGTAGGTGTCACGGGCCCAGTCAGCGAACGCAGTAGGCGTGTCGTGCCGGTGATCCCAGTACTGCACTCCCTGCCAGTCGTCGACCGCGTAGAACACAGCGTCGGTGCGCCGCTCCTCCAGGAGCTCAGCGATGTACTCCCGGTCTTCGTCGTCGAGGTGCACGGGGTCGAGCGCGGACACCGGGCAGCCGGCCGCCGCCGCGGCATGCTCGGCGCATCGGTCGGAGAGTTTGAGTCCGGGCACCCGGAACACCGGGCCCACGTGGTCGCAGTCGCGGTCCCCGCGCTCGGCGGTGCGCACCGCGACCGGGACGACCTTTTCGAGCGTGAGCGGCTCCTGGCCGTCCATCACCGGGCCGTCGAAGTACTGTAATCACCGCCTCGAACCGTACGAGCAGGGCCTTACTCTGATAGCCCGCCGACCTGGAGACGACATGGACCCGAACCATCTGGCACTGATCGAGGAAGCCCGCAGGATCGCCCCCGAGAACGTCAAGGTCGAATTCTCGGGCGAAGTCATCATCATGCAGGCGGCCCCGTCCGCCATCCATCAGCGCAACCTCGACCACATCGCGCGCCAGTTCGCCAACCACGTTCCCGCGGACTGCTTCGCGAGCCAGAACAGCGGGCTGGCATCCCCGCGGGTCCGCAAGTCCCGCACCCCGGACCTGACCATCCTCCCCGAAGACGTTCCGGAGGGCGAGAACAACGAGGTCCCCGCCGAGGCCGCCCTGATTGCTGTGGAGGTCGTCTCCCCCTCCAACCCGGAGAACGACTGGGTCGGCAAGCTCCGCGACTACCCGCTCATGGGAATCGCGCTCTACCTGATCGTCGACCCGTCCCAGAAGAGCGTCACCCTCTTCGGCGAACCCGAGAACGGCCGCTACCGGGCCAGGGAAGACGCCGACTTCGGTGAAACCGTCCACGTCCCGCAGCCTTTCGGATTCGTCCTGGAGACCGCAGCGCTCCTTCCCTACGGCTGAGCCGGCTGCCTACCGACCGGTGCCAGTGACCGGGGGCACGTCGGCGGTCGCCTCCGCGTCGCGCGGGCCGGGCCTGCTCACGTAGGTGTTCGAGCACGGGGGTCAGGTCGGCGGTCAGAGCGTCCAGCAGCGCGTATCCGTCCTTCGCGTAGGTGATCGCCAGTTGGTCGCGCTTGGTCTAAGCAGAGTTCGCGTGCCGCGCCTGCGACGTGATCATGCACGCGGACCATAGGGGCACCTCCCGGCCGAAGGCTGGGGGAGCATCCCGCAACATCGCCCGCAAAGGCGAGGCCGCGTGGATCGCGGGGCGTGAGTCACGCGTCCCAGCCACCGGGTCGGTGGCTCAGACGTGG
Source organism: Kitasatospora sp. GAS1066B (assembly GCF_041262605.1). Taxonomy (NCBI): domain Bacteria; kingdom Bacillati; phylum Actinomycetota; class Actinomycetes; order Kitasatosporales; family Streptomycetaceae; genus Kitasatospora; species Kitasatospora sp. GAS1066B. Next base: position 4,206 of record NZ_JBGCCO010000063.1, read on the forward strand.
AAGGCCACGCGACAGCCAGCCGCGCCCTACCCACAAGCCCGGTCGTTCACGACCGGGTCAAGTTGACGCCGGCGTGGTTGGTGACTATTGATTCGCCCGCCGGGTGGGTCGTCAGGACGTTCGTTGGCGATCGGTGTCCCACTTTCGCAGGACGTCCTGGATCTTCGCGGCCACGTCTGGGTTGACTCCGCGACGTGTGCGGCGTGGCGCAGGTAGGGCTCGGCGCCCTGGAGGAGGGCGGAGCGCGGGTACATCAGCGTGATGGCTGTGTGGGTGCCTTCAGCGAGGATGTGGCTCCAGGCGTCGATGTCCCGGTGTCTGGCCGGCGCCGGGATGTAGCCGGGATGTGACCGGCCACGAAACCACCTCCGGCCTGGAGGCAGACCCAGTCCGTACGTGTGGCGCATCTGCTGCAGGCGATGGCGCCGTTCATGGAAGGGAACCGGCGCTGCCACTTCGTGTCCAGGGCGTAGGCGTCGTGGGCGCGCAGGGTGGGCTCGCTGCACAGGCAACACGCCAACCGCAGTGTGGGACCGGGCAACGGGGCCTGCGAGGTGCCGACCGGATCGCGGGTTTCATGCTGGCACCGGCGTACGGGGTGCGCACCGCGACACACCGGCTGCTGACCAGATGGCAGGCGGGCGAGGGGCCAATGCGCAGGCTTGCCCAGCGGCCGGGAGGCTTGCCCGCAGGGGCTTGCCCAGGGTCCTGCGGAAATGGGCAAGCCTTGGACCTGGTCTTTTCGGGGTTCGGGCAAGCCATCGGTCAAGCCTGGGTGAGGAGAGTTCACGGCACGGGATCCGAGAGGAGATGTGCCGTGACCGATCTGAACCTGTGCCGCGCCGGCGGACTCTTCGCCCGCCTGGACGCCGACTGGGCGGCGCTGTGCGCGGACGCCTCCGTGCGGGACGCCGTGTCGGGCTGGCTGGCCTTCGACCGCCTGGACGACGATGTCGGCGCCCAGGCCGGCGCCTGGGTCGGTGTGCTAGGGCCCGAGCAGCTGCTGGCCGCCCTGCGGCCCGGCGGCCTGTCCGATGCGCTGGCCGACGCCGTGCTGCGGGCGCTGCTGGAGCGTGCCGCCGGCCGTGGTGCGGTGGCGGTGCTGGCCGCGCGGATCGCGGTGCAGGCGATGGTCCCGGCCGCGGTCCGCATGACCCGTGGTCAGGTCCGGCCCTTCGGCGGGCGCTCCTTCGACGACGTGGCTGCCGTGGTGGTGGTCGCGCTCTACGAGACGGCGTGCTCCGGCCGGATCCACCGCCGTCCCGGGCGGCCAGCCGCCAACTTCCTGCTCGACGCGCTGAAGCAGGTCTGCCGTGAGTTGGCCGCTGACCGCGAGGAGCGGGGGGAGGATCTCGCGCTCGCCGAGTACGTGGTCGACATCGGGCCCGGCCTGGATCGCCTGGCCCACCAGCGGGCCGTGCGTACTGCCGCGGCTGAGGCCGGCCTTGAGCCTGTGCCGGGCGCTGATCAGGAGGCGGCCGGGGTCCGGCTGGAGCTGCTGGAGCTGCTCCTGGAGGCGAAGGAGGCCGGGGCCGTCTCGGCGGCCGACGCCCGGGCCATCGCCTGGCACTACACCGCCGACCCGCTGTCGGACGCCGTGGCAGCCCTGCGGGCCGGCACCAGCGCGGGCGCCTGGCAGCGCCGCCGCTCCCGCGCCGTCCACGCCCTCCAGGTCAGGCAGCGGCCGGCCGCGGCCTGACCACACGTCACCCGAACCTATGAGGAGTTCTCTGATGCTGTTCACCTGCTGCCTGAGCGCCTCGCAGCGCTTGCTCGTCCTCGGCTCGCTCTGCCACCTCACTGCCGGTGCCGCGTACCTGGCTCTCACCGGGATCGCCGGCAGCCGGGTGCCGATCCGCCGTCAGGAGATCGGCTCTGGCTCCGGCGCCGCGGTGGCCGCCGCGATGGTGTGGGCCGTGGTGGTCGTGCTGTGGCCGATCCCGTGGGTCTGCCGCACCGTCCGGGCGCTGCGCTGTCGCGCGGGTGCGGCGCAGCCGTGCGAGGAGCGGTTCTGGCGGGCCCAGCCCGCCAGCGTGGTCACCCACCCGATGCGGCTGGCTGCGGCTGCGCAGCCGCAGATGCCGCCGCTGTGGTGCCGCGACGAGTACGAGGCCGTCCACAGCGCTCTCACGGCCTCTCCCGCTGCTGGGGCGGCCAGGGCAGCGGCGCTGGTAGAGCGCTCCGTCCTGGCTTTCGGCCCGGCCCATACGCACGCCCGCTACGCGTGGGAGTTGCTCGCGCACACCGCTCGCCTCGGCCTGGCCGAGCGCCAGGACCAGCCCACCCTGGTCCCGTTTCCGCGAGCTGCCCGTCCGCTCGATGACCAGGCCGCTGTTGGCGCCGACGGCGTTTACCTGCCCGGCTGCCCGTATGCGGTCTGACGCCCCATTATCTCGCTGAGAAGGAGAAGGACATGACGACCTCGACTGCCACGGTGCGCCTGGACGTGGACGAGGAGTGCGTCACCCGCGCCCACCGTCTGCTCATCGGCCTCGGCGCCGCCCTCGTCCACCGCCCCTTCGACACCGACACCCACGACCGGCTTCGCGCCTTCCTCGACGTCGACGCCGCGCAGGTCCTCGCCTGCCTGCGGGTACTGCAGGACCGCGGCGAGGAGCGGCTGCGCCGGCGGATCGACGAGCTGACGGGCTGCCACGTCCTCCCCGCCGGCGGTACGGGTGGTGCGGTGTGAGGGCACTGCTGAACCGCCGCTCGCCGAGCGCCCCGGCGGATGCGGCCGAGGAAGCGCAGGAGTGGGAGGAGGAGGGGGCTGGCGGTTGGTCCTGGTCGAGTGGCGCGACCGCGAACATCACGGTCGTGCTGCGCTGGGCCGCGTGGGGCCTGATGCTCCTGGGCCCGCTACTTGGCGGTGCCGCGTTCCTGTCCCGCCCGGTCTCGGCCAGCCCTGCCCGGGCGCAGCCTCCGCTGAGTGCACCGGCCACTGGCTCGCAGGGTGCGGCCGGTTTCGCCCAGCTCTTCGTCGCCGCCTACATCTCGGCCGGTGACGGCGACCAGGCCAAGCTGGCCGCCTACTACCCCGGCGCCACCGACTTGCGTCTCGAAGGCGCGTCTGGTCGTCGCAGCGGTGACCAGTTGGCGGTGGTGAGGCTGCGTCAGAGCGACCCGAGTGTGTGGTCGGTGACGGTCGCCGCCCGCATCATCACCGCGGTGGGCAGCGGCAGCGCCGGATCGGCTTCCTCCTTGGCCGTCGGCACCGACACGGCCATCGCGCCCCCCACCGCGGCGGCGGGGGCGGTGCGTTACTTCCAGGTGGCGGTGGCCACCGCGACCGCCGGCGGTGGCGCGATGGGGTACGTGGCGCTGGCGCTGCCGGCTGAGGTGGCCGCTCCTCCGTGTGTGCGGGCGCCGGCGTTGGTGTACGGGCCGTGGCGGCCCGCGCTGCCCGGTGACCCGCTGGCTGGAGCTGTCACCGAGTTCCTCACCGCGTACCTCACCGGCAGCGGGGACCTGACGCGCTATCTGTCCCCCGGTACCCAGCTGGCCGCAATCACCCCGCCCCCGTACACCGCACTCGTCGTCGACGAGCTGGCCGTCGAGGGCGAGCAGGACGGCGCCCAGGTAAGCGGGGTTCCGGCGGGCGGCATCCGGCTGCGGGTGCTGGCCCAGTTGCGCGCCACCGGAACCGACGGCATGCGTGTCCCGCTCGCCTACGCCCTCACCCTTCAGGCCCGGGCCGGGCGTTGGGAGATCGCCTCCCTCGATGGCGCCCCCGCCCAGGCCACCACGCCCAACCCCGCGACGTCCGTCTCTTCCTGACCTCGAAGGAGCACTCCTCGTGAACGACACTGCTCTCGCCGCCGGCTGGATCGCCACTTTCACCGGAATCGGTACCGACGCCAAGGGCCTGATCTTCACCATCTTGATCCCGGCGCTGTGCGGGGCTTTCGTCCTGCTCGTCGGCTTCCGGACCAAGTCGCCCGGTCCGACGATCATGGCGTGCATCCTGGCCGCGATCGTCTGGGGCCTGTCGGCCAACATGAGCACGCTGCAGGGCAAGGCCGTCCAGGACATCAACAGCTACAACGGCGGGACCACGTCGTCGTCCGTGCAGAGGGGCGACCAGTGACCTCCGCCCAGGCCGCGGCGGCCGAGGTCGAGCCTGAGCTGATCGGTCGCTGCTACACCAAAGCCCGCTCCAGCCCGCTGGTCGTCGGTGTCGTTCGCGGCGGCGGCGGGCGTAACCTGCGCCTGATCGGCGGCCCCTACACGATCACCCAACTCGGCGCCATGGTCGCAACCGTCGTCCTGCTCATGCTGGCCCGACCCCTATGGGGCGGGCACGGCCTGACCGACGCCCTCGTGTTGATCGGCGCACCGTTCGGGGCGGCCTTCGCACTGCGGCACCTGCACATCGACGGCCGCAACCCGCTCACCGCAGCCCTCAGCGTCGCGGCGATGCTCACCGCACCCCGCGCGGGCCGCCTGCACGGCCGACCCGTGCGCCCCGTCCGGCCGGTGCGCTGCCACGCCCGGGCCTGCGTCGCCACGGCACCCGCCGGCCCGGGTGCTACCGCCGAGCCCGTCGCCGGCGCCTGGTCGACGCCCGGTTCGGCGCCGCCGCGAGCCGAGGCCCGCCCTACCGCGCCTTGCGCCCCGGTCGCATCCGGGGTGCAGGCCCTCCTCGCCCGCCGCACCACTCACCTCGGGGACTGAACCATGAGGCTACCCATCCGTCACATCGCGAACAACGTGGTCTGGACGACCACCGGAGCCTGCTGGGTGATCTGGCGGGTGGCCGCCACCAACTACTCCCACGCCCCGTCAGCCGCGAAGAAGGCCCGCTTGCAGGCGCTGGAGTCACTGGTCAAGGCGCTGGTCGGCGAGCCGATGCTGCTGAGTCTGTGCCCGCAGGTCGACCCCGTCGCCGTGGTGCGCGCGATGGTCGCCGGCGTCGACCTGGAGGCGAGCCCGCGCTACGAGCAGCTCGGCCACGCCGTCCTCGATGAGCTGGAGGCGATGGAGCTCACCGGCCGCACCGACTGGCTCGCCCTTCCGCTGCCCGCGCTTTCCCGCCGCGATGCCGCGATGTCGACGGTCTCGGCGGCGCGGGCGGAGGTGGACCTGCAGCTGGGGCTGCTGCCCGCCGCGATCACCGCCGCCGAGATCGAGCGGCGCACCGAGCAGGCCCGCCGGATGTGCGCCCAGTGGCCGACCGGGGTGGAGATGCGGCCCGCCACGGAGGCCGAGATTTTGTGGATCTACGGACACGGTGCCCGCCGCGGACTGGTGGAGCCGCTGCTGGCGGACGGCGACGAGCCGGCGGTGCGCGGGCGCGGGCGCACGGTCGCCGCGCTGAGCGAGGTGCTGCTGGCCGAGGGCGGCAGCGACGCCGTCAACTCCGCAGGCGGCGGCCGTGCCCTGGCGTCCAGCCCGTTCAAGCGCCGGTTCCTGCAGGTGTCGAGTGAGTGGGGCGACTCGTATCAGGCGCTGCTGGCGCTGTCCGAGATGCCGCAGGCCTTCGCGCTGCCGGGGGCGGCTTACCTGCAGCAGCTCGACGACCTGGCCTACCCCGTCGACTGGGTGGCCCGACTCGTCGTCACACCGGGTGTGAAGGCTGAGGCGAAGACCCGTCGGCGGGCTCGGCACCTGCGCGCGCAGGTCTCCGAGTACGAGGGCGACCCCGCCGGCCCCCCGGCGACGGTGGCCCAGCACGTGTCCGACAACGACGAATACCGGGAGCGCCTGACGTCCTCGGCCCGCGAGGTCGAGGTCCGCGCCATGGTCACCCTGGCCGTCTGGGGCGCCACAGCGGACGAGGCGCAGGACCGGGCCGCGGCGCTCGCCTCGGACTTCGGCGCCACCGACTACACGTTCGCCCGGCCGGTCGGTGAGCAGTTGAGGTTGTGGCAGGCCATGCTTCCGGGCTGCCGCACCCCCAGGGTGATGCTCGGCTATGCCCAGACCCTCCTGGCGAGGGATTTCGCGATGGCGATGCCCTGGTGCGGCTCGCAGTTGGGTGACGAGCGCGGCGCGCTGTTCGGCCTCCAGCTCGCCTCCGGTGGCGCCCGTCCCGTCCTCGTCGACCCCGCCCGGGGACCACGCGAGAACACCTCGGCTTCGAAGGCGTTCATCGGCGAGCCAGGCGCCGGCAAGAGCCTGGCGATGAAGACCGCCGTCTTCAATGTCCTCGCCACCGGCCGGCGCAGCGACCTGCCCAGCTCGCGCGGCCGCGCGGTGATCGTGGATCGCACCAACGAGGAGGAGTGGGTCAGGTTCGCCAAGTCCTGCCCCGGCACCACCCAGGTCATCCGTGTCGGCCAGAGCGCGGAGGTCAGCCTCGACCCGCTGCGGCTATTCGTCACGCAGAACCCCAAGACCGCGGCCCGGTTCTGCGAGAGCTTCCTGACCCTGCTGCTGGGGGTTCGGCCGATGGACCTCGAAGGGGTCGCCCTGTCCGAGGCGGTCCAGGCCGTCCTGGAGCGGCACGCCCCCTCGATGCGGGCCCTGGTCGAGGAACTGACGGTGCGCGGTGGCGAAGATCCGGCTGCCCGTGCCCTGGCGCGCAAGCTGAACGCGGTCGCGCGCAGGGACCTGGCCCGCGTGGTCTTCGACGAGGCGCTGCCGGTTGTCGACACCCGCCGCGCCGATGCCGTGGTCTTCGCCGTCAACGCGCTGCAGCTGCCCAAGAAGGCCGAACTCGAATCCGCGCACCGCATCGAACGCCTTGAGTTCGAGAAGGTGCTGGGCCGGGCGGTGATGTACCTGGTCGCCGCCGTCGCCCGCGAGAGCGTCATGGCGGTCAAGAACGAGTTCGGCGTCGCCGTCTTCGACGAGTGCTGGTGGCTGACCGGTAGCGATGAGGGCCTTGACCTGCTGCTGGAACTGATCCGCGACGGCCGCAAGCACAACGCCGCCGCCTACCTCGCCAGCCACGACCCCTACGACATCGGACCTGCCGACAGCGAGAAGGGCGCCATCATCCGCGGCCTGATCCCCCACCGTCTCGTCTTTCGCCAGACCAACCGCGAACTGGCCGCACGTGCCCTGGCCTTTCTCGGCGTCGACGCCACCGACCCCGGCCTGCTGGACCTCGTCACCGGCGGCCTGTCGCCAATCGGCCTGCCCGAGGACGAGAAGGCCGCGCGGGCCGGGGAGTGTCTCTACCACGACCTGGCCGGCCGGATCGGGCTGATGCGCGTGCTCATCCCCCGCGACCAGGCGATCGCCCGCACCATCCGCACCACTCCCGGCGACTACCAGGGCGCCGCATGACCGGGACCCGCACCTGGTGGTCGCGTCTTCGGCTGCTCGGCCCCGAACGGCTGCGAACCGCCGTGCTGCTGGCCGCACTCGCGGCCACCGCCGCCGCCCTGCTCACCTCGCTGCCCGCCTGGGCCGACCCCGCCCCCACACCCGCCCCTGCCGCGACATCCTCACCAAGCCCGACGAGCCCGGCCGCAGCGCCCGTGCCGACGGCGGCCGGGCAGGACGCGCCGAGCTTGGAGCAGCAGGCGCTGCTCCAGGAGATCCTGCAGGAGCAGGCGCAGCACCTGACGGCGGACCAGCAGGACGCGCTGCTGGCGGCGAAGACGGGGCAGCTGCGCAAGCTGCTGCCTTCGCAGGGCGGGGTGCTCTCGGTCTTCAACGTCACCGACCGGTATGGGATCCCGATCGAGGCCTACACCGTCACGAGCGACACCGGCGGGATCGCCGACTGGGACCTGGGCATCGACAACCTGCTGACGGAACTGTGCTTCATGGTCGTCAAGTGGGCGATCGCGTTCTGCTGCTGGCTGATCGCCTGGGCCCTGTCGTTCGGGCTGGCCAAGGTGCTGTTGGCGCCCGTCATGTCGGTGTCCACCAGCCTGCACACCCGGGTCGTGGTGGAGATGGGCCTGCCGTCTCTCGCGTTGGCCGTGTGCGCGCTGATCTGTGTCGCCCGGTTCTTCTTCGGCGACCGCGCCCGGGGCTGGGGAGATGCGGCGCTGTCGATCCTGATCGCCGCGCTCACCACCACACCTGCTCGCCTCGCCCCCCACGTTGCTGATGGGCACCGACCACGGGGCGATCGCGGCCACCCGGGGCCTGGCGCTGGAGGTCGCTGACGTCATCTTGCAGGTCAACCCCTCCGCGCAGAACCAGGTTGGCGCCGATGTCACCGGCGCGGACCTGGCGCGCCCGCTCACCGACGCCCTCACCGACAGCTTCATCGTCCAACCCGCGATGCTGCTCCAGTACGGGCAGGTCTTCGACGGCCACTGCGCCAAGGCCTACACGGCCAGCCGGCTCTCCCAACTCGCCTACGACCAGGCCGTGGCCGACCAGATGGCGAAGCTGCAGAAAGCCACCGACGGCATCGCCAACGCCTTGCCTCTGGTCGGCGGCCTGGTCTCTTCCGGCAACGACGCCGCCTCAAGCCTCATCAGCACGTGGGCCCGGGACCACTTCGGCGACCCCCCGATGAGCAAGTTCGAGAAGCAGTGCGTCACCGGCGACCCGGCGACCGCGCGCAAGGCCAGCCTCGACAAGGTCGGCGGCGCCGGCTTCCTCCTGATCGCCGCCCTCATCGTCGCCGCCCTCATCACCGCTCTGGCCGGCTCCTTCCTCATCGCGCAGGTCCGCATCGCCTGGGACGCGATCCGCGGCGAGGGCGCCCTGGTCGCCGGCACCATCCCAGGAGCCGGGCGTAGCTGGCTGTGGGACTGGTGCTCCTCCGTGCTGCGCTCCCTCGCGCAGATGCTGGTCAGCGTCATCGCGCTGGCGGTGTTCATCGTCGTGATCCAGGCCGTCCTGACACCCGCCCAGAACGACTGGGGCAAGGAGTTGACGCTACGCTTCCTCGTGGTCGACGTGGTGTGTATCGCCGCCGTCAAGCAGCGGCGGCGGATCGCGGATCGCACCCGCCAGGTGGGCGCAGCCTGGCGCACCAGGATGTCGGCGGGCCGCGTCGGCGGCACCGGCGGCAGCGTGTTCGCCGCCCCTGCCTCCGCCACCATCGCCAAGCGCCCCCGGATCGCGCGCACCGCCGCCCGCGTGGCGGTGCGCTCCGCGATGGCCGGCGTCTCCCTCGCCCAGGGCAACCCCCTGGCCGCGATCGGCTACGCCATGCTCCAGTCCATCGGCGCCACCGCCCTCATGTCCCGCCTCGCCACCGGCAACCGCACCCGCCGCGCACCCGGCAACGCCGCCCGACCCGCCGGACGCCGACCCCCCACCCAGGGCGGCAACCGCCGTCCGGCCCAGCAGAACACCAGGCCGAACCCCGGCACCCGCTCCCAGGCGCCCACCATCGAGATGCCCGCCGTGCCGAGCCGGGCCACTGGGCCAAGCGACCCGCCGACCATCGAGATGCCACCCGTCCCACGACCAGGCCCCGCCACACCAACACCGGCACCGGCACCGGCCCACGCGGCCACGCGCCCGAACACCCGTCACATCCCCAGCCAGCCCGCCGCCTCCGCACGCCAACAGCAACTGCGCCAGCGCCTGGAGCGCACCCAGCAAGCCCACCGAGCCCGGCAGGCCAACCGCCCCACACCCACGAACCAGCCCACGCCAAGCGGCAGCACCAGCACTCCGGTCACCAGCGCCAGCGCTGGCACCGCGGTCGGCCGCAGCACCATGTCCACGACCCAACCGACACCGGCCCAGCAACCGGCGCAGCGCTCGCGGATGGCCCTGGACTGGGAGGAGTTCGGCCGCACCCCGCCGCCTCCTACGGTCTCCCGCCGTACCCCGCCCCGCAGGCGCCGATGATGAGCGCGCGCACCGGCCGCCTGCTCGGCGGCGCCACCCTGCTGCTCGTCCTGGCCGTCGTCATGACCGCCGCCATCGCCGCCCACGCCTCCGAGCTCGCCCAGGACCAGGCCGACCAGACCCGCCAGACCCAGGCGCCGTGCCCCGGCACCGCACTTCCGGACGCCGACACCGCTCAGCTCTCCCAGCAGGTCCAGCAGGCCCTGGCCGGCACCACCACACCGGTGCGGGTGCCGGGCCTGGATGTCCCGGGCGAACAGATCCCCAACGCCAAGACCATCGTGGCGACCGGCCTCCAGATGGGCGTCCCGGCCGGCGGCCAGGTCATCGCGCTCGCCACCGCGCTGCAGGAATCCGACCTGCGCAACCTGACCGGCGGCGACTGGGACTCGGTCGGCCTGTTCCAGCAGCGCCCCTCCCAGGGCTGGGGCACCGCCCAGCAGATCAGCGACCCCGTATACGCCAGCCAGAAGTTCTACAGCGCGCTGCTCGCCGTGCCCAACTGGCAGCAGTTGCCGCTCACCGTCGCCGCCCAAGACGTGCAGAAGTCCGGACACCCCGACGCCTACGCCCCGCACGCAGCCCTCGCCACCGCCCTGCAGCAGGCCATCACCCCCACCCTCGGCGCCGGCGCACCGGCACCAGCCGGGCCCACCGGCAACGGCAGCGGGTGCACCACACCGGCCCCGGCCGCCACCGGGACGATTCCGCCGGGGGCGATCCCGGCCGGCTACCAGATCCCACCGGACGCACCACCCGCGGTGCGCACCGCGATCCAGTGGGCCCTGAGCCAGTTGGGGACCCCGTACCAGTGGGGAGGCGAATGCACCGACCCCCACGGCGCCGACCGCGCCGGGCGCTGCGACTGCTCCTCCCTCGTCCAGCGCGCCTACGGCGTCGCCGGCATCACCGTGGCCCGCACCACCTACGACCAGGTCGATCAAGGCACCGCCGTTGCCGCCGACCCGGCCGCGCTGCGCCCGGGCGACCTGGTCTTCACCGAAGGCACTCCCGACCATCCCGAGCATGTCGCCCTGGCCATCGGCCAGGGACTGCTGGTGCAGGCACCGCATACCGGAGCGGTGGTCGACGTCGTCGAGGTGGCCAACCACGGCACCCTGCTCGCCGTGCGACGGGTGGTGTCGAGCTGATCCGCCGTCACCACTCACCTCTAAGTAAAGGATTGACAAAGTCGCGCGGGCCGTGTCTGAACCGGCTCGGCGGCCCGGCTTGGTCCGGGTGAAGGAACCCATCGTCAGCAACCAGGAGGCCGCCGTGCTCCACATCCCCACCCGCTCCTCGCTCCAGGCGGTGCCGGCATGAGCACCGACTCGCTGCCCGGGGTGCAGTTGCTCCTCGACACCGCCCACCAGACGGTGCTGCTGTCCCCGTACCTGGGGGCCACCGGCCTCGCCGCCGCCTGGGCCGCCGTGTCCCGGTGGCGCCTCCGCAAGACCCGGGCCGCCCTCGCCGACCGCACCAGCGTGGAGGTCGTACCGACGAACAGCTTCGACCCGAGCGAGAGCGAGGTCGGCCGGTTCAGCCACCACCTGGCCCGGGTGCGCCACGCCGCCCGCGACGTCCCCGCGCGCGGCGCGGCCGTCCGCCTGCGCTACACCGCCGACCGCAGCCAGATGCGCTGCCTGATCGAAGGCCCCGCCCAGGCGGCCGCGATCCTGAGCATGCCCGGCTTCGCCAAGGTCGAGGTCCGCTCCACCCGCCCCGGCCAAGCGATCCAGCCGGTCCGCTTCGCCGCCCCTGCCCAGGCGGCCCGGTGAACGCGCCGACGGTCGACCTCGCCAAGCCCGCCGGCGACGGTGCCTGCCGTTCGAAGCGGCCGGTGTACGTAGAGCGCGCCGAGCTCGTGCTGGCGCTGCCCGACCACCAGCCGCTGGCCGCGCTCGGTTTGACGCCCGATCCGCTGCAGCAACTCGCCACCGCGCTCGCCTCGGTACGCACCGAGGACGGGGAGCGGGCCGACGTGGTCCTCGACCTGGTCCCCGTCACCCAGCGCCGCCTGGCCCGCCGCCGGCGGCGCCTGCTGGCCCGCTCCAAGCACCGCGGCCCCACCGCCTACGGCGAGAAGCTCACTGGCGGACTGCGAGGAGCTGGACTGCTGGAGTCGTTCACCGCGGCCTGGTCCGGCGGAACCTCGAGCAGCGGCAGCACCAGCCGCGGCGCCCGACTGCCGCGGATGACCGACATCCGCGACGCGGTGGGCAAGTTCGAGCCTGGCACGGCGGTCTTCCAGATCCAACTGCTGCTGCGCACCCAGGCCGCACACCCGCAGCTGGCGCTGGAGCGCATGCACCGGCTGCTCGCCGTCTTCGCCGCCACCAGCGGCGAGAACTACCTGCGCGCGTACCGGCCCCGCACCCGGCGAGCCATCGCCGCCTTCGACCGGCGCTTCGACACCGGGGAGTTCGCACCCAAACGCCGACAGTGGACGACCGTGCCCGAACTCGCCGGATTCCTGAAGCCACCAACGGCCAGGTGCAGCGCACCCGGTGTGGTGCGCTCCGGCGGCCTAGTCCCACCCGCCCCGGCAACGCTGCCCATCTACACCGGCCAAGCGGACCTGGTGCCGCTCGGGGCGGTCGTCTACCCCGACGGCGTCGAGCGGATCGGCGCCGCCAAGGTGAAGGACCTGCTGTTCGGGCTGTCCCTCGGCAAGGCCGGACACGGCAAGACCGAGCAAGCTCTGGTGCAGTGCATCGCCCTCGCGCACGCAGGGTTCGGCACCTGGTTCCTGGACCCGCACGGCGAGGCGTGGGCGCGGGCCAAGCCGTACCTGGCGCACCCTCACATCACCGAGCGGCTGTGGGAGATCAACCTCGCCAAGGTCGCACCGGAGCAGATGGTCGTCTCCTGGAACCCCCTGTCCATGGAGAACCGGGCCATGGCCGATGTCCAAGACGTGGTCCGCTCGGTCGTCGAGGGCATCGCCGCCGCCCAGGACTGGGGAGACCACGCGCCCCGGGCCCGCACGATCCTGGCCCGCACCGCCCAGGCCCTGGCCCTGCTCAACTTGCAGGCCGTCACCGCGAGCAAACCCGCCGCGCAGTGCACGCTCTTCCAGATCAGGACCTGGCTGGTGGACGAGGAGTGGCGCTGGGCGCTGTTGCCGACGCTGCCCCAGCGGGCGAGGGACTACTGGGAGAAGACGTTCCCGACGCTGGCCAAGGATTCGGTGCCGACCGTCACCTACGCGATCGACCGCATCGACACCTCCCAGTCACTGCAGGCGTTCTTCGGCTCGCCGCGCTCCGGCTACGACATCCGCAGCGCGATGGACGAGAGCAAGGTCGTATTCCTCTGCCCATCCGGCTCCGAATCGGACGCTCTGGTCTCCTGCCTGCTCATCCACGACCTGCACCGCGCCGGCCTGTCCCGCCAGGACACCCCCCGCGAGGAGCGCCGCACGTTCTGGGCCTGGGGCGATGAGCTGACCGCCCTCGACTCCTCGTCCAAAGGCTTCCTGGCCGCCATCGCCGAGCAGCTGCGCAAGTACGAGGTGCGGTTCACCGGCATGACGCAGATGGCCCTGCGCCTTTCCGCGATCACCCGCCAGGCGCTGCTACAGAACCAGTCACTGCTGTCCACCTGCGCGGCGGACTACGACGAAGCCGCCTTCGTCACGCGCCGATGGAACGGGCACGTCACCCCCGAGACCGTCACCGAGCTCGCCAAATACCACTACGTCATGTCGATCAGCCTCGACGGAGCACGGACCACCCCGTTCCGGGTCCGCGGCCTGCCCGTCGAAGAGATCTTCGCCCACTACGACAACCCCGACGGCATCCCCGACCTCGATGCGGCGATCGACGCCAACATGCGCCGCCGACCCGCCGGCGACATCCTCACCGACCTCGAGCACCTGGACACCGAGATCCTCGTCCACCACCTCCACCTACCCGCCGGCCACAACGGCGACCCCACCACCACCCTCGACTGAACAGGAGCACGCGATGCCATACCCGACCCCCACGCCCAAGGGCATCGGAGCGATCGGCCAGCAGGCCATGACCGTCCTCTACCAGCACCGCCTCGTCTCCACCGACCAGCTGCACCGCCTCGTCACCCCCCACCACAGCCGCCCCGAGTACCTGCGCCGCCAACTCCACACCCTGCGCGAAGCCGGCCTCGCCGACCGCGTCGGGCGGCGCACCCACGGACAGACCAGCCTGCTGTGGTGGCTCACCCCCAAAGGAGCCGACGCCGTCGAAGCCGCCGACCTACTCCCGGCGCGCCCGTACCGAATGAGCCCCGAGGCCGCCGCCGGCCCCCTCCAGGAACACACCCTGGCCACCGTCGAAACCGGCCTGGCGTTCGTCACCTGGGCCCAGCGGCTCGGCCACGACTGCGGGCCGCTCGACTGGTCACCCGAGACCGCCCACTACTACCGCGACGACACCCGCCCCGGCGAAGACCTCGCCCTCATCCCCGACGCCGTCCTCAACTACGTCCACACCGACGAAACCGAGCGCACCCGCACCCTGCTGACGTTCTTCGTCGAACTCGACCGCGCCACCATGACCATCGCCCGCCTCGCCCACAAACTCCACGCCTACGCCCGCTACCACCAGTACACGCCCCAGCCCCCCGGCCCCCGCGCCAACCGCACCCCCACCCGCGGCACGGCTGCCGTGCCGGCCTGGCGCCACCGCTACCCCGCCTACCCTCGCCTCCTGCTCGTCTTCACCAGCGCCGAACCCACCCGCCTGCAACGCCGCATCGCCGACCTACGCAGCCTCGCCCACACCGACCCACTCCTGACCACCACACCCATCCGCACCGGCGCCACCACCCTCCACCAACTACGCGAACACGGCCCTTTCACACGCGTCTTCACCCCCATCCTCGGCCCCGCCGACCCAGTCGACGCCTGGCTACGCACGCAGGCACCCGCCGCAGCAGCCTGATCACCACGCCGGGGCCCAGTCGGCGGGCCGCTGCCCACCGGGCTCCACGACCCGGTAGCCGTGCGGCGCCGTCCAGGTGGTCGTCCATCCGTTCCAGGGCCCCCTGCAGCTGGCGCCAGGCCGGCCGCCGCAGCCCGCCCTCACCCAGCAGGTCCGCCCCGTCCGCCCCCGTCCTGTCAGGGCAGATTTTTAGAGACACTGGACGCGGAGAATATAAACGCGCTCATCACGTGGGACGATCATGTACCAGAAAATGCCATCACCAACGTCAGCGGTCTTCATCCGTTCACCAGCTCCCTGATAGGTGAAGCCGTCCAAGTAGAGGGCTGCGGCAGCCCGAACGATCTCGCCAGCTTTCTTTTCGACCTGGGCAACAAAGGCAAGCGGCGCCCCGGTGACGACGTTGTCTTCATCAGGGTTGTACTCCCAGCGCCAGGTCATCCGCGCACCACCTCGACAGCGGCATTCACAATGGCTCCGGCGAGGGCGGCTTGCCGCCGGCGCTCTTCTGAGGTCTCCGCGTGGTTGGCGAGATACTCGGCACGATGTAGTTCGGCGAGCGTCTCCGGGTGGCGCGCGATCTCGATATCCACAGCCCATTTCATGGTGAAGCGCAGTAGGGGCTTGAGGCTCTGATATTCCACCGCCTCCGTCATGGCACGCGCCTGGTCCGCGGTCATCTCAGTCAGCCGGTGCGGGATGAGAGCCGCTACAGCCTCATACAGAGCCATCGGCGTTTGAGCGGGCTGCGGGATCAGTTCGGGGCCATGGATCGGCTGAGCGCTCATGGGAATCCTCCTTCGGGTACCCAGGACAGTACCGGCAGCCGGGCACGGCCAGGATGAGTCCGGGGTGCCTGAGGCGAGCTCCCGTTCTCCGCCAGCAGGCCGAGAACGGGAGCTGACGGGTTCACGAACAGCGGCTGGAGCGCGGGCACCGCGCCTGCCTGTGCCATCACGCAGAAGGCACCCGCTCATCGCAACCTGGTCCCTGGATCGAGCCCGGTCCAGGCGGTGTCGCCCCACCGCTCGCGTCCCAGGCCGGAGCTCCTCGCAGACGTCCCCCTCGCATAACATGCAGGTTTCGAGAGGACTTTTGCCGGCGGCGACCTGCGGAAACGTGATCACTTCCGGCGCTCTCGCAGAACTCTCACAGATGGTCGTTTCTGCGAGTGACCCACCGTCACCACCACGCACAGCGATGACAGATGGTCTGATCGGCATCCGCCCCGCTCGGAAACGTTTCGGTCGAACCGTCTCCGAGCGGGGCGTTCGACCTCGCGGGTCAGCCAACGGGCGCGAGGACCTGGCCCTCGTCCCCGGTGCCGTCCTCAACTACGTCCACACCGACGAAACCGAGCGCACCCGCACGCTGCTGACGTTCTTCGTCGAACTCGACCGGGCCACCATGACCATCGCCCGCCTCGCCCACAAACTCCACGCCTACGCCCGCTACCACCAGTACACGCCCGAGCCCCCCGGCCCCCGCGCCAACCGCACCCCCACCCGCGGCACGGCTGCCGTGCCGGCCTGGCGCCACCGCTACCCCGCCTACTGCTCGTCTTCACCAACGCCGAACCCACCCGCCTCCACCGACGCATCGCCGACCTACGCAGCCTCGCCCACACCGACCCACTCCTGACCACCACACCCATCCGCACCGGCGCCACCACCCTCCACCAACTACACGAACACGGCCCCTTCGCACGCGTTCTTCACCCTCATCCTCAGCCCCGCCGACCCAGTCGACGCCTGGCTACACACGCAGGCACCCACCACCTCGTCCTGACCGCGACTCCAGACAGCCCCCGAGCCATAGGCGACCTTGGCGGGCGGGGGGGGGGGGGGGGGGGGGGGGGGGGGGGGGGGGGGGGGGGGGGGGGGGGGGGGGGGGGGGGGGGGGGGGGGGGGGGGGGGGGGGGGGGGGGG
>NZ_JBGCCO010000064.1:0-20676 GCF_041262605.1 Kitasatospora sp. GAS1066B
GGCGCTCCGGACACGGTCGGTAAACGAGCCCGCGACGCCCAAGTCACAGGCCCAGACGGACATCACGGGCGGCACTACCCGCGGTCGGTAAACTCGACCACGACCGGGCTGCCGTCCTCGTCGAGACCCAGTGAGTCGATCCGGCCACCGTGGACCGGTCCGGTGGAATACTCCGAGGCGAGGAACCGCACGCTGAGCATGGTGTCCATGTTCTGCTCGATCAAGGTCTGGAGATGCCGCTCCAGCTCCACCTCCGAGCCGACAACTTCCTCGGCAGACCCGCCGTCAACCCGGAACAGGCGCAGACCCGTCATTTCTCCCCCGGCAGCCAAGCGATCATGGTGACAGTCATCGTCGGTATGTGTCATCTATCGGCGGTAGTCGCAGCACGGCACCACGATGAACCTCGAAGGCAACTACGTGGACAGCCATGGCCAGTCCGAAATTGGCTTTGGGATCACGCGGCTGCTGAACGTCGACCTGCTGCCCCGCATCAAGCAGATCAACCGGGTCAAGCTCTACCGGCCGGCCGCTGGGGAGAGCGGGGCCTACCGAACCTGGCGGCGGCGATGACCCGCCCGATCCGCTGGGAGGTGATCGCCGCCAACTGGGACCAGGTCATCAAGTACGCCACCGCGATCCGCACCGGCACCGCCTCCACCGAAGCGATCCTGTCGCGCTTCACCCGCGCCGCCTCCCACCCTGCCTACCAGGCCATGCTGGAGATCGGCCGCGCCCAGAAGGCCATCTTCGTATCAGTTACGTGGAATCTGACCGCAGTGGAGATCATCTCCCTGCGGTACGACCACGGACTGAGGAGATGTGTTGGGCACGGTGCTACTGGAGGAGAAGTGGCCGGTACTCGGCCGGCACGAGCAAGCGGCCGGGTGGTTGCAGGTGTGGAGCGACCTGGGCCGGGCGCCCCGGACGATCGACGCCTACGCCCGGGGGCTGGCCGAGTACCTGGAGGTGTGCGAGCGGGAGAACGTCGACCCGCTGACCGCCAATCGAGCACACATCGCCGTCTATGTAAGGGAGTTGACATCTCGGCCGAGCCGCCGGGGCGCGAACGTGGTCTCGATCGACTCGGGCTCGGGCCTGGCCAACGCCACCATTCAGCAGCGCCTGGTGCCGGTCCGGCTGTTCTACGACTTCCTCATGGAGGACGGGCAGCGCGACTCCAACCCGGTCGGCCGAGGCCGCTACACGCCCGGCCGCCGGCGCGGCGGGCATGATCGCGGCCTCGTTCCGAGGCTGACGAGGTTGCCGTGGATTCCCACCGAACAGCAGTGGATGGACGTCCTCACGGTCGCCGCCGAGGAGCCGGTCCGCAACCGCGTGATGCTCGCGCTCGCCTACGACGCCGCGCTGCGTCGGGAGGAGCTGTGCTCGCTGCGTACCTACGACCTCGACCCGGCCCACCGAACCCTGCGGGTGCGCGCTGAGACGACCAAGAACCGGCTGGAGCGCGTCGTCCCGTACTCCGCGCCGACCGGCGTCCTGCTGGCGGGTTACCTCGCACACCGGGCGACGATCAGCAAGGCCGTGTGCACGGCGCTGACCGAGCACGCTCCCTCGCACTGGCCGTGGAAACGCCCGAAGGGCCGAGCGGGGCGGCACCGGCGGAGCCGGGCGTCGTGGAGCTGGTGCCCGGGCCGCTGCCCGGGCACCAGAGTCAGGGGAAGGAGAGCGGCATGCCGAACGTGGCCAGCGCCCAGTAGAGAACGGCCCAGCGCCGCATGGTCGGCCGGGTCAACTGGTTGGGAGGAGATGAACGCGACGTGCGCCAGGGCATGCCCTGACGCACGTCACGTTCATCTCCTCCCAACCCCCGGCAGGCTATGCGGCCGGCAGTTGGGGCAGGTCGAACGTGACCCACTGCTCCGAGGGCTGGCCTTGGCAGTACCAGAGCTCGGTCGGGCTACTGGGGCTGGTGGCGTAGTTGTTGACGTTGAGGCACAGGCCGGAGTTCGGGTTGAAGATGGTGCCGTCGCCGCGGAGCTGCCACTGCTCCGCGGGGTTGCCGTTGCAGCCCCAGAGCTCGGTCGGGCTGCTGGGGCTGGTGGCGTAGTTGTTGACGTTGAGGCACAGGCCGGAGTTCGGGTTGAAGATGGTGCCGTCGCCGCGGAGCTGCCATTGCTCCGCGGACGGGCTGAGACAGTTCCAGATCTGGGTGCTGGAGCTGGGGCTCTGGCTGTAGCCCGAAACGTTGAGACACAGGCCCGAGTTCAGGTTGTAGAGGTGATGCGCCGCGCCATCCTGAGCGGGGACTGCAACCCTGCCCGTGCTCTGGGCCTTCGGCAAGGCATGTGAGGCGGCCGAAGCCGTCGCCCCGGGCAGCACTGCGAGGAGGGCTGCGGCGACACCCGCAGCGGCGGCGACGCGGCCTCGCGCGCTGCTCCTGGCGGATCCGCGTCGCTGGAGGTGGGCCAGGGCGCGAAGCGCGGTCTTGGTGGCAGAGTGCATGATCTTCTCCTTAGTTCCTGGGAGGGAGTGCGTGCTGACACGGCCCCTGACGGTCCATCAGTGACCACTACGGGCATGCGCATGCCAATAGCCATGGAACAGCCCCGCGGGGTGGGGCCCGGCGGGATGTGATCAACTATGCCGACCGTCTAGTGACACGCCGTTGAAAGACCGGCGTGAGCGGCATGCCAAGAGCGTAGCTAACCCATCGATGTAGTCCCCCTGGGTGCCGGCGAGGACCGCCCGCTGTCCTTGACCGCGGCCGGTCGTTGCTTGATCGCGTACAGCAAAACACTGGTGCCGACGTGAGCACCACGAAGAAGAGCACGACGAACTTCCGGAACTTTGGCCGGAAGGATTGCCCAGCGGTGCTGCCTGGTACGGACTTCCGGTTCGATTACCGGTGGGTAGGCACGTCCGCCTCGGATACGCCCGCGCATCGACCGCGCGGCAGTCCCTGGACTCGCAGCTCGACTCCCTAGCCGAGGCCGGGGCGACCCGGATCTTCGCGGAGAAGACCTCCACGCGCGCCACCAAGCGGCCCGAACTGGACGCGGCCGTCACCCTCGCCGGCGAACTGCGCGCCTCCGGTGTGCACGTCACCCTCGTCGTCCACGAGCACAAGCGGCTCGGCCGCGGCATCGAACTCGCCGCGCTCGCCGAGGACCTCAAGGCCCGCGATGTCGGCCTGGAGTTCCTCACTGGGGAGCTGAAGGGCTCGCACGACCCATCCGGGGTGGTGTTCACCGTACTGGCCGCGCTGTCCGGCATGGAACGCGAGTACATCCGCGACCGCACCCTCGAAGGCCACGAATCCGCCCGCCGGCGCGGCAAGACCATCGGCGCGCGCATGTCACCGACGAGGCCATGCTGTCCATGGCCCTCCACCTGCGCGAGCAGCAGATGAGCCTGCGCGACATCGCTTCCCGGCTCGTCATCACCACTGGCAAGAAGAAGGGCCAACACCCGTCAGTTGCCACCGTCATGCGGATGCTGCGCGAACACGACGAGGCCACCAGGATGTGAACCGGGCCCCTGAACTAGGCGATGGCCGCATAGCCAACCAATTCCACGTCAAATGGCCAGGTCAGCGCCTACTTCGTTGTTTTTTCGGCGAGTACTACCGGGACCCCGACCAGCACCAGCACCGAGTCCTCGTCCTGGTCGCCCTCGGCGCCGTCCGCGTCCTCGGCCACTTCGGGCGCGGTCGCCACCAGGGCCAGCACCCGCTCCCGCACCGGCTCGGGCAGCCGGGCGAAGACCGTGGTGAACCAGGTCTCCTCCGCGGTGTGCAGGGCGAAAGCGGACCATCCGCGTGATCCGGTCCGGCGCCGGAGGCTCGATGAACTCCTCCCGGCACCGCTTCAACAGCTCCTCGCGCACCCGGTCCGCGTTCCGCTCGGCGTGCGCGACGTTGCCGGCCAGCCAAGCCGTCAGCTTCTCCGCGTCCTGCACCGAGCACACCCGAAAGCCCAGGTGCTCGCGGATCTGGGCACGGTGGTACTCGATCGTCCGCCCAGACCACTCGTAGGACTCGAAGTCGGCGGCCGGCACGTTCATCTGCCGGGCGACGAACTCCACCACCTCGTCCGGGAAGTCCGCCCGGCCACGCGGGAACCGGCCCTGCCGGGTGTAGAACTTCAGCAGCAGCGCGAAGCCCACCCGTGTCCCGCCGCGTTTCCCCGCGACCAGGTCCGCCTCGTCATCGAGCACCGTCCAGTGCTCCACCAGCGCGTCCATGCCCACCGGCTGCCGCCCCATGGCCCCGCATCATGCCGGACAACCCCAGGTCAACGCGGACAAACGACCAAAGATCACCCGCATATGCGGCTCATGACACGGTCGTTAACGGCACCCCGAATCGAGTGCGGCACCCGTGCGCTCCTCGGCGCGGCCTTCGGCCCGGACGGCACCGGCGAACTACGACGCCGTGGACTTCCTGGGGACCGTGGCAGGGACCGGCGCGTCTCGTTCCTGGTGCGCTCAACCCGCAAGCGGCGACCCTCGGTGCGCCGTCCGCTGCCGGACGGCTCCTTCCTGACCACCATCTGCGCCGGAAGTACCGGGCCGGGCGCCCTGATTGCGCATTACCACCCAAGATGGCAGGCGGAAACGGGCTACTTCTCGTTGAAATCGACCATCCCAGGCGTACACCCTCGACATCCAGATGATCAAGGACGGGAGCCTTGACAACCCCAACAGGAGTCAAACGCAACGGTGTTGCACACAGTGGGACGCCACCGGCGACCGACGGCCACCTGCCACCTTCGCTGTACGTCCTGAGAGGTGGCCGGCCAGGCGGAGCAGGCAGCGAACACTAGTGCGCCGCGCGGCTCAACCCGGCGGCGGGTCGTCTGGGCAGTGGGCGGGGCTCAACCATTCCCGGCGTCGGTGTCGGCTCTGCCGAAGGCAGGGTGATCGCATCGACTTTCGTCGCTTCCGACGGATCGAAGTCCGACGTAGCTTTAGATCCAACTCCAATAGTGCTGGCGTTGGCTGAAGTTACATCAGTGCTTGCCATGCTCTCGAGGCCCTCAGCGATACTTAAGGGTGAGAGGGGCGTGATCCACCCCGCGCAGTCTCATCAAGCAGCGCATCAGAAAGCGTGATGTGCAAGAACTGGCATGTCGATAGAAGGAGCCATGAACAGACGTATCGTCAATCTGGCTACCGCGGACGCCGTTACGGCCTGTGTGCACCCTCGGCACCGCCGCCAGCGCCACGGCGTGCCGACTGGCCTCAGCGTGCCGACACGGCAGCATCCCATCCACATCGTCCGTCACCGTGCGGTTCCTTGGCTTTCCCAACGGCGCGGTCGCCCGTATCCACTTGCTCTACCCCGACGCCAAGCTCCTGGAAGCCACTGGCTCCACCCCACCGGCCCCACCGATGGTGCCAACCGTCTTCCAACTGGCGGTTCCTCTTCCAGCTCCCCGGCGACTAGACGGCAACCATGCAGGCCAGCAACTGGGGAGCCTTCACATCCCGATCGTCAGCGAGAGCCATCAGATGGGAAACCAGGTGACCGCCTCGCCTCCCCAGGGCGACCTCGTGACCAATGCCGACCACTCCTGAAGAGCGCCGGCTACACCGGGTCGTTAGATCAGCATCACCGTTCGTGAGCCCCTCTCCCCGGAGATCCAAGAGCCGTACTACATTTTCAGGTTCCCCAACCGAACCCACCTCGCCACGGTGAGGTCGAGCCATGCCTCTGAGACACCCTGCAACCGCCCCCGATGGGGTCTGGCTCCGATAGCTGCCAGGATGGGCTGTGGGCCCGCGGACCCACCTGTCCGATGTACCAGCTCGGCCCGTCCGCGCTGCATGTCGGGCCGCTGAGTGCGCAGCTCTTCGCCGAGCGAAGAGAGACGACCTGAGCGCGACGCTCGGCTGCGTGGAGGTCCGCGGCGAGTGCTGCGCATTGGAGCGGCCGCTCATCCACCGCTCGCTCGTCCAGTCAGAGGATTTCGCGAGTCATCCGCTGCGGGTTGGATAAGGCCGCGCACATCAACCCGAATGGACGCAGCGAAGTATTGAGCCGAAATTAGCTTACTGTCGCCTTTTCCGGGACGTCTGCACAGGTCGCAAGCCTCGGCGGCAAGGGGTCAACTAATTTCGGCTCAACAAGGAATTTAAACGCATTTCGTTCCTTCATCGACAGGAGTTTCATCATGGATCTCACTAAAATCAAGGCAGTCAAGGCAGTGTCCGCAATCGCGCCGCTCGCATTCGGCATATCGCTTCTGACGCCGGGTGCGGCCCACGCCGCCACGGGCATGGTCCAACTGGACCAGGTCGCAACCCAGCAGCTCCCGTACTATTTTAACTGCGCCAGCTGGTGTTCGGGCTATCTGGGCCCGGTGGACACCAGCCCGATCGTTGCCAGTAACGTCTCAGCCGAGCCGGAGGGCACTCCGACTACAACGCTGGGTGACACCTGGTACATAGGCTCAGCGACCTTGACGAACGATAGCGATCGGGACCAAACGCTGTCGTCTGCGTCGTTCAGCAAGGAAATTAAGCAGACGCTCAGCACGTCGGTAACTAACGGTGTCCAGCTGGGCGCCAAGGTTATCGCCACGGTCAATTTTGGGCCGGTCCAAGCAGGCGGCGAACTGAGTACGACGGTCAACTTCAGCAGTACCGACACAGAGAGCACAACTACGGGAGAGACGTACATGGCACCGCCTCAGAATATCTTCCTTCCCGCTCATACCCAGGCCGATGTCAGCGTAACGCTGCAGCAGGTCGACACCACCGGGTCACTGCACCTCCGGGCCGACCTCAGCGGCATGCCAACGACCCAGGTCTCTGGATTTCAGGGCGAGCTGGCCGACATCCTTGGGCCGAATACACGGTACGGACCTCAGAAGGTCGGCGCTCCGGCCCTGCCCGATGGGATCACAGTTGACACGGTGAACAAGACGGTCCACTTCGATGGCGAAGCCACGTACACCGCCACTTACGGCACCAATATGTATGTTGACGTGTCATACAGCCCTGAAGGGAACGGCGATTCCAAGGCGATTGCCACGACTCCCTCCTCGTACCGGTACACCATCGCCACCCCGCAGGACTCGGCCGCCCACTGATCTTGCATGTCGGGGGTGTTGCGGGCGAGATCACGAGCGCAGGATTCCCGCCCTTCTCGCAGGTGTTGTCCACACACCACCGACATCTCACCGAAGCGGAAACGCCGTGCCCCCTGCGTCGCAGGCGATGGGCACCGAGCAGGGGCCGATGCCAAGCACCGATGATCGGGGCTTCGTGACCAAAGGTGAGTTGGCACTGACGATCACTGCCGCTGCGTCGCCGCTGGCCTGCCCGCCTCCTACTCACCGATTAGGAAGTGCGAGCAAGTCGCTGAGTGGAGCGATGCCGGCGAGGGCGTCTGTGGTACGAACATCGCGAACACGCACGTCAGGACGGGACGCGGCAGATCTCAAAGAGCGATCTCACAGGTGGCGGCCCGATCACGGGAAATCGGCTCACGATCAAGCTGATATCACACGTTCAAGCTGACTAGCCAACAGACTGACCATCTGGACCATGCGGACTACTGGGCGGCATACGGATAATCGATGAGGTAGCGCCAATTACCGTCGTTATCTCGCCGCAGGATATCCACCGCGACCCCTTTCAGATGCTCGGGCTTACCATCTGCACCGGTGGTCTGCATGGACCAATCGACAATCACCATCGCTGTATCGCCGGCTACGAGCGACTGCCGGACTGTCGCCTCGATGGCCGGGCCATATGACATGAACTCAGTAGCCCTGTCCAGTCGGGCCCGGCCGGATAGGGGAATGCCTGGGTCCCACACCGCCACGGCTTCCTCAGAATACAGAGCGTTAACCGCCTCTACATTGCCGGAGTTGAACGCCTCACTGAAGCGTTCCAGGACATCTTCCAGGTCGCTGACTGGGCCGGCACCGTTGACTTCCGCCGTCATTAGTCAATCCTTCCTCTGCTATTTGGGTGACACGAAGAGGCATGTGCCTCCAAATCCGCCGTTCCAGAAGTCGATCCGCCTACTGAACAGCCTTTACCCCTGGTCGGGCACGGGGGTCGGCCACAAAGTTTCGGCAACGTACTGGGAGAAGTCGCGAGGCTCGCGGCCGAGCACGCGCTGCACGCCGTCGGAAAGATAGGCGGTCTGGCCAATCCGGATCGTGTCGAACAGTCCGTTCACGTAATCGCCGATCTCTCGTGGATAGCCTAGCTGGACGAGATGCTCGACATACTCCTCATGAGATGCCTTGACCTGGCGGATCTCCCGCCCGGTAGCCTCCGAGATTTCCTTTACGCAATCGCCGAACGTCATGAGCCTCGGTCCGGAGAGGCGGTAGATTTCGCCCTCATGGCTATCCTCGGTAAGCGCGGCCACGGCTACGGCTGCGATGTCCTCGGCGTTGATGAACGGTTCGGATCCAGTCCAAAGCGGCAGCACGAGTTCGCCGGCGTTGATGCCATCGGACAGCAAGGGCTCCTCGCTGAAGTTTTGCGCGAACCAGGATGGCCGCAGAATTGTCCAACCCACGCCAGATTCCTGTACGGCTCGCTCGGTGGCGAACATCGACTCGTCGTGCGACCACTGCTCGACCGCCCGCGCGGATAACAGCACGAAGCGCCTGACTTCCTTGCGTGTGGCGAGTTTGGCGAAGTCGGCTAGCAGCTCAGCTGCGTGGGGACCCTGTTCGTCCACCACGTACACGGACTCGACGCCTTCGACGGCGTCGGCCCAGGTCTCGCTGTCCTGCCAGTCGAAGAATTGTTCGCCCGAGCGGGAGGCGGCCTTGACCGGACGGCGGCGTTCAGCGAGTTGGCGTGCTACGCGACGTCCAGTCTTTCCTGTGCCCCCCAGCACCAGAACAGTGTCCCTCATTTTTTCCTTCACCAGCCCATCAGTTGATTCGTTATTGATAGTTCCCTGCTCCCTGGGGGCCTGTCGAACTATCGGGGTCACCAGAGCACAGCTGACCGATCTGGTGGCGGCGGATCGCGGTGTTCAAGGGGCCTGGAAGTCGGCCGATCCCAGGTCGCCAGAGGCCCCAGCGCACATCGGGAAGTGTTCGCCATGGTCAAACCTCCGTTGCAACAACGCTCATGGTCAGTACGGGCCTGGGCCCTGTAGCGCCACCGCGGTGAGGACGAAGCCGCGCTGCACCGCCCAGCGGCCAGGCACCCGGGTCACAGCGATCCCGCCCACCGTTAGTCCGTTTACTGTCAGCCGGGCCTGGAAGGTGCCCGCGTCGGGATCGAGGTCGATCTCCGCGTCCAGGAAATCGAGTTGGCGGAGGTTGCCCGGATACAGGCTCTTGTAGACCGCTTCCTTGGCGCTGAACAGCAGGGTGTCCCAAGGGTGATGGGGCAGGCTGGCGGCGAGGGCGCGGATTCGTGATCGCTCGCGGGAGGAGGCCACAGCGTCGAGGATCCCCGGTTTCAGCGGCACGGCACACTCGGCGTCGATGCCGAGGGCGGCTACCTGTGAGTCGCGTGCCACGGCGGCGGCCCGGTATCCCGAACAGTGCGTCATACTACCCACCACGCCCTTGGGCCAGCGTGGCGCGCCGCCCTGGCCGGGGAGGATCGGCTGCGGCGCGATACCGATCTCGGCCAACGCCTGGCGCGCGCAGGACCGTACCGCCGCGAACTCGTCGCGGCGCGCGATCACGGCTCGCGCGATCACGGCCCACTCTTCGGGGAACAGGAAGAGCTGTGTCACCTCGCCGTACTCTTCAGCGCAGCGGACGACGCCAGGCAGGAGGCCCTCGAGCATCGTTACCTCCAAGCACGGCTTCCTACCCGACCAGCTGGTAGGTCTGCACTGGCTGTTCGTAAGATCGGTGGGCTCAAGGGCCCCGGGTGCGGCTGCTATGGGGAAGACCGCGGGGTGGCCGAGAGAGCTTGGCTGCCCGGGGCTCCATGGAGGTTCGTCCGCCGATGGGCGCCTGCGATCGCTGCAGGAGGGCGCCGCCGATGAGGTGGTGGACGGCGCCAGGCGGGTATCCCGGTCGGCACACGTCCGCTCGCCGGATTCTTCTGAGGCCCTCAGGGATGCCCGTCCCGGTCTACTGCTTCCCATGTCAAGGCGCCGCAGTGTCGTCGGGTGGGAACGCGCTGCCGGCTATTCGGCGATGCTGGT
Organism: Kitasatospora sp. GAS1066B; assembly: GCF_041262605.1. Taxonomy (NCBI): domain Bacteria; kingdom Bacillati; phylum Actinomycetota; class Actinomycetes; order Kitasatosporales; family Streptomycetaceae; genus Kitasatospora; species Kitasatospora sp. GAS1066B. Next base: position 10,112 of record NZ_JBGCCO010000064.1, read on the forward strand.
GCGGTATGCCCAGCGGTAGAGCGCGATTTGGTGGCCGTCATGTTCGACGGTCTCCTCGGTGAGGACGAAGTGCTCGTTGCTGCCGCACCAGGTCAGGGCGGTCTTGTCCTGGTCGGGGGGATCGAGGTGGATGAGGCGATTGGCCTGGGGGAAGTCCCTGCGGCCGCCTGCGAGGTAGGCGTTGGGTTCTGCCGTGGCGTGCATGGTCGTTGTCCTTGTCAGTGGTCGTACTGGTCCGCTCTTGCATGAAGCAGGCTCTCGCCGTCCTGGTTCTGGAGTGTGGTCATCAGAGCGCGCAGTCCGGTTTCTACGTGATCGATCTCGGCGTCGGTCAAGTAGACGGACGGCTCGAATCGCAGTGTGTTCGTGGCGCTGGCGGTCGGAAATATCCGGATGGCTTGTGCCCGCAGGAGGTATCCGGCGAGGAGGTAGCCAAGCACTCCCGCACGTGCCTGTTCGCGGATGATCTCCGAGGGGGAGTCGGATTGGTCGTGGAATTCCAGGCCGATCATCAGGCCCTTGCCGCGAACGTCCTTGACGACGGTGCCGAACTCCGCTCCCAATGCGCCCAGCATCGTCAGGAGTCGTTTTCCCCGTTCCTCGGCCAGTCGGTATGCCTTCCCGTCGTGTGCTTCGAGAAGGTCCACTGTCCGGCTGGCGATCAGAGTGGAAAAGCTGTCCTTGGCGAAGGTCGAACTGTGGACGAGTTCGAACTCCTTACGGTAGCGCGATCCCCTTACCAGCGTCATGGCGGCTTTGGCGATCCCTCCACCCAGGCTCTTGGCCAGAGTGTAGTAGTCGCCTTGGAGGCCGATGTGCGAGCTGGCGAAGAAGGCACCGGTGCGGCCCATCCCGCTTTGCACTTCGTCGACGACGATCGGGCAGTCGATCGTCGCGCATGCCTGCCGGATCTGTCGCACGGCCGCCGGGTCGAGCATTCTGATGCCGGCCTCGCCCTGGACAGGCTCCAGCACGAAGGCGCCGAATATCGGTAGACTGCGTTCGATTACCCGCACTACTCCGTAGTCGAGCGATAAATCGAGCAGGACTCTCTTTTCTTCGTCGATGACTTTCGCCAGGGCCTCGGGCTGATCCAGAGAGACGAACCGGCAGTGCGTGGCCAGTGAGGAGAAGGGGGCCCGGAATCCGATGTTGTGGGTGAGCTGGACGCTGCCGATCAACTTTCCGTGGAAGGACCCTTCTGGGGCTATGAATACCGGCGGACCGACTAGCCGTTCGCTGTTGACACGCTTGATTCCTGCCACCAGGCGGTCGAGTCCGGCGTCATCCGACGCTTTCCAGTCCGAACCGAGTACCGCAGAAACATCCTCGGGAATTATCCAGGCACCATTGCGGACAGCGGTATGTGCCCTCTCGATGTTGGCTTCGATGTCTTCAGTGAGCGCGGCCAACTTCATCGTCCGGTCGAGCTCGGCGTGCTTGATCGCCGCTTCGACAGCCTCTGCCCCACTGTTGGAAAAGATCGCCGAATAGGGATCTTCGGTTCCGAGTTCGCGTCGGATGATGGAGTTGACCTTCGTGGCGAGGGTGTTCGCGTAGGGATGCCTGGAGAACTGGGCATGGATCGGCGTCCCTTCGTCGAGCAAACGCTTTGCGTAGCCCACCAGCTCGGGGTTGTTGTGCCCGAGTATCGTCGATCCGTAGCCGCCGGCCAGGTCGAGCACGGGGACTTCGTCCCCCTGAGTGCCGCGATAGAAGAGAGTGTTTCCTTGGGCACGAACATACTCGACCCCAAGTCCCACCGAGGACAGCCATGCTGCCAAATGCGGTTCTGACAGCTCGAGCTCCTCGATCACCGGGTTCATCTTCTGCCCTGCCTTCTCGTATCGTGTGGATCCGTCTGCGCTCTCTCTGACAGCTCGCCAATGAACGGCTGTGCGCTTCAAGGCGGAGCACGCCACGCCGGAGGTGCGCTCAACTACTGGGAGTGAAACCCGGTTCCGTGCCTCTCCCGGCAGCGTCGAATATCTGCATCCAGTGAGAAGGTATCACTGGTGTCTTCGTGCTGCACGATTCCGACGTAATAGGTCGGTAACGGCTCTCTCCTCTGCGTTCTGAATGAAGCTAGATTGCCTGGTTACCACGATCTTCCGAGTGAGTCCGAAAATTGATTCGGCGACACCTCTGAAGTCCGCCGGTCATCAGCTGGTAATTTTCTTGATCGAACATCTGGTTACCGTCCGTAGACTATTTCCGGCCGTCGGAGAATGAACCCGTGATACGTTCAATGCGGCCGAAAGTGATTTCCGGCAGAAGAAGGGCAGTCGAACGAAATGACGATCGAGCGACACTCCGCCTGCTTGCGGCGGGACCAGCCCGAGCCGATCGCTGTGGTCGGCCTGTCCTGCCGAGTGCCCAGGGCGTCCGGTCCCGCCGCCTTCTGGGAACTGTTGCGCGAGGGCCGAGACGTCATCGCGCAGATGCCCGCGCACCGGCGCGAGTCGATCGCGGCTGACGCCCGAAGCGAGATGCGGTTGGGAGGGTTCCTCGACGACATCGCGGGTTTCGACGCCGCCTTCTTCGGCGTCTCACCTCGCGAGGCCGTCGTCATGGATCCGCAGCAGCGGTTGCTCCTGGAACTCGCCTGGGAAGCGCTGGAGGACGCCGGGATCGTCCCGGCGAGCTTGGAGGGCAGCCAGACCGCCGTCATCGTCGGCACCATCCGCGAGGACTACACGAGCCTGCTGTATCAGCAGGGCTCCGCGGCCATCACTCAGCACACCGTCACCGGCACGCACCGTGGCATCCTCGCCAACCGGGTGTCGTACGTGCTCGGGCTGCGCGGCCCCAGCTTCACCGTTGACACTTGCCAGTCGTCCTCGCTGGTAGCCGTCCATCTAGCCTGCGAGAGCCTGCGCAACGGAGAATCCGACCTGGCCCTCGCGGCAGGGGTCAACCTCAACATCCTCGTGGAGGGTGTGCTGGGCGCTGAGCGGTTCGGCGGGCTGTCCCCGGAGGGCCGCTGCTTCACCTTCGATGCCCGGGCCAACGGCTATGTGCGCGGCGAGGGCGCCGGCGTGGTCGTACTCAAACCGCTGAGCTTGGCCGTCGCCGACGGTGACCGCATCCACGGCGTGATTCTCGCCAGCGCGGTCAACAGCGACGGCGCGACCACGGGACTGACCGTACCCAGTCCCGCCGCACAGGAGCAGGTGCTTCGCCTGGCTCAGCGGCGGGCCGAGGTGGCCCCGCAGGAGGTGCAGTACGTCGAGCTGCACGGCACCGGCACGCCGTTGGGCGACCCGATCGAGGCGGCCGCGCTGGGTGCGGCGCTCGGCCGTCTGAAGGCGGCCGGGGATCCCCTGAGGGTGGGCTCTGTCAAGACCAACATCGGGCACCTCGAAGGCGCTGCCGGTATAGCCGGTCTCATCAAGCTGATCCTGTCCATCAGCCACCGTCTGCTGCCGGCGAGCCTCAACTTTCGTACGTGCAACCCGAAGATCCCACTCGACGAGCTCAACCTGTCGGTCAACGACCGCCTGAACGACTGGCCCCACCCGGACCGCCCGTTGATCGGCGGTGTGAGTTCATTCGGCATGGGGGGCAGCAACTGCCACGTCATAGTCACCGAGGCACCGGCGAGCGTGGCCGTTGGGCAGGTGGCGGGACGGCCACACCCGGCCGCGGTGCTGCCGGTGGTGGTTTCCGGTCGGGGGATGGCCGCGATGCGAGCCCAGGGCGCCAGTCTGGCCCGGTTCGTCGCGGCACACAGCCACGTGGGCGTGGCCGACGTTGGCAGGTCGTCGGTCTCCACCCGGTCTCAGTTCGGTCACCGGGGTGTCGTCCTGGCCGCCGACCGCGCCGAACTGCTGGCGGGACTGGAGGCTTTGGCGTCGGGTACACCTGCGGCCGGGGTGGTGTCGGGCACGGAGGCGGGTGGCCTGCTGGGCATGGTGTTCTCCGGGCAAGGCGCGCAGCGCACGGGCATGGGGGCGGAGCTGTATGCGGCCTTTCCGGTGTTCGCGTCGGCCTTCGACGAGGTGTGCGCGCAGCTCGACCCGCTGCTGGAGCGTCCACTGCGGGAGGTCATCGCCTCGGGCGACGAACTCGATCAGACCGGCTACACGCAGCCCGCGCTGTTCGCGGTCGAGGTGGCGTTGTTCCGCCTGTTCGAGTCGTGGTGGGTGCGCCCGGGCTTCCTCACCGGGCACTCGGTCGGTGAGGTGGCCGCTGCCCATGTCGCCGGCGTGCTCTCGCTGGCCGACGCGTGCTCGCTGGTGGCCGCCCGTGGGCGGCTGATGCAGGCGTTGCCGGCCGGCGGCTCCATGGTCGCGGTACAGGCCTGCGAAGCCGATGTGATCTCGGCACTGGCCAACTGGCAGGGGCGGGTGGTCGTCGCGGCGGTGAACAGCCCCGCCTCCGTCGTCTTGTCCGGCGACACCGAAGCGGTGCTTGGCGTCGCGGCCGTCCTGCGGTCCAAGGGGCACAAGACCAAGCAACTGACGGTCAGTCACGCGTTCCACTCACCGCACATGGACGCGATGCTCGACGAGTTCCGCAGGACTGTCACCCCGCTGTCGTTCCACCGCTCCGGTATCCCCATCGTCTCCACGGTGACGGGAGAGATCGCTCCGCCCGAACTGCTGGCATCCCCCCACTACTGGGTCGACCAGGTCCGCCGGCCGGTGCGGTTCATGGCGGCCGTGCGCACCATGGAAGCCGAGGGCGTACGCACCGTCATCGAACTGGGGCCCGACGGGGTGTGCTCGCCGATGGTGACCGAGAGCGTGCTCGACCGCAACCGGGTCGAGGTCGAACCCGCGTTGCGCTTCGGCAAGCCCGAGGAGCGCACGATCGGCGCAGCACTCGCACGAGCGTTCGTGCGCGGGGTGGCGGTGGACTGGGACGCTGTGTACGCCAATACCGGGGCACACCGGATCGACCTGCCGACGTATGCCTTTCAGCGCGAGCGGTACTGGGTAACGGACCCGCCTGCGGTCGGGGCGGACAGTTCCCCTGCGGGCGGTCGCGGCGAACCCCCTCCCGCCAGGGAGCCCGCACCGTCGTCGCCGGCGCGTGAGCACGCGGTGGCCGAGCTCGTGACAGCGCACGTCGCCGCGGTCCTGGGCTACCCGCCCAGCCGGCCGATCGAGACGGACCTCTCATTCCGGGATCTCGGGTTCAGCTCACTGATGACGGTGGAACTGCGCGAAAACCTCATCGACGCGACCGGACTGCGACTGCCGACCGGCCTCCTGTTCGACCACCCGACGCCCAGCGCGCTGGTGGACTTCATCGCCGCCGAGCTGCGGGGCGCCGAGGACCGCGACGAGGACCTGCCCAAGCCGTCCGGCTGTGACGAGCCGATCGCCATCGTCGGCATGGCCTGCCGATACCCCGGCGGCATCATGTCACCCGAGGACCTGTGGCGGCTGGTGGCCGACCACCGTGATGCCATCTCGGCGTTCCCCACCGACCGGGGGTGGGACGAGGACATCTACGACCAGGACCACGAGCGCTCCGGCAAGAGCTATGTGCGCGAGGGCGGCTTCCTGCACGACGTCGGCAGGTTCGACGCCGAATTCTTTGACATCTCCCCGCGTGAGGCGACCGCGATGGACCCACAGCAGCGGCTGCTGCTGGAAATCGCCTGGGAGGCGCTGGAACGGGCCGGGCTGGTCCCGCGGGAGCTGCGCGACACTCCCACGGGCGTGTTCATCGGTGCGACGGCCGGCGACTACGGCCCGCGGATGCACGACGCCACGGAAAGCGTCGAAGGGCATCTGCTCACCGGCAACACGGCCAGCGTGATGTCCGGGCGCATCGCCTACCAGTTCGGTTTCGTCGGCCCCGCGATCACCGTGGACACGGCCTGCTCCTCATCCCTGGTCGCCCTGCAGATGGCCGTGCAGTCGCTGCGACGCGGTGAGTGCGCTCTCGCCCTCGCAGGCGGGGTGGCAGTCATGTCCAACCCCGGCATGTTCCTGGAGTTCTCCCGCCAGCAGGGACTGTCGCCGGACGGGCGCTGCAAGGCCTTCGCCGCTGCCGCTGACGGCACAGCGTGGTCGGAGGGCGCCGGCCTACTGGTGGTGGAGCGGCTCGGCGACGCCCGCCGGCACGGCCACCAGGTCCTCGCGCTCGTCAAGGGCTGCGCGATCAACTCCGACGGCGCATCCAACGGCCTGACCGCCCCACGCGGCCTGTCGCAGCAGCGCGTGATCCGCCAGGCACTCGCCGACGCCGGACTCACCACCCGCGACATCGACGTCGTCGAGGCACACGGCACCGGCACCACGCTGGGCGACCCCATCGAGGCCGAGTCGATTCTGGCGACCTACGGGCGCGACCGGCAGGGGCGGGAACCGGTACTGCTCGGCGCGCTGAAGTCCAACATCGGGCATACCCAGGCAGCGGCCGGCATCGGCGGCGTGATCAAGATGGTCGAGGCCATCCGGCACAGCCTTGTGCCGGCCACGCTGCACGTCGATCAGCCGACGCCCCGCGTGGACTGGACATCTGGTGCGGCCGCCGTGGTAAGCGAGGATCGGCAGTGGCCGCAGACCGGCACACCCAGACGGGCCGCGGTCTCCTCGTTCGGGATCAGCGGGACCAACGCGCACGTCATCCTCCAGCAGGCCCCCGACCACGCGCCAGACGGCGAGCCGGCGCCCGCGCGGACCGTGCCGTGGCTGCTTTCCGCCCGCAGCGCGCACGCACTGCGCGCACAGGCCTACACGCTCCTCGCCCACCTGGACACCCACACCGCCGCACCCCTCGATCTCGCCTACTCCCTCGCGACCCGGCGCTCCACCCTCGAACACCGCGCCGTCGTCATCGGCACCGACACCGACAACCTGCGTGCCGGACTGCGCGCGATCGCCGACGGCACCCCTCTGCCCGGCGTCGTCCACGGCCACTACAACGGCAGCCGCGAGCGCAAGTCCGTCCTGGTCTTCCCCGGCCAGGGATCCCAATGGGCGGGGATGGGCGCCGAACTGCTCGACACCTCACCGGCCTTCGCCGACCGGATCGCCCAGTGCGAACTCGCACTCGCGCCGTACATCACCTGGTCACTGCGCGACGTGCTGCACGCCGCCGACGGCGCGCCCGGGTTCGACCGGGTCGATGTTGCCCAACCCGCGCTCTGGGCGGTCATGGTGGCACTCGCCGAGGTGTGGCGAATCCACGGCCTGGAACCGTCGGCGATCCTGGGCCACTCCCAAGGCGAGATTGCGGCGGCCTGCGTCGCAGGCGCCCTCTCGCTCGCCGACGCGGCCAAGGTGGTCGCGGTCCGCAGCCAGGTCATCGCCCGCGCGCTGTCCGGCCAAGGCGCGATGGTGTCGCTCACCGCACCGCACGACGTGGTGATGAGCCGCATCGAGCAGTGGGGGGAGAAGATCTCCGTCGCCGCCGTCAACGGGCCCTCCACGGTGGTCCTGTCAGGTCAGCGCGACGCCCTCGACCAACTGATCGCCGCCTGCACCCAGGACGGCATCAGAGCGAAGAAGATCCCCGTGGACTTCGCGTCCCACTGTGCCCAGGTCGAGCTGATCCGCGACACCCTCCTCCAGGAACTCGCCGGCCTTGAGACCCACGAGAGCCGGATCCCGTTCTTCTCCACCGTCACCGGCGACTGGCTCGGCGAAACTCCGCTCGACGCCCACTACTGGTACGAAAACCTGCGCCGTACGGTCCGCCTCGAGGAGTCGGTGCGGGCGCTGTCGCGCCTGGGCCACGACGTCTTCCTCGAGTGCAGCCCTCACCCCTTGCTCACCACGAGCATCGCGGACACGCTCGCCACCACGGACGCCGACGCGAGCGTCATCGGCTCGATCCGCCGCGGCGACGGCGGACTCACCCGCGTACTGACCTCGCTCGCCGAGGCCCACGTCAATGGCGTACACGTCGACTGGCGCGAGCGCGTCGAGGGCGGCCGCACGGTCGACCTGCCGACGTACGCATTCCAGGGCGACCACTACTGGCTGGCCCCCAGCACTCGCTCCGACGCCCACGGCCTTGGGCTCGACCCCGCCGAGCACCCGCTGCTCGGCGCGGCGGTGGACGTGGCCGGCGGCGGGATGGTCCTCACCGGCCAGCTGTCCCTGCGAACGCATCCTTGGCTGTCCGACCACGTCGTCGAAGGCACCGTCCTGCTGCCCGCCACAGCCTTCCTCGAGCTGGCCTTCGCCGCGGGAGAACGCGCGGGCATCGACACGGTCGACGAGCTGACCCTCGAAGCGCCGCTGGCGCTGCCCGAGCAAGGCACCGTACGCATCCAGGTCAGGGTCGCCGACCCCGATGACGGCGGCTCCCGGCCGTTCACCATCCACGCGCGCCCAGCCACTGAGGACCCGGCACGACCGTGGACGCAACACGCCACCGGCGTCCTGTCGCCCTCCGCTGACCAGCCGACGGCCGGGCACGTGGGCCAGTGGCCGCCCGCCGGCGCGGTCCCGCAGCCCGTCGACGCCGCCTACGCCGCCCTGCTCGACCTCGGATACAACTACGGTCCCACGTTCCAGGGATTGCGGGCCCACTGGCGGCTGAGCGACGAACACTTCGCCGATGTGGAGCTGCCCGAAGAGCACCACGATCACGCCACCCGTTTCGGCCTGCACCCCGCGCTGCTCGACGCCGCGTTGCACCCGCTGCTGCCCCATCTGGCCGCTCCGCAGAACCCCCAGGAGATCCAGTTACCGTTCTCCATGGCCGGTATCCGGCTGCACGCGGCAGGAGCCACCGCGCTCCAGGTACGGATCACGCCCACCGGCCCGGACACAGTCGCGCTGACCATCACCGACAAGGCCGGCGCCCCCGTCGTGACCGTGGCATCCCTCACACTGCGCCCCGTCGCCAAGAGCATGCTCGCCACGGCCGGGCGCGACAACCTGCTGTTCACGGTCCAGTGGCCCATGGTGCCCGCACCCGCCGTCCCCGCGAGCAGCCGAACGGACCTGACCGACGACGACCTCTCCGCCGCCACTCCCGCCGATCTCGTGGTGACGACGCTCGAGCCCAGCCACGACCTGTTGCCCGCCGCCGCACACGCCGCCACCGCCCGAGTGCTGGAACTGCTCCAGCAATGGCTGGACGACGAGCGGTTCGCACGGTCTCGGCTCGTTCTCGTGACGACCCGCGCCGTCGCCGTGCTGCCCGACGACGACGTGGCCGACCTGGCCCACGCACCGCTGTGGGGCCTGGTGCGCACAGCCCAGACGGAACACCCCGACCGGGTTGTTCTGGTCGATCTCGACGGGCGCGGCGACGCGCAGACGCTGATCCCCCGCGCGGTCGCCACCGGCGAACCGCAAGTCGCCGTCCGAGACGGACAGTTCCACGTCCCGAGGCTGGCCCGTACCACAAAACGGCGCACGGACCCGCTCGAGCCCAACCCGGCCGGCACGGTGTTGATCTCGGGTGGTACGGGTGCTTTGGGGGCGGTTTTGGCCAGGCACCTTGTCGTGGAGTACGGCGTGCGTCATCTGCTGCTTCTCAGTCGGCGGGGTCTCGACAGTCCGGGCGCTGAAGCGTTGGGGGAGGAGTTGGCTGGGCTGGGTGCCGAGGTCCGTATCGTCGCGGTCGATGCTGCGGACCGTCAGGTGCTGGCTGCTTTGCTCGCCACGGTGCCCGAGGAGCATCCGCTGAGTGTTGTGATTCATACCGCGGGTGTCCTGGAGGATGCCACGCTCACGTCGCTGACTCCGGCTCAGCTGGAGGCTGTGATGCGGCCCAAGGTCGATGGTGCGTGGAACTTGCACGAGTTGACCGAGAACGCAGGCTTGTCGGCGTTCATCATGTACTCCTCCATTGCCGGAGTCATCGGTGCCCCGGGACAGGCCAACTACGCGGCCGCCAACACCTTCCTGGACGCCCTCGCCCACCACCGCCGCCACCACGCACTGCCCGCCCAGTCCCTGGCCTGGGGACTGTGGGACATGCGGTCAGGCCTGGCCGGCGCGCTGTCCGAGGGCGACGTGGCCCGGTGGACCCGAAGCGGTGTCACACCGCTCACCGCGGAGCAGGGGCTGCGACTGTTCGACCAGGCACTGACCAGTGGCGACACGCCCCTGGTGCCCGCCGATCTGAATCCGAGCAGGGCCATGGCCGGCTCCGGCCTTCCGCCTTCCATCTGGCGAGGCCTCGTCCGTGCGCGCCGCGCCGCACCCACCTCAGGCACCCGTGACGGCGGCGATTGGCCGGCCGACATCGCCGCGCTGCCCGCCGAGGAACAGCCCGGCGCCGTACTCGACCTCGTGCGCGCCGCCGCCGCTTTGGCACTGGGACACGTCTCAGGTGACGACATCGACACCGCCCGGGCGTTCAGAGAACAGGGCTTCGACTCACTCACCGCCGTCGAACTGCGCAACCGGCTCAACAGCGCGACCGGGCTGCGGCTGCCGTCCACGGTGATCTTCGACCATCCCAACCCTGACGCGCTGGCAAGACACTTGCTGGACCAGGTCGTGGGGTCAGGGCGAAGAGCCCTGGCACCGTCCACGGGCGTGAACGATGAGCCGGTTGCGGTGGTGGGGATGGCGTGTCGGTATCCGGGTGGTGTGGGTTCGCCGGAGGGTCTTTGGGGGTTGGTGGATTCGGGTGTTGAC
>NZ_JBGCCO010000065.1:0-15373 GCF_041262605.1 Kitasatospora sp. GAS1066B
ACCTCGATATCCCCCACGGGGTCTCTCCCGCCAACCCACAACCCCACCCCCCCTGTTTTTTGCTGCGTGGCCGCCTTGGCGCCGGCGCGGCGCGCCGGAACGACGCCAACCCCGCTCGCGCGGGGAACCGGGCCGCCGCCCATCGTGCGGTATCTACAACCCACACGGCTGACCCCCGCTCGGTGCGGGGAACCCGTTGCAGCCTACCCAGCCGTACCCAGCCCAGCCCTCGACCGGAGGCAGGATGCCGCCCGACGCACCCACCTACAACCTGTTCGACGAACCCTGGATCCCCGTGCGCTGGACCACCAGCACCCAGGCCCCCAGGCCCGAGGCCGTGGGGCTGCGCGAACTCCTGCTCCGCAGCCACGAGATCAGCCACATCGCCATCGCACTGCCGCCCGCCCTCTCCGCCCTCTACCGGATCCTGTACGCGGTCACCGCGCGCGTCACCGCGCTGGACGAAGCCGCCTCCGGCCTTGCGGACTGGCGAACCCGACGCGTTCAACTCCTCGACAGGGAACGGCTGGACGCCGGCGCGGTCGACAACTTCGCCCAGGACCACCACGGGCGCTTCGACCTCTTCGATCCGCAGCACCCGTTCCTGCAGGACCCGCGCCTGGCGCACCAGTGCGACCCCGAGAACACCGCCGGCGTCAACAAGCTGATCACCACCCGGCCCTCGGGCAACAACCACGCCTGGTTCCGCCACGTCTCCGACACCGCCCCCGACCTGCCCACCACCGACCAGGCGGTTCTGCACCTGCTGGTCTGGCTCTACTACGGCCCCTCGGGGCGCTGCTCCAGTCGCACGGTCGGAGCGGAGAAGATCGCGAACTCGCTGGCCGGGCCGCTGCGCAGCACGCTCTCCTACCACCCCGAGGGTGCATCGCTCTTCGAGAGTCTGCTCGCCGGGCTGCCCGCGCCTGAGAGCACCGTGCGCCGCGGCAACGACCTGTGCCCGTGGGAACGGGACGAGCTGCCCGACCCGACCGGAGCCCTACCGGAGTTGACCGGTCCCTGCACCGGACTGACGGCCCGCTCGCAGCATGCCCTCCTCCTGGTCCCGGACGCCACCGGACGGCACGTCAAGGACGCGTTCATCACCTGGGCCTACCGGGAAAAGATCTCCCGCACGGGCGACCCGTACCTGATCTGGCAGACCAGCAAGGAGGGCAACTCCTACCCGCGGCCGGCCGACTCCGGCCGCGCGCTGTGGCGCGACCTGGACGCGCTGCTGCTGAAGAAGCCCAGCGGAACGGCCCAGCCGCAGCGCCCCACGGTGTTCTCCACCGCGTTCGACATTTCGGACGACCTGCGGGTCCGCGCTCTCGGCTTCGAGCAGGACGGGCAGGCCAAGGACGTCCAGTTCGTCGACGCCTCGACCCCACCCGTCCTGGGCCTGAGCGAGGACCGCAACCCGCGCCTGGCCCCGCAGATCGGCAACCTGCGGATCGTCGGCGAAACGTACGGGGCACGGTTGAACCGGGCCGTGAAGAAGGCCTGGGCCCTCTACACCGACGCACCCAAGATCGAGGACTGCACCTGGTCCCTGGACGCCGGCGCCCGCTACTGGCCGGCGGCCGAGGCGGAGTTCTGGCACCGCCTGGAGAACCAGGACTTCGCCACCGCGGCCGCAGCCTTCCGGCAGCTCGCCGAACAGGTCTACGACACCGTCACCCGCAAGGCCCTGGGGACTCTGCGTGGCGCCAAGGCGTGCTCGCAGGCCCGCGGCGAACTGTACGGCGGCGCGGTCAAGGCCGCCGCCAAGACCCCTGCCAAGGCCGGCACCACCCGCCGGAGCAGCACCACGGAGGACACGTGAGCGACACCGCCACCGACCCGACCACCCCGGCCGAGAGCAGCAGCCCGCCCCTCACCGCCGACCGAGCCGGCTCGCCGCTGGGCCATGCCAGGGCCTTCGTCGGCTGGATCGACCAGCGGTGCCACGCCGACCCGGGAGTGCGCAGCGCCCTTCGCCGCGGCGTGGGCCGGCCGCTGGATGACGTTCCCTTCATGCACAGGTACGTCGTGAACTGGCTGACCGCCGACCACCTGCGCAGCCCGGACATCCAGCGCGCCTACTACACCGTCGCGTCCCTGATCGCCAACCAGCGCCGCGACCAGTACGCCGCCGCGAAGCAGAAACCGCCCGTCGGCGAGGCCGACACCCCGAGCAACGAGCAGGAGAGCAGCACCGCCACGCCGCAGCGCCGTTACGGCACCAGCCTGGGCACCGCCTTCGCCGCCGCCGTCGCCAAGGGCACCGACGGCATCCGCGAGAGCTCGGCCGAGACCCGCCTCAACTTGCTGACCCGCCAGAGCGTCAACGGGCTGCACCGCCACCTGCCCGGCGCCGTGCGCCAGTTGCGGGACAAGAACGTCGAGGTCGACTGGGCGCAGCTGCTGGTGGACCTGACCCGCTGGCACCGCCACAGCGGCAGCATCAAGCGCCGCTGGCTGCAGGACTACTACCGCGCCCGCAACGCCGCCGAAAACGAGCACGCCCGCCGGCAGGACGACGCGAACCCGCCCGCCCCGCCCGCCCCGGCCGCCGAAGACACCGCCGAGAACTGACCGACCACCCCAGCCCGCAAGCCTTCCGTCACAGGAAAAGAGCCAACGATGCCCACCGAAAACACCAACGCCACCGCCCCGGCCCGGTTCATCGACATCCACGTTGTGCAGAGCGTGCCCTTCGCCAACCTGAACCGCGACGACAACAACTCCGTCAAGACCGTCCGCTACGGCGACACCGACCGCACCCGGGTCAGCAGCCAGTCCTGGAAGCGCGCCGTGCGCCAGTACTTCCAGCAGACCATCGGCGAGAACGCGCTGCGCACCCGCCGCATCGGAGCCCGCGTCACCCACCTGCTGGAGACCGAGCGCGCCTGGCCCGCCGATCTCGCCCGCCGCGCCGGACAGCACGCCGCCGCCGGCAGCAGCATCAAGTTCGAACTCGGCAAGGACGACCCGGTGGTGCTGACCAACGCCATGGTCTACGTCCCCGAAACCGCCGTCGCCGAACTCGCCGACCTCGCCCAGGAGTTCCGCACCGCCCTGGAGAGCGCGAAGGACATCAAAAAGGCCGCCGACAAGAGCGTCCTGCCCAAGGACCGCATCGACGCGATCCTGCGCACCCGCAACGGAGTCATCAACCTCTTCGGCCGCATGCTCGCCGAGGTCGACGACGCCGGCGTCGACGGCGCCGTCCAGGTCGCCCACGCCCTGACCACCCACGGCACCGACGTCGAACTCGACTACTTCTCCGCCGTCGACGACGTCACCTCCACCTGGGGCGACACCACCGGCAGCGCCCACATGGGCCACACCGAATACAGCGCCGGCGTCTTCTACCGCTACGCCACCATCGACCTGGCCGACCTGCTCGCCAACCTCGGCGACGACCACCAGGCTGCCCGCGAACTCGCCGAGGCCTTCATCGAGGCCTTCATCCTCTCCCTGCCCCAGGCCAAGAAGACCGCCACCGCCCCCCACACCATCCCCGATCTCGTCCACGTCGCCGTCCGCTCGGACCGCCCGCTCTCCTACGCCGCCGCCTTCGAAAAGCCCGTGCGCTCCCACGACGAAGGCGGCTACGCCACCGCCTCCCGCGCCGCGCTCAACACCTACGCCACCGCCGCCAACAAGCTGCTCGGCCACCGCGGCGTCGTCACCTCCGGCTGGGCCAGCCTCGAGGACAAGGACCTGACCGGCCTCGGCTCGCGCGTCGACTCCTTCCCCGCACTCATCGACCTCGCCGTCAACGCCGCCCTCACCACTCGGGCCGACGCGTGAGCACCAGCCCCGAGCCCACCACGACCGACCCGGCCGCACCCGGACTGCTCCTGCACCTGGCCGCCCCCCTGCAATCCTGGGGCGAGCGAAGCCAGTTCAACCAACGCGACACCGCCCCCTTCCCCACCCGCTCCGGCATCATCGGGCTGCTCGCCTGCGCCCTCGGCCGCCACCGCGACGAGCCGATCGACGACCTCGCCCGCCTGTCACTGACCGTGCGCGCCGACCGCCCCGGCGTCCTGCTGCGCGACCTGCACACCGTCGGCGGCGGCCTGCGCGGCCGCGACACCGTCACCACCGCCGACGGCAAGAAGCGCAGCGGCGCCACCGCCACCCTGCTCTCGCACCGCTACTACCTGGCCGACGCCGCCTTCACCGCGGCAATCACCGGCGCCGACACCGACCTGCTCGACCGGTGCGCGGCCGCACTCCGCACACCCAAGTGGCCGCCCTACCTCGGACGCCGCTCCTGCCCACCCGAAGGCCCACTGCTCATCGACCTGCTCGAACAGCCCCTCGAGCACCTGGTCCAACTGCCGCTCGCCGCCCGTACACGCAACGGCGAAGCCGGATCGGTGCGGGTCGTCTTCCACGGTGACCAGCCGCTCGACCGCCTACCAGCCGCCCGCGACGCCGCCGACAACACGGATGCTGACGGCACGTCACCGGCCGGACAGGTCAACGACGACCCCCTCGGCTTCCACCCCCGCACCCGCGCCTACCGGGCCCGCACCCGCTACCAGCGCACCCTCACCCTGCCCGCCAGCCAGTGCGCAGGCCTCGGCGCCGCCTACCTCACCGCGCTCGCCACCTACCTCGACCAGCACACCCGCCACCTGGAAAGAGGCCACGCGTGAACCTGTGGCTCACCCGCATCCTGCCCGACCAGCGCCACCGCGACGCCCGCAAGGACCTGACCGCAGCGGTCGACCTGCACCACCGCCTGATGGCCCTGTTCCCCGACCACATCGGCGACCAGGCCCGACAGCACCTCGGCGTCCTCTTCCGCGTCGAAGACGCACCCGCCGGCACCCAGATCCTCCTGCAGAGCACCCAACCACCCGACCTCACCCGCCTCCCCACCGGCTACGGAACCGCCGCCACCAAACCCCTCACCCCCCTGCTCGACGCCCTGCGAACGGACCTCACCGTCCGCTACCGCATCGCCGCCAACGCCATCCGCAAGCCCGGCCGCACCACCCGCGAGCTCTACAACCTCGGCCCCGTCATCCCCCTCAACGGCGCCGCCGCCGAGGAATGGTGGATGCGTCAAGCCGAAGCCTCCGGACTCAAGGTCATCACCGTGCAGTCCACCCCACTGGACGCGGCCCGCGGCACCCGCCGCCAGGACCAGAACCGCATCAAGCACGCCCGCACCCAGTTCGAAGGCACCGCCCTGATCACCGACCCCGACCAACTCCGCACCCGCCTCACCGACGGCATCGGCAAGGGCAAGGCCTACGGCTGCGGCCTGCTCAGCATCGCACCCGCCAGGCGGCCGTGATCGCCGGCTCCACCCACCCCTTCGCGACGGCGGGCCGCCGTAAGCTCGCCGCCCCCACCGTGGCCATGTTGCCGCGCATCGCCGACTCGCTCTCCTTCCTCTACCTCGACATCGTCCGCATCGTCCAGGACGACACCGGCGTCTGCGCCGAAGTCACCAGCCCCCAACACGGCACCGAGCTCGTCTACTTACCCACGGCCGCACTCAGCTGCGTCCTGCTCGGACCCGGAACCTCCATCACCTCCCGCGCCCTGACCACCTTCGCCCGCCACGGCACCACCGTCGTCGTCACGGGCTCCGGGGGAGTGCGCTGCTACGCCGGAATCGTCCCCGACTCACTCAGCACCACCTGGCTCGAACGCCAAGCCCGAGCCTGGGCCGACGACCACCAGCGCCTCGCTGTCGCCACCGCCATGTACGAGCAACGGTTCGGCGCCGGCGAGGTCCCAGCCGGTACCACCATTGCCCAACTGCGCGGTATGGAAGGCCAACGGGTCAAGGCCCACTACCGCCTCCTGGCCAAGCAATACCGCATCGGCCGCTTCCGACGCGCGTACGACCCCGACTCCTGGGACACCCAGGACCCGGTCAACCTGGCCCTCTCCGCAGCCAACACCTGCCTCTACGGCATCGTCCACGCAGCCGTCGTAGCCCTGGGCTGCTCACCTGCCCTCGGATTCGTCCACAGCGGCAACCAGCAGGCCTTCGTCTACGACATCGCCGACCTCTACAAAGCCGAACTGACCATCCCCCTCGCCTTCGCCCTGCACAACTCACCCCACCCGGAACAGGAAGCCCGCCGCAGCTTCCGCGACGGCCTGCGCCTCTTCCAACTCCTGCCCCGCATCGTCACAGACATCCAGCGGCTCCTCGCTCCCGAGGCCGACATCGCCGCACCCGACCCGGCCGAACAGCTCATCGACCTCTGGGACCCGATCTCCGGAATCATTCCCGGCGGCGTCAACTACGCAGGCGAGTCGACGCCGTGACCGTCCGCACCCACCTCCGTCTCGAGGAGGATCCGCCGTGGCATCGATGATCGCCCTGTCGGTCACCGCAGTCCCCGACCACGTCCGAGGCGCCCTCACCCGCTGGCTCCTCGAAGTCACGCCCTACCTCTACGTGGGGACCGTCTCCGCCAAGGTCCGCGACGAACTGTGGTCCGCAGTCAGCGACTGTGCAGGGGCCGGGGTTGCTGTCCTCGTCTACCCGGCGGCGAACGAGCAAGGGTTCGAGCTCAAGACGGCTGGCGAGCAGCGCAGGCATCCCAGGGACTTCGATGGCCTGACCCTCCTGGCATTCAGGCAGACCGACGCAACGGCGAGCCAAGAAACGGCAAAGCCATAGAAACGTCGCAGGTCGGGAAGTGTCCGCCCCGCGCGAGCGGGGGTCAGCCGCCGTCCGCCTGGCCGGTGAGGGCGCCGCTCAGGTCCGCCCCGCGCGAGCGGGGGTCAGCCGTCGCCGTGCACCGAGTCGTCCGTCTGGTACTCGTCCGCCCCGCGCGAGCGGGGGTCAGCCGTGGATCAAGCTCTGCATGGCGGTGCAGCCGGTGTCCGCCCCGCGCGAGCGGGGGTCAGCCGGTCCAGACAACACCGCGAGAGAGGCCAAAACAGTCCGCCCCGCGCGAGCGGGGGTCAGCCGGGGAGAAGGACGTCGAGTCGGCCGAGGCCGCCGTCCGCCCCGCGCGAGCGGGGGTCAGCCATTGGTCCCACAAGGGTTCCAAGAGGCATGAGGGGACCGCAGGCACGAACCCTCCAGGTGATCATTGAGCGTCGAGAACTCCGTGATCACTTAGGCTCGTGCCTGCCGTGTATTCGGGGCCCGCCTGGGCGGCCCGCCCCACCATCTGCCGGCCGGTCTTAGTCCGTGTTGGTCAGCGCGACACTTTCCGCGCCCTTGCCGGGCACGTTGAAGCATGTGTGGTCAGGCTTGTCGCCGGTGTAGTCGTAGACGGCGGTCAAGCACGATGCGAGTGCCTGCTGGCCGTAGTAGTTGGGGTGTACGGACTCGTCCTTGTCGCCCTGCGCGAAGGGGCCGGAGGCATCGAGGAACCGGGCCCACTCGGCCTTGTTGCCCGGCAGCGGGTTACCGTGCCAGTTGGACAGGCCGGCCTGCTGCGCGTCCTTGGCGCAGACCTCGTGCCTGTCGAGCAGGTTGGCGACGTCCAGGTACTGCAGGCGTTTCGTGTGGGCGATGGGTTTGAGTGTGTTCGCGATCGTCGGCACCATGGCGGCGCGCACCCAGTCCGCGTCCGAGTTGTAGACCGGGCAGCCGCCGATCTGGTAGCGGTCGAGGTTGGTCTCCGGGTAGCGGATGTTGCGTCCGTAGGGCACGGGCGACGGGTAGGACTGGAGCACGAACGTGTAGGAACCGTCGCTGTAGCCTCCCGCCCGCATCACGGAGCGCACCTTGTCGATGGCGTCTTCCACGCCGTGCACAGCCCGCTGGAGGCCGCTGCGGAACGCAGGCTCCTGCGACTGCCGGCACGGGCCTTTGCCGAAGAGGAATGCCTTCACGCAGGATTCGATGATGGTGCGGAAGCCGATGTCGTTGCCGCCGATGTTCAGCACGATCAGCTTCACCTTGTAGTGCGGCAGCAGTGCGGCGAGCTGGTCGGCCTGTGGCATCTCGCCCTTGAGCGGCTTGTCGATGATGTTGTTCGTCTCGGCACCCGAACAGGCAAGGTTGATCTTCCGGTATAGCGGGATGTCGACGCTCTGGATCTCCGAGGAGTACGAGCGCAGACAGCCGCTGGCCCGGTTGTAGGACGTGCCGTACACCAGCCGCGGGTCATATTGACACGGTGCTTCGAAGCCGGCCTGGCAGGCGTAGACGGCCCGGTCGGTGCCGAACACGTCCGTGTAGGAGCCCAGGCGCAGAGCGTTGCCCTGCCAGCGGCCGGCGACGCCGGAGATGAAGCTGTCGCCCAGCGCGACTGCCGCGGTCAGTTCCTGTGGCCGGCCGGTGGCCACCGCGATCGGTCCTTTGGCCACGTCGGTCGTGCTGACGGTGTTGTCCTCGGTTTTGATGACCGAGGTCTTCGTGCTGCCGTTGTCGGGCACGTAGACCTTCGCGCCGTCCGGGCTGACTGCGACTCCGACCGGGTGATAGCCCACGCGGACGGTCGTCACCTTGTTGATGGAGTCGACCTTGTTGGTGCTGGTGTTCAGCACGGTCACGTCGTCCGAGTCCACGTCGGACACGTACGTGCGGGTGCCGTCCGGTGTGACTGCGATGCCTGATGGGCCGTGACCAGCCGGGACGGTTGCGATGACGAGGCCGCTGCCGACGTCGACGACCGACACGTTGTCGGAGCCGTTGTTGGCCACGAGGACCTTGCTGCCGTCGGGAGTGATCGCCAGGCCGGTCGGGCGCTTGCCCACCGTGATGTTGCCCAGTCTGGTGTTCGTGGCGGTGCTGATCACGCTCACCGCGTTGGAGTCGTTGTCGGCGACGTAGACGCGCGAGCCGTCCGGGGTGACCGTGATCCCCACGGGGCTGCGGGCGACGTTGACGGTCGCGATCACGCGGTGCTGCGCGGTGTCGAGGACCGAGACAGTGTTGGACCCGGAGTTGGCCACGTAGGCGCGGGTGCCGTCCGCGCCGAAGGCCACGGCGGAGGGCCGGTCGCCCACCTTGATGGTGGTGACCTGACGCTTGTGGTTGGTGTCGAGGACCGACACGCTGTTGGACCGGCCGTTGGTGACGTAGGCTTCTTCGCCGTTCGGCGAGATCGCGACCGCTGTCGGGGCGCGGCCGACCGGGATGGTCGCGGTTGCACCGGTCGACACGCTGATGGTGGTGACGGTGTCGGACAGGTTGTTGACGACGTAGGCGAAGCCCGTGGATTCCGCCGCGTTGGCCGCCACATCTGGCATCGCGAGCCCTGCGGCCGTGATCATCACGCCCAAGGCCGAAGAGAATGTCTGAGACCGCAAACGCGTGCGCACCGCGCCTCCAATGAGAGTTCAATGCCGTGGAGCAGGTAGAGAGCCCGAAGGGGAACGAAATCGCTGTGGTGATTCCACCGGTTTCATCGGAACCGCACCGTCTCGCACTTGTTGATCCGAAACCCAAGGGCTTCCGTCTGCTGGGCCGCTGACCTGCGGTGGCGTGCCGTCAGGCCGGAACCTGAAGGTTTCGGATCAAAGGCGCAATCACACATATCGCGGTTCAAGTCCTCGACCGCGGGGATCTGGACGGCCGCCCGGTGGCAGACGAGGACCGCGCTCAGCGGACGGCCTGGGCCTGGACTGTCCATGTCGTGTGGAACGTCATCCCTTGGCAGCGGATGTCCGTGTCGTCCTTCAACTTCACGGCGTGAGCCAGCACGAATGGCAGGTTGGCCTGGCTGAGGTCAAGCGTGGGCAGGGTTCCCACGCCGATGGTGGACAGTTCGATCTGATCGTGGCAGTACGGCATGTCGCCGGCGTTCGCAACGGTGTCGACAACGACGTCGCCGGCACCGATGGAGGTCAGTTGGGCCCTTACGTTGCTGTTCGGGTTGGTGAAAGTGAGGGTGACGTCCGCGGTTTCGCCGGGCAGCAGCTTGCCGGTTGCCCCGCCGGTTACCGTGATGGGGGCGAAGGACTCGGCGGAGCCTGCCATGGCGTCCGAGGTGCTCTGCTGGATGAATGCGGCGAAGGCGAATCCGCCGGGCCGAGGACTGTGCCGGCGATGGTGATGCCGAGCGCGGTGCGGATTTTCGTGTTGAGGCGCATGGTGTTCCTTTACATCGGATGGAGCCTCGCGGAAGGCCAGAGGGGTGTTCGGCGGTCCGTATCCCGGGCAAGGAGCGCTGTGCGGCTCCTCCTCGCCGAATCCTGCGAGGACGCACCCGCTGACACACCTCCAAGGTGTGGCAGCTGGCGGACCGGCAGCCATTCCCGATGCACAGTTGAAGAGACGACCGGGACGCCCTCATGACGGCGCCCGGGCCGGCCAGGGCGCGGCTCGCTGCGTGCGACTTTCCAGCTTGGTGTCAGCGAGTGGGGGCCAGTGACGCCACGTCATCCGGACCAGGTGGGCTGCTCTGTCTCGGCTGTTCTTGGCCTGTTGCGGTCTCCTTCGTGGTGCTTCTTACGGAAGCTCGACGCGGATACGGGGGCCTTGGGCCTAGGCGAGGTCACCACGGGCTCTCGGAGTCCTTGGACGAGGCGACCGAGTTCAACGGCGACAAGAAAGGGTCTTCTCCGGTGGCTGTGGCAGTAGTGGATGCGATCCCGTCCGCACCCCCAGGCAGAGGGCGTAGGCGCAGTCGGCTCAAGGAAACCCTCGTCCTGATGCCCGGATTGGCGTTGCTGGCGACGGCCGTTGTGGTCCCGAGCCCCGCGCACGCCGCGGAAGCCCCTGTGGCGCTCGGGACGGACACCAGTTACGCGGTCCTGGCGGTTCAACGGTTACCAATACCGGTCCCAGCGTCATCAACGGCGACCTGGGGCTCAGCCCCGGAACTTCGGTGACGGAATTTCCGCTGGGAACCGTTCACGGAGTGCAGCACGTAGCCGATGCTCCCGCCGCTCAGGCACAGGCCGACCTGACCACCGCCTACCACGACGCGGCCGGCCGGACACCCACCACCAACCTGACCTCTCCGGGCAATATCGGCGGAATGGCGCTGGCCCCTGGCGTCTGCAGGGCTTCGTCCTCGACTGAACCTCACCGCCACCGTCACCCTTGATGCCCAGGGGGACCCGGTGTCCGGCCGGTATTCCCCCAAGATTGAACGCTAAGAATTGATCTTGGGTCCGGGCCCTGGTTGATCTGGCACACCCAACGCGAGGGCGGGCCGCCCCGGAATACCGGAGGTAGCCCGCTCGTCGTCGTGCGGTCAGGAGTTGGGCGATCTCCCGGATAAGGTCGAGCTTCTGCTGCGGTAGCAGCGCCTGGTGGTGGCCGGCTACCAGGCCGTCAAGGGCGGCGAAGACGTCGTGCTCCTCGGGCTGGAGGATCGCGGAGAGGACCTCGGCGCGGGTGCTGCCGTCCAGGGCGTAGACCCACAGCCGCTGTTCCTTGCGCGGCTCGGTGTTGATCGCCGGCCGCAGCTTCCAGACGGGGAAGATGCCGAGTCCCTGGCCAGTGAGGTGGCCGTCCAACTCCTCCAGCACCCACCGGCCGAGCTTCTTGTAGCCGAGCTCCTCGCGTAGGGCGCCACGCGTGGTCTCGATCAGCCCTGAAGGGTGCGCCGTAGACGCCCCGGACGAACGCCAACGCCGAGAGGTTCATACGCACCGCACGAGCCGAGTGCACCGAACTGGCCTGGCGATCTTGCCGGGCCCTGATGAACCGTCACAAGGGGCCCTGTCCGGCCCAACCACCGCCGTGCGAGGCCGCCACCGGCCGGGGTGGAACGCAAGCGGGCGGGTGTAGCAGGATCGGCGCGCCATGGCGGCCCGTCGTTCAGGCCGGCGGCTCCCAGGACAGATCAGCCGAGCTCCACCTGGTCGAAATCGAACTCGGCTGGGGTGATCTTGCCGAATATGAGCACCGAGACCTTCAACCACTTGGTCTCGTCGTCGACTTCATCGATGGCTCCAATAGAGTCGTCGAAGGGCCCATGCGAGATTCTCACCGACTCGCCCGTCTCGAACAACGGCATGATTCCTCCTCCCGTGAATGTCAGCGCGAGCCGGCTGTGGACTGAAGGAGTCATGGCCTGCCCAGCGGGCCGCACTCCCGAGCGGACACGTCGCGGCGCTGCCGGACGCGCGGCTCCACAGACGGCGAAGGCCGCGGTGGGGGTACGCGCGGCCGGCGGCAGCATTGCTGATCCGCGCGGGCCCGTTCGCGCACGCGTGGCCGGAGTTCGACGCCCCGTCGGCCCAGGGGCGCCGATACCGGCCGAATCTGACGGTCAGTGAGTCGACCAGAGTCGACGCTGATGACCACCAGGTCGCACGGTCACCGTCCCCGGCCGGCGCGACTCTCAGGTGGCCCTGGAGCTCGCACTCCTTCACGACAACGGTGATGCCCGAGCCGGTGCTCAGTCGAGGGTGATGGCGCCCCTGGCCTCGGTCGGCTGATAAACGCCCTTGCCTGAGTAGGCGACCGTGTTGGGGCCAGTCAGGCGGCTGGTGTCAATGCCGCGGGTCTCGGGGTCCAGCGGGAGGTAGAGGTCGGCGGTGTGGACAAGGTGTCACTACCACCTCAAAAGTCGGCCCAGATTTACCCGGAAGGGACTTCTACCTTCCTCGAAGTGAGCCATTGGCACCATGTGACGACGCGTCAGAAGCTAACCAATGGCAGGACGCGTACCCGACCGAGAGGAGGATGGGTACGTCCCGCCTTGCTGCTTCTCGCATCGCCTCCTCTCCCCACTCCCACCGGTCCACAGGACTGGTGGCGTGCTGCTGGAGATAAGGCGACTGGGCATGGACCAGTCGATTCACCATGACCGCAGCGTCCCAGCCACCGGGCTCACCGCGGGGACTGTCTTGCCGAACACGCCGGGCGATTGCCTTTGCAGTCGTTCAGATAGTCGTCGTCTTCGTCTCGGGTGGTGGGTTCGTGCCCCGCGGCCGCGAAGGTCGCTATCTGCTGTCGGCCCAGTATGAGGCGTCCACGACGTGTGCCGAGCTCGACCCTCGCGTTGCGCAGCAGCCCGGCCAGGTGCTCGGCGGTCTCCGGCGATGCACGGGCTCGACAACCGCCCCGCCGCCTTGGTGTCAGCGGGCGGCGGGGCGGCGGGCCTCGGCGAGTCGGAGAGGTCGACCTTCTTCTGGTCTTGGTGACGGTCAGCGGTCAGGGGGTCAGGGGGTCCGGGTGATGGTCAGGCAGGAGGTGGAAGGGGGCGCGGTGAATCCGGTGCCGGTGACCGTCGCGGTCTGAGCGGCCAGGCAGGTCGGGGCGTTCATCGCGAACTGCACGAACCCCGCGCCGCGCGCCGTGTCGAGGGTGTCGAATGCCTGGGTCCCGGAGATGTTGACGGGCCAGCCGGGGGCGGCGGGGCAGGACGGCGCCGTGTCGATGCTGTTCTTCGCGTTCGTGCCCGCCGTGTACGGACCGACGCCCGGCGCCGTGATGGTCGTGGTGAGCTGCGGGCCGTTGCCGGTACCGGCGATCTGACGCACGCAGTTGTTCAGATTCAGGTAGCGATTCCCGAGCATGTCCAGCGGCTGGGTCCCGGAGAAGTTGACGGGCCAGCCGGGGGCAGCGGGGCAGGACGGCGCCGTGTCGATGCTGTTCTTCGTGTTCGTGCCCGCCGTGTACGGACCCAGGCTCGGCGACGTGATGCTCGTGGTGAGCTGCGGGCCGTTGCCGGTACCGGCGATCTGACGCACGCAGTTGTTCATGTTGATGTAGCGCTGCGCGAGCAGGTCAAGCGCCTGGGTGCCTTGCAGGTTGACGGGCCAGCCGGGGGCGGCCGGGCAGGACGGCACCGTATCCGCCGAGTTCGAGACGTTCGACCCCGCGACGAAGGGGCCGAGGCCCGGTGCGGTGATGCTCGTCATGAGCTGCGGGCCGTTGGCGGAGAGCTGGCGGTCGCAGTTGTTCATGTTGAAGTAGCGCTTCTTGCCGAACTCCATGACGCCGCTGGTCGCGCCGACGGGCTGGCCGAACAGGCCGGCCGTCGGGGAGATGGTGAGCGTCGAGCTGGTCCAGACGGCGGCCTCGTCGATCGCGCCGGACTGCCCCGTGTCGGTGTTGCACACCAGTGAGGAGGTCCTGCCGTCGGCTTCGGTCAGGGTGGGCGTGGCCTCGGAGCCGGCGGGAGTCGTCGGGTTCAGGCACACCATGGTGGAGTTGGGCGCCAGGGTGAAGCCGGGCGGAAGTGTCGTGGACACCTGAGCGCCGGTGTGCTCGACCGGGTCGGCGTTGTTGTACCAGGCGCGCACCAGCACGGTGGCGCCAGGGGCGATGGTGGGATTGGACGACCAGGTCGCTCCGTTGTCGGCGGAGTACAGCAGGCTGCTGGTCGTGGCGGCCGTCGCCGGGGCGGCCGCGAACAACGGTGCCCCCGCGAGCCCCAGGGCCATCGTGGCGGCGGCGACTCGGCGGCTCCACGAGCTCGAGGTGTTCGGTCGCACGATGTCCTCGCCGGCCGCGCGGCCGGAGGCGGCGGTGGCCTGCGCGCCGGTGATCCGGCTGGCGGACGTCAGGGCGGTAGTGGTGGCGGCCCAGCGGGAGAACTTCATGGTGGCTCCGAGGAGTTGCGTGGACTTGGCAGCACAATTGATAGCTGAGCCGTCTGCCTGGCGCGGCTTTTCGTCTCCTGCGGCACCCGAAATAATGATTCGCAGTCAAAGCATGGTTGATGATTGGAAAGTCGGCACTCCTGAGCTATCCGCCTCCACCCTCAGGGCGAGCGCCGCGAAGGACGGACGGCAGCCCCGTGAAGTCGAAGTGGGTGATCAAAGCCGGCCGCACTGGCTTCGATCGCTCTGACTGCACAGATCATGCGTCATGTCGATCCCCCGAACGTGGGACAGGCTTTCCAGTCAAAGGACCTCCGGATAGAACGTCTACGCACCGCACTCTTCATGGCCGAGCAATGCCAAACATTGATTTGTGGACGATTTTAATGATCAGTAGCTTTTTTGGCCCGTTTGGCAGGGTTGCCCCTGGCCTATTACCTGAGTGCAAGGTCCAAGTGCGAGGAAGGCGAGTTCGGAATGGCTGAGTGGAAGACGATCGTCGGCAGTCTCTCGGCGATCTCGGCCGGGTCCAGGACCAGCGTCTGGGGCGTCAACGGCAGCGGGGAGATCTTCAGGTACTCCGGGTACGACGCGAACCCGTGGGTCAACATCCCCGGTTCCCTGACCGACATCGGCGCGGCCGCCGACGGTACCGTGTGGGGCGTCAACGCGGCCGGCAACATCTTCCGGTACACCGGTGACCAGGGTTCCTCGAACCCCTGGCTCGGGATCACCGGCGGCCTGACCCGGATCTCGGCCGGGTCCAGGAGCAACGTCTGGGGCGTCAACGGCAGCGGGGAGATCTTCAGGTACTCCGGGTACGACGCGAACCCGTGGGTCAGCATCCCCGGTTCCCTGACCGACATCGGCGCGGCCGCCGACGGTACCGTGTGGGGCGTCAACGCGGCCGGCAACATCTTCCGGTACACCGGTGACC
>NZ_JBGCCO010000066.1:0-15258 GCF_041262605.1 Kitasatospora sp. GAS1066B
CGATCCGAGAACCGATCAACCCCCGACGACTTCAACTGACCCGGCCTTGGCATACCCCACCCAACGACCAGAACCCACCAAAGTCACCGGTATTGCACCTAAGGTCAAAGCCAAGAGGCTGCTTGCCCTGGGCGCCGACGTCCGCCAGGTCGGCACCGAGTACGCCCACGCTGCCGCCGCGGCACAGGAGTTCAGCGCCACCAGCGGGGCCCTGGCCTCTCACGCCTACGACGACCCGCACATCATCGCTGGCGCCGGCACCCTGCTGGACGAGATCACCCGCCAGGTTCCGGGCCTGGACACCGTGCTGGTCGCCGTCGGCGGCGGCGGACTGTTCGCCGGAACGGCCATCGTCGCCGAGCACCACGGTGTGAAGGTCGTCGCCGTCGAGCCGGAGAACTGCCGAGCCCTTAACGCCGCGCTCGAAGCGGGCGAGGTCGTGGACGTGGACGTGGACTCGGTGGCGGCCGACTCCCTCGGGGCACGCCGCACCTCGCAGACCGCCTTGCACTGGGCCCGCCGTACCGGCGCCGCCTCGCTGCTGGTGCCCGATACGGCGATCACCGCTGCTCGAAACACTCTGTGGGACCACCGGCGCTTCGCCGTCGAGCACGGCGGCGCGACCGCCCTCGCGGCCCTCCTCAACGGCGCCTACACCCCCGAACCTGGCAGCCGGACCGCCATCGTGTTGTGCGGAGCGAACACCAACCCGTCCGATCTGGCGTAGCAAAGGCCCTGCTGGGCGCCACCACTCTGTGGCGCCCAGCAGGCCGCATCAGAGCAGTGACCATCGTCACTTCTTGATCTCGCTGATACGCGGTCATGCCACCCGAGCACCCGTCCCCTTGAAGGACAGTACATGCCCAAGGTTCATCAACTTGCCAGCCCAGATGATGAGTTGGACAGCCTTCAGATCAGCTGGCCCGTCGTCCCGACTGAAGCCTCCGTGAAGGAGACCCGAGACAGGGTCGGCGGGGAACTCCGAGCCTGGGGCTACCGCCTGACCAGCGACAAGGAGTCCGAGATCAAACTCATCGTCAGCGAGCTGGTCACGAACGCCCTTGTCCACGCCCCCCGGCACGACATCGGCTTCGCGATGTGGATCTACAAGCCGGGACAGTTGGTCGTCGAAGTCCAGGATCGAGGAGCCCACGCCCCAGTCGCGCACGCCGGCATGGACGAAGACACCTTCGGCCGCGGGATGACGCTCGTGGAGGGCCTGGCGCTCAGCTGGGGCGTCGGCTACCCGGGCTCCGGCAAGTGCGTCTACGCGACCATCGCTATTACCGACGCCGCCTTGGGCGCCCCGCGAAGCGCCTGACTCAGCGTCGCCCTCCTGCCGACGTGCCCGCATTCCCCTGTTCTGGGCGGAGGCGGTTGCCCGGCAACCTGCGGTGTTCGATGGCCCCGCGGTGGCCTGTGTCGCCGAGGAGCACTGGAGAAGCGCTACGTAACCCGGCCACCTCGTCTGCCAGCTGGACGGCACGCATCTCCTACTCGACTGGGAACCCGCCGCCTTCGGAGACACGCTTTCCGACCTGACCCGCCTCGCCGTCCGCCTCCAACTCGCCGGTCCTCAGCCTGGCACACTGGCCGGTCGGCGGGCGGTGCCGCGACTCGACCTGTACTGGCGCGTCCACCAGCTCGCGGACACCGCCCTGGCAACTGACCCAACATCAGCTTACAGGGCCCGAGCGGATCGAATCGAGCGCAACTCATCGACCAGGAAGCAGACCTGATCGATTGTGGAGATCGCGCTGCGCGAGGCGCGGCCGGCTGGGCTGACTACCAAGCAGCTGATCGCCGCGACCGGCCTGAACGCCAGCCAGATCCGCCGCGGGCTGATCTACGTCCGCGAGATCACCGCCGCAGAGCACATGTCCCCGCTGATCTGGACCCGCCGCGACGGCTTCAAATTCACCGAGGAACCCGCCGAACTGGTCGCCTTCGGGAAGGCCCAGTTCCTCACCGAGCTCACCCGCATCATCCGGCTGATCAGCGCGACCGTGTCCCCGCACGCTGCCCTGTTCCCCGACGACGAGTACGTCCAGCTGGTCCTGCAACAGCTCGGCGGAGTCCGGGCGTCCCTGCACATCCTGGCCCGCGAGGGCCGAAGCCGCTGATTGATCATCCTGATCCCGACTCGGCCGAAGGAAGTGGTGTCCACCGACGCCGAGTGGGCCCTGCTGGAGCCCCTGCTGCCCGTCCCGGCCTGCCGTACTTCCCTCGGCGGTCGCCCCGAGGCCCACCCACGGCGCGAGATCGTGGATGCGATCTTGTACATCGTCGACAACGGCGCGAAGTGGCGATCCCTGCCGGCGGATTTCCCGCCCCCGTGGCGGACCGTGTTCGGCCCCTTCGCCCGCTGGGCCAAGGACGGCACCCTGCCCAGGACCATCGACCTGCTGCGGCAGCGGATCCGGTCACGCACGGGCCGCAGCCCCAGCCGGTGGCCCTGGTCGTCGACAGCCAGTCGGTAAAGGCCGCCGACACAGTGCCCCGGGCGACGAGCGGCTACGATCCGGCGAAGAAGATCACCGGAAGGAAGCGGCATCTGGCCGTGGACCTGGGCGGCCTGCTGGTGGACCTGCTGGTCACCCCGGCCGACGTGTCCGACCGCGAGGGCGCCCGCCGGCTCCTGGCCCGCCTGCACGCCGCCCATCCGGAAATCACCATCGTCTGGGCCGACTCCGCCTACGCCGGCGAACTCGTCGACTGGGCAGAGAAAGCACCTCCGCATCACTCTCAAGATCGTCAGACGGCCGCCCGATGCCCAGGGCTTCATCGTCCTGCCCCGCAGGTGGGTCGCGGAACGCAGTCGGCGTGGTTCATGCGGGCCCGCCGCAACTGCCGCGACTACGAGAGACTCCCCGCCCACGCCGAGGCCCACCTGCAATGGAGCGCGATCACGCCGATGCGTCGGCATCTGGCCCGCACCGCCAGAGCTCCGGCACAGCCCGTGGTCGCACTCGCCGTGTAGGCCGGAATCCGAGACGATGCGAAAGCGCGTGCGAAATCAGGGCACTTCGGGCAGCATCGGGAGGACTGTGCTCTCTGCCTCGGAGGATTCGTGACGAACCCGGTTCCTGCTCCTGACCCCGACGAAATTCTACTGACGGGCGGCGGCGGGGCGGTGGTCAGCCGGCGCGGTGACGTCGTCCTGCGCGAGGCCTCCCCATGGTCGGGATCGATGCAGGCGCTGCTGAGGCATCTCGAGGCCGTCGGCTTCGCGGGCGCGCCGCGGGTGGTGGGGACGGGGTTCGACGCATCGGGCCGGGAGAGCGTGACGTTCGTGGAAGGCGGCTTCGTCCACCCCGGTCCGTGGGAGGACGAAGCCGCGCACGACCTGGGGACACTCCTGCGGGACCTGCACGACGCCACTGCCTCGTTCCGCCCGCCCGAGGCAGTCGTGTGGCGGCCCTGGCACGGACGCTCCCTCGGCGGTGCGGCGCGTGTCATCGGCCACTGCGACACCGGGCCGTGGAACATCGTCGCCCGGCACGGCCGGCCCGTGGCGTTGATCGACTGGGAGTACTGCGGCCCGGTGGATCCCCTGGTCGAGCTGGCCCAGCTGTGCTGGCTCAACGCGCAACTGCACGACGACGACGTAGCTGAGCGCGTCGGCCTGCCACCGGCCGGCACCCGTGCCCGCCAGCTGCGTGCGATCGTCGACGGCTACGGCCTGTCCGCCCACCAGCGCCGGGGCTTCCTCGACACCGCCATCGAAGTGGCCGTACAAGACGCCGCCGACCAGGCGCGCCAGGCTGGCATCACTCCTGAGAACACGGATGCCGAAGCGCTATGGGGAATCACCTGGCGACTGCGCTCGGCGGCCTGGATGATGCGCAACCGCGACCTTCTGGAGCAAGTCCTGCGCTGAAGTCCACTCTCTTCGCCCAGCGGCCAGGACGAGTCCCGCCCAAGGGTTTCGGGTGCCGTTCGGATCACCGTCACCGTGACGCCGATTCGAACGGCACCCGAAACCGAACTACTCGCCTGAAGCACCTGACCTGGCATTACAGGTTCAGACACACGGTCTCAGGACTCAAATCGCCGCCCGCCCCCGACGCTGAACGGGTTGCACCGCAGGTCACAGGCCTAACGCAATGGTGCTGCCATCAACCTCCAGTCTGCTGGGCGCACGAGAAAACCTCAGTGCTGGAGAGGCCCCCTCCGAGTAGCCGGGGGAGGCGGCAGGGGGCGCTGACGCGGCCGCTCACCGGACGGTAGCCCATTGGGGTTCGACGGGGCGCCTTGTTGCACGACGGGAGCTGGGTCGCCCAGCCTGGTTGCACTCAACCTCTCCCTCGGCGCCACGGGCTCAGTTGAGGCGGTGAGACCTCCGGTGACAGAGTTTCCGATTACGTTCCAAGCCTTGGACCAGATCTCGGCTGAATTCTGCAAGACATATCGAGTTTCGGCTATCATCATAACCTGCGGAATCAAGAATGTTTTGGCGATATGATTCGCTATCGAATCGCCATGCTCCTCGCTGAGTTTCTCGACCTCGGAAGCAACATTCTGCAC
Organism: Kitasatospora sp. GAS1066B; assembly: GCF_041262605.1. NCBI lineage: Bacteria > Bacillati > Actinomycetota > Actinomycetes > Kitasatosporales > Streptomycetaceae > Kitasatospora > Kitasatospora sp. GAS1066B. The sequence continues at coordinate 4,528 of NZ_JBGCCO010000066.1, forward strand.
CCCCTCCGGGTCGGGAGAAAATCCGAGCTTCCCGTACCACGGCCTCACCTTCGGATCGGCGTTTACGAGGGATATGGTATCGCCCGATGCTCCATTTATCCCTCCCTGCTCGGTGGCCGATTGCGCTAGGACCCACATTGCGGCAGAGCCGATGCCCAATCCTCGAGCCTCTTTAGGGTTGACTTCTATGAGGCCAAGGGATCTGCGCCCTGCAGAATCGAATCCGTATGACATTTCCCCTTCGACAGCTCCAGTAGCATTTCCCTGACCATCGACGGAAGTGATTGAAATTTTGGATTTTCCATCGTCTGCAAAGTGGACCCTAAGCCCAGTCCGCTGATTCTCGAAAAGCCATTCCATGAGATTCCTTCTTCTCGTGATTCCACTTCCGCAGTTTACTGATTTTGGCTGGCCTGCGCTCGGGGCCAAGATATCCGCTTCGAGAGCCGCGAGGATCGGTCGATACCGCGATCCGTATACCGAACCTCGAAACCCGCCGGGTCCGTTGAGCTCGCCACCGAAGCGCTGACACGCGCCCTGCGGCCAAGTAGACCGTCGAACCGGATCCTTGCTCCTGATCACTGCGGCCCGAGCCCACGCTGCGTGTGGCAACGGACCTACCGCCGCTGCCCTGATCCTCGCTGCACAGGACGCGCTTCTCACCGGAACCGACAGCATTCCCAGCTATGTCGCCGCAGCCGGACCGGTCGCTGCGGTTATCGCCTCCCACACCGGCCGGACACTGACCGAGATGGCGGACCATGCAGCCGCGGAGCGGCACTACCGAACGGCGCTGCACGGGCGCGTCCCGGGCACCTACCACCGCGTTCGCGGCCTCACCCTCGCGAACATCGCCAAAGCAGCCACCGCCCAGAACCGGCACGAGGAAGCCGTTGGCTTGTGGCGCGAGAGCGTGGACCTCATGGACGGCGTCGCCTCCCGGCCCAACCGCAAGGAGCTGGACACGATGCGCTCAGCGCTGGGGCTCTACGTCCGCCGAGGCATCCCCGGTGCCCGAGAACTGGCCCAACGCGCAGCGGCTATTACCACTGCATGAGCGCACGTACTGCGCCAGCCCTGCGCTAGCGGTGGGACTCTGTCGGGGATCTTGGATGGTCGAGGTCAGGTGCCGAGGGTGCGCCAGGACTTCGATTGGGGAATCGCCTGCAGGTCCAGGAAGTCCTGGAAGGCGGTCGGCGGTCTCGGTGGAGAGGATTTCTCGGCCTCTGACCGGCTGCTGAGTCGTTCGATGTTCACGGCGATGGCCGTGAGTACGTGTTGCAGGTGGGCTTTGGGCTGTCCTCGGTAGCGGCAGTGGCGCATGCCGTGTCCGTGGGCGAACTCGTTGATGGTGCCCTCCACTCCGGAGCGGACCGCGTAGCGAGCCTTCCATACGGGTGTTGCTGCTCGGTGCGGACGTGGACCTGCAGGTAGCGACATTCCCGCGGTGGAAAGCCCGTGTTCCGGGCGCTCTCACGGGAGTTGGTGCACCGGGGGTGGTCCACCCCGCGTGCAGCCACGATCAAAGAGGTGGTGTCCCGCACATCCTGCCCGTCGGCCAGGTCGAACCCGGTGACGCTGCCCCCGTGTTCGTACAGCATCCTCACCGCTGCGGTGCCGACCATCCCACGCTGACCTGTGACCAAGACGTCCATGGTGTCCATCCCACGTGACCGGGCGCTGGCTCAGCAACCCGATATGTCCATGTCTGCCGTCGTGGCTCAGCGTGCCATTCGCCAACGATGAGCGAGTGAGCATCCGGGGTGCAGTTCACGCCTGTTGGCGCAGGTGGTCGATGTGAGTGACCACGTCGTCCACATACGGGCGCAGCTGGGCCTTCAGCCCCTCGCTCCAGGCCTCGTCCTGATAGTGGCAGCTGAGGTAGAGGTTTCGAGCGTGCTCCAGGACGGGGTGGTGCTCCGGGGGTAGGTGGGCGATGGCCCAGTCGGCGGCGACGTCCTTGGTTGTGATCTCGCCCGTGGCGAGAGTGGTCCAAATGCGGGCGAGGGTCAGCAGGACGTTGCGGGTATCGTCGTCCAGGTCGGTCAGGAGTTCGGGGATTGCATCAACGCTCGCCTGGACGAGGTCGGCGTGCGGCACCGGGTCCAGGAGTTCGGCGGGAGGAGGCCCGGTCAAGGGGTGGTTGCCTGCAAGGACCACGGTGAGGACCACAGCCAGGTCTGGCATCGGTCCGGGTCGCGGAGACCCGCCTGTCTGGAATTCGTCGCGCAGCCACTCGCCGTAGAGGAAGTCTCCGGTCGGCGGGAACCGCCAGGGGCGGACCTCGGACTGGACGACGAGGGTGAGTTCAACCGGTCGGACAGTGGGCGTGAGGCTGGAGATCTCCAGCAAGCCCTCGACAAGCGCCCGCCGCTCCCAGTCGTCGAGACTGCGCCGTGTGACGGCCAGGACGTCCAGGTCGCTGGCCGGGGCGAGGCCCCCGAGCACGGCGGAGCCGTGGAGATACGTCCCCAGGAGCTCCGGCCCCACGATGTCGCGGACGAGCCCGACGGTCTGCTCAAGTTGATCCATCACATCAGTGTCGCGGTGTCGTCCACGGGGCGAGTCGCGAGATCGCCGCGCTTACCGTAGTGATGCGCTGGTCCAGGTAGTCGGCGGGGACGTCGATCAGCTCGTAGCCGAACGCGCGGTAGCTGTCCTCGTGGATCCGCTCGAACCGCAGGGAGTCCTGGAAGCTGATCCGGCGGGCAGCGGTGGGTTCGCAGAACCCCAGATTGCGGACGAAGAACACCTGCCGCTCGTAGATCCCCTCGCCGGTGATCCGCTCCAGTTCAGCGGCCAGCGCCCGGGAAACCAGCCGACCGCTGTAACGGGCCAGCGCATGGACACAGACTGGCGAGCGATCGAACACCTGAATGCCACCGGTCGCGGTGGACGCCTGCTCCTGCCGCTGTCGTTGCAGGGCGACGATCTCATCGACGAAGGACGCGCGTGTCCACGGTTGGTCCTCGCCCCGTGCCTGTGCCCGTGCGATGACCGCGGTCGCCGCCTCCTCGACGACGTCATAGCCGAGCTCGGCCAGACCCCGCAGGATCGACGTCTTACCCGCGCCCGGTGTACCGGTGAGGATGTACCGGCTCATGAACGAAACCGTTTCTGGTCGGGGCGGGCCCGTGGTGTCGGGCCCGCCGGGTGGTCGGTCATGCACCGAGCAGGTCGGCCAGCACCCGGGCCTCCCGTATCACGCCTGCCGCGCCGGGCATGTCCCCTTCCGCGAGCACCGACAGTGCCGTCTCTACACGGCGGGCGATGCCCCAGGCCTGGAGCCGTCCGGCGTCCTCGCCGGTCGCGTCGGCCACCAGCGCGAAGCGGTCGGCGAGCACGCGGTGCGGGTCGGCATGTGCGAACGGGTCGTCGATCTCCTCCAGCAGCGGCCACGGGTCGTAGCCCGGGTCGCCGATCATGGGCTTGGCATCGATGGCCAGCCAGGGCCTGCGGGAGGCGGCGACCACGTTGCCCGAGTTGAAGTCGCCGTGCACGACGACCTCCCGGGTGGCCGTGGCGGGGAGCTCGCGCAGCAGCCGGATGCCGTGCGCCACCAGGCTGGGATCGAAGCCCGGCCGCAGCCGATCCATGCGCTCTTGTGCCAGGTCGGCCCACTCGGCGGTGACGTCGCCGAGCTGTTCCAGACAGGTCTGCGCAGGGACCGGTGTCTGCCACAGCTCGCGCAGGATCTCGGTGCCCAGCAGCAGGCGCCGCTGGGCGGCGAGATCGTGGGCCGTGCCCAGCGGATGGCCCGGGTCACACCGTTCCAGCAGGAGCGCCTGGTGTTCGCGATCGTCCCGCAGGATGTACACCGCGCCGTTGCCGTCCCACAGCCGTAGGGCCTCGGCCTCGCCGGCGGCCTCCCGGTGCGGCCAGCTCACCTTCAGCACGACCGGCGTCCCATCGGGCAGGTGTGCGGGTGCGACCCAGGAGCAGCTTCCGCCGTGGAACGGCGCCTCCAGGCGCAGTGACCATCGTGACCGCAGGTCCGCCACGATGGCCGGTAGCCGGGCCAGCCACGCCCGGCCCGATTCGGTCCCACCGAGCGTGGTGACGACGGGCAGCGTCGAGGGGAACAGCTCGGCGGTCACCGGCCGGCCTCCTCGAAATTCAGCGCGCCTGCTGCCCGCTCGTCCGGATCGGCGGGCAGGGTGCCAGTAGTCGGGTGCTGCTGCTGGTGCATCAGGTGCCACTCCAGGCGGTCGTGTTCGCTGTCTCGGGCTACCGATGCTCGGCGGCACGGCAATGTTGTCGTCCCCGTTTCCGCCGGCGGGTCAGAAGCCGATGGCGTTGTGGGGAGCCTGGGGGTGGGTGAGCATGACGGTGGCCCGGTCGATAGCTCCAGTGGTGTGCTCGTGGACGAGGCCGGCGGCGGCGATCGGGCCGATCGGGGTTCCGCCCAGGTAGATGGAGCCGAGAGTCGACGCGTCGAGCGACAGGTCGGCCCCGTCGCCGGCGGGCGCGCGCTCGCAGTGGGCGCCGCTCGGGCCGCCGTCCAGCCGCCAACGGCCCTGGTTCCACGGGCAGAAGGAGTCGGAGACCTCGATGACCATGGATCCTTCCACCTGGTAGGTGCGGTTCGCCAGGGCCGCGGGCACGTCGACCAGGCGGACCCACAGGTCGTCGCTCTGCCGGGTGACGCGTAGGGCGCGCGGGTCGGTGAGCTGCCAGCGGAACGCCTCGTCGACCGGCCGCTTGCCTGCGATCACGCGCTTGGTCAGGTCCAGGCTGGTCAGGAAGGACCACAGGTCGGTGTAGGCGGTATCCGACGTCGCCTCCAGCCAGTCGACCTCGACGGTGCCAGCGGTGGCCGGGTCCGGGGACCAGGGCGTGCGGTAGTTGGCCGCACCGTCGACGGTACCGGCGTCGTTGTAGTGAAGGACGAACTGGCGGTCCCCGTCGGCTTTCTCGTCCCACAGTCCGTGGTGGGCGCTGACCTCGCCGATCCGGGTTGCGCGGACCCGGTCGTGCAGCACCGGCCACACGGCCTTGGCCATCCGCGCGTCCACCAGCTCGATACGCCCCCGAGCCTCCCGTGGACGGGTCGGCTCGGCCTTGCTGGTGTCGAGCTCCCAGCGGGCTTGGTAGGTGGCCGGGCCGAAGCCGTACCGGCCGTAGATGCCGCCCTCGGCCGCGCTCAGGGTGGCCAGCGCCTCGCCCCGCTGGCGGCAGTCGTCCAGCAGCGCGCGCATCATGGCGCGCAGCAGTCCCCGGCGCCGGTGGGTCGGCAGCACGCCGACAGCGGTCACCCCGCCCATTGGCACCGGTCCGGTGCCGGGGACGGTGACCTGCAGCGAGAGCATCTGGGAGGTGCCGACCAGCCTGCCGTCGACGAACGCGGCCCGGGTGCGGTCCACGTCGCGCAACTCGGCGGCGGCCGCGACCAGTTCGTCATGGCCGGCGGGTGCGCCGAACGGGGGCGCGACGCCGACGCCCGAATGCCACGCCGCGGGTTCCGGCTCCCAACTGGGTGTTCCCGCGTAGGCCGGCACGATGCGCAGGAAATCCAACGCCTCGTCAGGAGCGATGGGGCGGATCTCAACAGTCACCATGTCCGCCCTCTCGATCGCCCGCGAGGTCGTCGGCAAGGAGGTCGAGCAGGAGCGCGTCGCGCCATTGTCCGGCGTCGTCCTTCCCGTACTGACGGAGTACACCGACACGTCGGAAGCCGACCTTCTCGTAGCAGCTGATGGCGGCGGTATTGTCGGTGGCGGGGTCGATCGTCACCCGGTGGTGTCCAGCGGGGCCGAGCAGCCAATCGACCAGGGTGCGCAGGGCGTCGCTTCCGTACCCGTGGCGGTGATAGTCGGGGTGGAGGAACATGTCGATCGTGGCGTAGGGGCAGACCGGCGAGTCCTCCTCCCACCACTGGATCATTCCCACCACCGCGCCGTCGGCCACGATCGCGAGGTGCCGGTGGTCCAGCCGGGCGAGATCCCCCTCGACATCCAGCCACCCGTTCCTCGTCCACCACCGAGCCACCTCATCGCGCTCCAAGGCAGCGCGGAAGTCAGGTGCGTCACCGGGCGTCGCGCGACGCAGAACCACTGAGCCACCGTCGAGAAGATCCATACCGGGCATAGTTTCATCGGCGTGACAAAAGCCCGCATAAATAAGCTCGACTTAAGGGATGAACACGGCATATCTGCCCACAAAGGCGTCAATGTGCACGAGATCAGCTGCCCTTGGGCAGCCTCCCTACCAGCTCACGGGTACCCCGATCACAGCGCATCAAAGAGTGACAGCAACACCGGCGCTCGCTTCCGTTTCCGCAGGTCGGCCCTGTCACGCCACGCAGCCCCAATTCCCAGCGTGGGCCGGGCAGCCGTGAGTCACGGCGCGACCGGATCGCTGAGGACCTCGGCCAGGACGCGGCCGTGGAAACCATCGGACTCCGGGCCGGGGAGTGCGGCGATGGTGACCAGTGACTTCCACAAGGCCCAGCCGCGGGCCCGCCGCCAGACATCGTCAGGGAGACCGACGGCTTGGCGGAGGGCCTGCCGGTGACTCTGGTGCGGAGCGGACCCGCCGCGACGACGGAGGAGCCGCCCGGTCATCAGTCCAGCGACTCGCCAGCCAGGCACGGCCCGTCCCGGTACGGAGGCGGTCACCGCCCTGGAGGGCGCCACGGCGGTCAGCGGCGGGTCTCCGGCAGGGCCTGGACGCAGGTCGTCGCCTCGCTCCACGAGACGACCCCCGAAGCAGACCCGTGCGTCTGGCCCCGGGGAACAACGGACGGCCGTTGGTGGTGAGCTGGATGGACTTCACCCCACGAGAGGGCCGGGCGCTTCGTCATCGCTGCTGCCGATCGGGGTAGATCACCACGGGGCAGCAGGGTGGCTTTCACGGTGCTGCCGGTGGCATCGGTCGGCGGGTCGATGGCTGGCGGCCGGTCTTCCGGCCTCTCCACCTCCCAGTGGGCCGTGAGCGGTCCGGCATGCGACCGGTGCTCAGTGCTCGGCCCCATGCGGGAGGCCGCTTCTGTGAGCCGTCGGTTCCCCTGGTGCGGATTGGAGCACCATGCCGGTGGGGGAGGGGGATTGGTGGGTCAGCGTGCGTCGCTCTGGTCGATGAGGAACTGGAGCTCGTCGAAGACCTGGAGCACGACGACGACCAGGACGTGGTCGGCGACCATGAACTCGACCACCACACCCGGCGCTGCGTAGGCCTTCCGCAGGTGTTCGTCCGGGCCGATCGGTGCGGTGGCCGTCTTGTGGTAGGGGTCGCGGGCCAGCACACCGAGCGCACGCTCCAGCAGGTCGCGGCGATCAGCCGGCAGAGCGTCGATCGTCGCCCTGGCCTCTACGGTGTACTGCACGCGGTACGTCATGCCCGCCACCATAGCTGCGGCGGCACCGGCTGCGGGAGGGTAGGCCCGCGTAGGTCGTGCGCCCCGGGCATCGGCGCATGTGCTCGCCGCTGACCACTGAACGTGGTGTGTCGTCATCGTCTTCGGCACGGGATCCGTAGCCGTGTGCCATCCAGGGCGGACTCGCGCCCGCGCCTCCGGTCAGCGATCAAGGTGAGCATCCCCTCGGACCGTAGCGGCCCGGGGAAGGGAAAGTGCGTCACGCTCGCCAGCGGCCGGGCCAGCGACACGGGCCGGGCCTGCGGTGTTACCACCGGCAGTAGCAGGCCGGTCGGGATGCTCTGGACGGTCACACCTCCTCCCCAAGTGCGGTTATGGTGCGCCCTGTTGGGGACCGGTAGCTGTGTTCGCAGCCTTCGGTCACCCTGGGGTCGTGCGGTGCGGGCGGTGTCAGATCAGGCCGTAGGCCGGCGCGGTCAGCGGGTCGGCGCTTTGGAGTCCCGTCGCCTGGGCCGGTCTGCGTCCGCACGGCGTCGCGCAGGCGGACCGGGTTCGCTCCGAGCTTCAGGACCGCCGCGTCCACCAGGGCCTGGACCAGCAATGCACGGTCACCTTCCGGCGAGCCAGGGCTTCCAGCGCGGTGATCCTCAGCGTCGACGGCTACTCGGCGGCGGCCTCCAGCCTCCGGATCCAGCGCGCTTCATCGTGCCGTGCGCGGGGGGATCCTTGGGCTGCGCCGGCCTGTTCGGCCGTTCGTATCCGGAAGTTCGGCGCCTCCCACGGCGCTGCGGTGGGAGCCCCGGTGGCCTCAACTGATAGCCGCCAACTTGGGGGGAGCGCTGGGCAGCGCCGTCTTGGCGGCCAGCAGGGCGGTGCGAGCACGTGTGGCGCCCGCAGAAGTTGCTGGAGCTCCGCCGCCAACCGCGATGGTCGGTGTGCCGAGGCCGGCGCAGGCTCTGCAGATGCCTGGTTGTGGCACGGGGTCGTGGCACTTGCCGCACTCGGCGTATCGGGCTGCTGCGGGCTGCTCAGGGGCGTGGGCGGGCGGCATCTTGTGCTGCAGACGGTACCCGAGGACCGCTGTCGCGGATTGCACCGTTGTGGGAAGGCCGAGCAGCAGGGCCTGGGCCAGGTCTCCAGGAGTGCTGCCGCGCTCCAGCCACTGGGCGACCAGCGGTGCCAGTCCGAGCGCCTCGGCCTCGCCCAGGCGCAGGCGCGGCTCCGGTCGGATCACCCGGAACAGGGTCGCTACCGCCTCGCGGAGTTGCTTGTCCGGCGCCACCTGCGGCTGTTGGACGAGATCGTGGCTTTCCTCCCGCCCGTTGGGCGCGTTCGCCGCCTCGATGCCGGCCGACGGCTGGTCGGCCTGCTCGGCGGGGAGGGTGGGTTCTTGGTACCGGCTCTTTACAGGAGGGGCGTCAGCTGCGCCGGTCGTCGCCTTACCGGGGGCCGGATGGGGGACACCCGGCACCGAGAGCTGCGGGGTGTCGTAGACGTGGGCTTCGCTGCGGATCGTTCCGTCGGGCATGCGGATCTTCTCGACCCGGTAGAAGCCGGCGTCGGTCAGTTCCTTCAGGGCCTTGCGGATCGCCGCCCGGCCTTGGGGGCTGGTGTCGGCCATGTGTCGACCGTCCTCGCGCCAGCCGTCGGGCCGTGAGAGGAGGTCCGCGAGCAGGCCGCGGGCGGTGTAGCTCAGCCGCCGCCACTGGAGCATGCTATTGGGCAGCACGGTGAAGTTACGCGCGTGGGCGCTACGATGTACACGCATCGGGAGTTTCAGCTCCTGAAGCCGGACCCCGGGGTGTTCCACCACCGCCGGGGTCGCCTATTTTCTGTTTGGATCACGGAACTTACCACGTGATCGTGCGGATGACCCGACGACGTGGGCGAGCGACCTCGAGCACAGTTCACATCCGATCAGATCAGTTCTCCGAACGATGGTTTGTGTGGGATGCAGTCCACTTCTGCCATGTGAGTTGAGTCTGGGGCAGTCGTCAGGGCCTCGTCCGCGAGCTGGCGGATGCGTCAGCAGAGGGCGGCGAGTCTTCGTGCCGTCCGTCGACCGGGGCGGTGGGCCAGGTCGAAGACCGGTGTGGGGCCGGCGAGCTGGAGGCGGACGGTCAGGCGGGCGAGGTCAGCCGTCAGGTCCGGGGCCTGGACTCCGTGCTGGTCGCCGTGGCGGAGTGGACGGTTCGCTGGAATGGCCATTGCCGCCGAACACCGTGGCGTGAAGGTCGTCGCTGTAGAGCCGGAGAACTGCCGAGTCCTCAATGCCGCGCTCGAAGCGGGCGGGGTGGGACCGGCGCCCAAGGCGAAGAGGAACCCGGCCCTCAGAGTAACGTCCTGCTCAGCACAGTCACCCTCACGTCCGGCTGAAGGCCCTATCGAGCTTTCTACTTTCCTCTACCGCTGCGCTACTCTGCTGGCATGGGCGATTCCACGATCAAAGTCCCCGATACCACCCGTGATCACCTCGCTGCTCTGGCGAAGGAACGGGGGATGACCATCGGCGGCCTGGTCACCGCCCTTGCCGAGCAGCAGCCCACCGCCGAGCAGCTCGCCGCCCGCGTGATCGAGGGTCGCCGCGTCATGCGTGAGCACATGAACTGCACGGTGACCGACGAGGAGTTCGACAGCGCGCCGGACGTCCTCAGCCGTGTCTACGAGATCGCCGCCGAGAAGTCCGTAGCCAGCATCAAGAAGGGCCGCGCGGCGTGATCGTCCTTGACTCAGGCGCGGTCAGGGCTCTCTCGAAAGGTCATCGCGGGCTGCAGCTCCTCGTAGACAAGGCCAACGCCTCGCCGTTCACTCATCTGGTTGTGCCGGTGCTGTGCCTACTGGCAGCGGAGGCGGAGGATGAGGGCGCAGGTCTGCACGTGCTGTCGCTGCCGGCGGTCGAGGTTGAGCCTCTTGACTCGATGGCTGCGGTCACCGTGGCCGCGATCGTGCGTGACGGCATCGGGAGCCAGGACACCGCCCATGCCCTGTATGCGGCGCTACCGACCGGTTCCCGGGGAGCGATGCATTTGATCCTCACCGCGAGGGAAGACGACTATCCGCCGGGCACCGTCACCGTCGACATCAACGACGATCGCTTGCTCGGGTGACGCGCCGTGGCGCCGGGCCGGCAGGCGACACGGTCACATAACGACCGCTCCTCGAACGGCCCTCGCAGCCCTGCAGTCCCTCGGCTTCGGGGCTGCGTCGTACCCGCCGCCGAGTCGGCGCGCCTTGTCGCCGCGGGTCGTCGGGTCGTCTTTCCGGCGGACTTCGTGGCCACCGATTTGTCCAGTGTGGTGCTCAGCTCCGGGGGGGGGGGGGGGGGGGCCCCCCCGGGGGGCCCGGGGGGGGGGGGGGGGGGGGGGGGCCGGGGCCCGCCGGGGGGGGGGGGGGCGGGGGGGGGAGCCCGGGGGGCG
>NZ_JBGCCO010000067.1:0-13586 GCF_041262605.1 Kitasatospora sp. GAS1066B
CGACGACGATCTTCGCGGAGGTGGTGGCGCGGGTGGCGGCCGCGGGGCTAGAGCTTGCGAAGTCCACTGAGGACCCTTTCGAGCAGCGTGACGTCCGGCGTTCCGCCCGACTCACCGGCGGCGGCGGGCTGGTGGATGGCGACCAGGCCGGCCTCGGCGAGGTCGGCCACGAGGATCCGGGCCACCCCGAGCGGCACCTGGGCCAGGGCCGAGATCTCGGCCACCGACTTGACCTCCTGGCACAGCTGGACGATCCGCTGGTGCTCGGGCAGCAGGCCGCTGGTGCGGGCCGCGTTGCCGGTGGTCGAGATCAGGGCCTCGATGGCCAGCTGGTAGCGGGGCCGGGTACGACCACCGGTCATCGCGTACGGGCGAACCAGCGGCTGCTGCTCGTAGCCGCCGTTGTTCTGGTCGCCGTAGCCGGAGCCGTACCCGTTGCCGTACGAGCCGGCCGGTGTCGGGGGCGGGGTCATGCGGATCCTCCTTGCGCTGCGGCTGATATTGCGTCAGCTGTGGGGTAAGGCGCCGGGTCCGGTGGCTACCGGGCCCGGCGGAGGGTGACGTGAGTCCCGCTCAGTGCAGGAGGCTGCCCTGGAGTTCGGCGCGCAGGGCGGGGGTGAGGACGGCGCCGGCGCGGTCGACGAGCAGGGCCATCTCGTAGCCGACCAGGCCGATGTCGGAGTCGGGGGAGGCGAGGACGGCGAGGGAGGAGCCGTCGCTGACGGCCATCAGGAAGAGGAAGCCTCGTTCCATCTCGACGACGGTCTGGTTGACGTCGCCGCCCTCGAAGATCCGGCTGGCGCCGGAGGTCAGCGAGGTGAGGCCGGAGGCGACGGCGGCGAGCTGGTCGGCGCGGTCGCGGGGAAAGCCCTCGGACATGGCGAGCAGGAGCCCGTCGGCGGAGACCACCACCGTGTGCGACACCCCAGGGGTGTTGTCCACGAAATTGGTGATCAGCCAGTTCAGGTTCTGTGCGGCCTGACTCATCTGACTCAACTCAACGCTCCTGGTTCTCGGTGCCGAAGCCGTAGCCGCCGCGGCCGCCCGCGCCGAACGGGTCCGGCGCGGCAGAACGGTAGTCGCCCTGTGTCGGGTCGGCACCGGCGGGGCGCCCGGAACCGTCGAACTGCTGGCCCTGGCCCGGCATTCCCTGACCGCCGCCCTGCGAGCCCGGCAGGTTCTGGACCGGGATGCCCTGGGTCGCCTCGGCGCCGGCACGCCGGCCCTGCTGGATGCCACGGCGCAGGTTGGTCAGCCGGCCGCGGACCTCCTCCGGTGCCCGGGAGACCTGCGGACCGGTCAGCGGCGCCGCCTCGGCGGTGCCGGAGACCAGGTTCGCCTGCGGGGTGCGGCGGGGCAGCCCGGAGAGGGTGACCCCGTCCGAGGAGGGCTCGCGCACCTGCTCGGCGCGGCGCCAGCGCTCGTCGTTGGCGGACGGGCGCCACGGTGCGTCGCCCTGACCCGGGCCCTGGCCGGGACCGCCGAACGGCGTCCGACCCTGGCCCTGTCCCTGTTCCCGGCCCTGCTGCGCGGCCTGCTGCTCGTCGAACCCGGGCGCCGTGGTGCCGGGGCGCTGCGGCTGGTACGGCTGCTGCCGGCCCTGCTGCTGCTCGTTCACCTGGACCGAGGCCATCCGGTTGGCGCCGCCGTTGCGGAAGCCCTGCTCCTCGCCACGGCCGTCGCCGGCTGTCGCGCCGTGCTCGGGCGAGCGGCGCGGCGGCAGTGCCATCGGCTGCTGCTGGGCCGCGCCCTGATACGGCGCCGGCGGCTGGCTCAGCTGCTGCTGCGGCTGGTAACCGGCTTGGCGCGGCGCGGGGTTGGCCACGCTCGGCAGCACCGGCTCGACCAGGCCGAGGCCCAGCGGGTCGCGCGGGTCGATCTGGCTGGCCTCGAAGGCCGGCCGGGCGAACGGCGCGGCGCTCTCGACCGGGGCCGGTTCGGGCTTGCCCTGGCTGATCACCGGCTGCTGCGCGGTGGGCTGACCCTGCGGGTCGCCGACCGGCGCCTGCGGCCGGGCCATCGGCTGGCCGGGGCGCGCGGCCGGACGGCCCGCTGGCGCCTGGCGCGGCCGGCCCTGCTGGCCCGCCTGACCGGGCTGGCCGGCCGGACCAGGCCGACCCGGCATCGGCTGACCCTGACTCTGACCCTGACCCTGACCCTGACCCTGGCCCGGCATCGGCTGACCCTGGCCCGGCATCGGCTGGCCCTGGGCCGGCTGAGGCTGGCCGGGCCGCCGCTGCGGCAGGGCACCCGGACGCCCGTTCGGACCGACATCGCCGCGCACGCCGCTGCCCTGCGCCGGACCGTCGGCCCGACCGTGCTGCGGCTGCTCGCCGCGCCCGGGCGTACCACCGGGCGCACCGCCGGCCGCGGCGCCCTGCGGCGCCGGCCGGCCCGCCGGGTCCTGCGGGTTCTGGGCGCCGCGTCGCGGCAGCCCGGGGCCGCCCGCGGGCGCGCCCGGTCGCCGGGTGCCGCCCTGCTGCGGGGGCTGCTGACCGGCCGGCGCACTCTCGCGCAGCGACTGGCCGACCGCGCGGGTCGGCAGGCCGCCGCCCGCGGGAGCCGTCGGCGCACCGCCCTGGCCGGGACCCTGCGGGCCCTGGCCGAGCTGCGGCCGGCCGCCGGGAGCGCCGGCGGGGCCGCCACCCTGGCCGAGCGCCGGGGCCGGGCCACCGGGCAGCGTCCGCTGCTGGCGCGGCGTCGGAGCGACCCCGCGCTGGCCCCGACCCGGCTGGCCCTGGCCGGAGCCCTGGGCCTGACCCTGGCCCTGGCCGGCGCCGGGGCGCGCGGCGCGCCGGTCCGCGGAGTTGGTGACGTCGATCGGGAGCATGACCAGCGCCGTGGTGCCGCCGGAGTCGCTGGGACGCAGCTGGATCCGGATGCCGTGACGCAGCGAGAGGCGACCGACCACGAAGAGGCCCATCCGGCGGGAGACCGACACGTCCACCGTCGGCGGGTTCGCCAGCCGCTCGTTGATCTCGGCCAGGTCGTCGGGGGAGAGGCCGATGCCGGTGTCGTGGATCTCGATCAGCACCCGGCCGTCCGGCAGCGCGTGGCCGGTAACCCGGACCCTGGTCTGCGGGCTGGAGAACGAGGTCGCGTTCTCCAGCAGCTCGGCGAGCAGGTGGACGAGGTCGTTGACCACCCGGCCCGCCACCTCGGCGGACGGGACGGTGGCGAGTTCGATGCGCTCGTACTGCTCCACCTCGGAGGCGGCGGCGCGCAGCACGTCGACCAGCGGCACGGGCCTGGTCCACCGGCGGCCGGGGTCCTCACCGGCGAGCACCAGCAGGTTCTCGCCGTTGCGGCGCATGCGGGTCGCCAGGTGGTCCAGCTTGAAGAGGCTGGCCAGCTGGTCGGGATCGGCCTCGCGGCTCTCCAGCTCGGAGATCAGCGAGAGCTGACGCTGGATCAGACCCTGGCTGCGCCGCGAGAGGTTGGTGAACATCGAGTTGATGTTGCCGCGGAGCAGGGCCTGCTCGGCGGCCAGCCGGACCGCCTCGCTGTGCACCATGTCGAAGGCGTGCGCCACGTGACCGATCTCGTCGGTCGAGTTGACGCCGACCGGCTCCACCGTGACGTCCACATCGTGCGGGTCGGTCTCGGAGAGCGTCTTGACCAGTTCGGGCAGCCGCCGCTCGGCGACGTCCTCGGCCGCGTTCTGCAGCTTGGTCAGTCCGCGCACCATCGAGCGGGCCATCAGGGCGGCACCGAGCACGGCGACCAGCAGCACCAGCGCGACCACCACGCCGTTGAGGATCACGTCGTTGTCGGCCTGCGCCTGCAGCGACTGGGCCTCGCCCTTGAGCTCCTCGAGCAGCTGGCTCTCGATCGCGCGGTCGGTGTCGATCCGGACGCTGGCCTGCTCGTACCAGTCCTCGTAGGTGCGCGGGTCGGCCTGCTGGATGCCGTTGTTGCCCAGCACCTGGCCGGCGTAGCGGTCGGCCAGCTGGATGTTGGTGTTGTAGGTCTGGCGGGCGCGCAGCTTGAGGGCCGGGGTGATGCCGTAGATCGCGTTGAAGTTGGAGACCGCGTTGGAGTACGCGGTGCGCAGACGCAGGCCGAAGCTCTGGTCCGAGGGGGACATGTCGGCGGGCTGGCGGGCCAGCGCGGCGCTGATCAGGGCGCGCTGCTCGGAGCTGCTCTCCTTCTCCTCGGAGAACTGCTCCAGCGCGCGGGTGGCCTTGACCAGGTCGGGGTTGGAGGAGGCGAGCGCGATGTCCTGGCTGATCGACAGCAGATCCTTGATGATCGTGTCGTAACCGGTGATCGTCGCTTCGACGTTGTCGATGTTGCTGTAGGCGGTGTTGCGCGTGGTGGCGAGCAGCTCCATGTCGGTACGGACCTGCATCAGCAGCGAGTTGCCGCCGGACAGGTCCATGCCGTCGAAGCTGTCGGCACGCGCGTTGTACGCCTTGGTGGCCGCGTCGGTGGTGCTGCGCGCCGCGGTGACCTGGGAGTTCTGCTGGCTCGGGTTCTGGGTGAGCGGACCGGCGCTGACGTCGCGCTCGGTCTGCAGGGCGTCCGCCAGCGCGGTCGCCTTGACCGCCAGGTCGCTCAGGTTGCTCATCTGGGCCAGCTGCTGCGAGCTCTGTGCCGCGGTCTGGATGCGCAGGCCGCCGAAGACCAGCGCGACCACCACGGGGAGCAGCAGCAGGGCGATCAGGCGGGTCCGGATGCGCCAGTTGCGCATCCGGATCCGGCCGAAGCCGGTGGCGGATCGGCGGCGGGTCAGCGAGCCGCGCAGCCGGGCCCGCCCGCCCGCGTGCTCCTCGCCGCTGTCGTCGAGGTCCTCGACCTCGGGCTCGCCGCTGGTCAACCGGTCGCCCGGGATGGCGTCCGGCTCCGACTGCTGGGGGGCACCCAGGGGCTCGGGCGATTCCGGCTGGCCGGCCGCGGCGCCGCTACCCCTTTTGAAACGTCCCTGCACTGGCGTCGCAACCTCTGGACCGGGCGCCCCGCCGCGTTGCCACGGCCGGGGCGGTGTCGAGTTTCGATTTCGGCAGACCCGGCTGATCCGGGAATGCACGCGTGCCGCCGTGGGTAGCTCCTGTGCACTGCGCCGGGCCCGAGGGGCGGTCGGTGGATCGCGGTTCGCGGCGCTCGCAGTGTCAAGGAGGTTCACCTCCGGCGGTTCGTGGCATTCCAGCACAGCGCGGGAACTCCAACAAGGGGCGGGGTGGCGGCTGGGACGGGGCTACCGAGCGCGCGCGGGGTCTCACGGTGGGTGTGACGGAAGCCGCTAATACGGCTGTTTTCGGACAGTTGACCGCCGGCCGTTCGGATCGAGCCGCCCGGCAGGCTGTCCGCTATGCCGGTTAGTTCGGCTATGCCGGAATTTACTTCTTGGGTGAAATATCCAATTTGAGAGCGTTCGTCGGAAAATTGTGAGCAAACTCACAGGCCAATGTGTAGCTTTGGTCACGGCGTCTGTGGAATGAGGTCCCTACGCTGGCCCAGCTAGTCCCACCACCAGTCCTCCTTGAATAGAAGGTGCAGAACCGATGTCCCAGAGCCCGGTCAAGTCGGCCAGCAAGTCGACGCTCGTCGCCCGTTCGACGGCGAATCCGCGCCGGACCACCCTGGCGTCGCTGGAGGACTTCAGCCAGCTCCCCGGTGCCCGCGCCTCGCTCGAGCCGATCGAGTACAAGGCGGAGCTCCCGACCAGCACCGCCAACCCGCGCCGCACCGTGCTCATGACCGTCCCCGTGCAGCAGCAGGGCTGAGACCGACCGGTCTGAGCGCGGCCCCTTTCTTCTTCTTCTCGCGCCTCGCGGCTCCTGCCGCGGACCGCGCGAGAAGTCCCGAGGGCGCCGTCACCACTGGTGGCGGCGCCCTCGGCCGTAGTCCGGGCGATAGCCTGGAGCCGAATCGACGCCGCACCCCGAGAGGTTGCCCAACCGTGCGTATTGCCAGGTTCTCTGTCCGAGAAGGGGGAGCGGCCGCCGGTGGCGTCTCCTTCGGTGTGGTCGAGGGCGACACCGCCCAACCGGAGTCGCTGGTGGTGCACGCCATGGCCGGGCACCCCTTCGGCACCCCGCAACTGACCGGCGAGAGTCACCGGATCGACCAGGTCCGGCTGCTCACCCCGATGCTGCCCAGCAAGATCGTCGCGGTCGGCCGCAACTACGCGGCGCACGCCGCCGAGCTGGGCCACCAGGTACCCGAGGTCCCGCTGACCTTCTTCAAGCCCTCCACCGCGGTGATCGGCCCCACCGAGTCGATCGCCTACCCGCCGTTCTCCAGCGACGTGCAGCACGAGGCGGAACTGGCCGTGGTGATCGGCCGGATGTGCCGCGAGGTCCCGGTGGACCGGGTGCCCGAGGTGGTCTTCGGCTACACCTGCGCCAACGACGTGACCGCGCGCGACGTCCAGCAGCGCGAGGGCCAGTGGGCCCGGGCCAAGGGCTTCGACACCTCCTGCCCGCTCGGGCCGTGGATCGAGACCGAGTTGGACCCGGCGGACCTGGCGATCACCTGCACGGTCAACGGCGAGCTGCGCCAGGCCGGGCGGACCTCCCAGCTGATCCGCGGCGTCGCCGAGTTGATCGCGCACATCTCCGAGGCCATGACGCTGCTCCCGGGTGACGTCATCCTCACCGGCACCCCCGCGGGCGTCGGACCCCTGAACGTCGGCGACCAGGTCGCCGTCTCCATCGAAGGCATCGGCACTCTCACCAACAAGGTGATCAAGCGTGGCTAACTCCACCGCGCCGGGGGCGACCCCGGCCACCCCGGACAAGGATCCGTCCGTCCGGGTCCGCTTCTGTCCCTCCCCGACCGGCAACCCGCACGTCGGGCTGGTCCGCACCGCCCTGTTCAACTGGGCGTTCGCCCGCCACCACGGCGGCACCATGGTGTTCCGGATCGAGGACACCGACGCGGCCCGGGACTCCGAGGACTCCTACAACCAGCTGCTCGACGCCATGCGTTGGCTCGGCTTCGACTGGGACGAGGGCCCCGAGGTCGGCGGCCCGCACGCGCCCTACCGGCAGTCCCAGCGGATGGACGTCTACGCCGACGTGGCCCGCCGGCTGCACGAGGCCGGGCACGCCTACGAGTGCTTCTGCAGCACCGAGGAGTTGGACGCCCGCCGCGAGGCGGCCCGCGCGGCCGGCCTGCCCTCCGGCTACGACGGCCTGTGCCGCACGCTGACCGACGAGCAGAAGGCGATCTTCCGGGCCGAGGGTCGGCAGCCGATCCTGCGCTTCAGGATGCCCGACCACACCATCGTCTTCGAGGACCTGGTGCGCGGCACCCTCAGCTTCGAGCCCAAGGACGTGCCGGACTACGGCATCGTGCGGGCCAACGGCGCCCCGCTCTACACCCTGGTCAACCCGGTGGACGACGCCCTGATGGGCATCACCCACGTGTTGCGCGGCGAGGACCTGCTCTCCTCGACGCCCCGTCAGATCGCCCTGTACGCGGCGCTGGCGGAGATCGGCGTGGGCAGCGGCGCGACCCCGAGCTTCGGCCACCTGCCGTACGTCATGGGCGAGGGCAACAAGAAGCTCTCCAAGCGTGACCCGCAGGCCAGCCTCAACCTCTACCGGGAGCGCGGCTTCCTGCCCGAGGGCCTGCTCAACTACCTGGCACTGCTGGGCTGGTCGCTGGCCGAGGACCGGGACCGGTTCTCCATGGCGGAGATGGTCGAGGCCTTCGACATCGCCAAGGTGAACGCCAACCCGGCCCGCTTCGACCTGAAGAAGTGCGAGTCGATCAACGCCGACCACCTGCGGCTGCTCTCGCCCGAGGACTTCGCCCACCGCCTGGTGCCCTACCTGCAGCGGGCCGAGCTGCTGCCGGCCGAGCCGACCGCGGCCCAGCTGGAGCTGCTCGCCAAGGCCGCGCCGCTGACCCAGGAGCGGATGGTGGTGCTCTCCGAGGTGGTCGACATGCTCGGCTTCCTCTTCGTCGACCCGAGCGCGTTCACGGTCGACCCGGCCGACGCGGCCAAGGCGCTGACCGCCGACGCCCGCCCGGTCCTGGCGGCCAGCATCAAGGCCCTGGAGGAGCTCGGGGAGTTCAGCCCCGAGCCGATCCAGGCCGCGCTGCGCGAGGCCCTGGTGGAGGGTCTGGGCATCAAGCCCAAGTTCGCCTTCACCCCGCTGCGGGTGGCCGTCACCGGTCGCCGGATCTCCCCGCCGCTCTTCGAGTCGATGGAGCTGCTCGGCCGCCGTGAGACGCTGCGCCGCCTCACGGCCGCGCTGGACGCGCTGCCGAGCGCCTGACGGCGCGTCGGGCCTGGTCACGGCGAGCCGCTGTGACCAGGCCCGACTCCGGGCCTGCGGTTATCGATTTTGGAGCGGGGCCACGCGTCGGGTAATGTTCTTTCTGCGCCGCCCGGGAGGGCAACGGCGAGGGACCAGAAGCCTCACCGAGAACCACCCCACGGCCCACGGCGCGATCATCGAGCAAGACTCCTGGTCAAGGGGTTGCGTTCTGATGGGGTATGGTGTAATTGGCAGCACGAGTGATTCTGGTTCATTTAGTCTAGGTTCGAGTCCTGGTACCCCAGCGCAGTACGAGCACCACCGCGGTTCAGCAGTACCGCAAGCCCCCGTTGTGTAGCGGCCTAGCACGCTGCCCTCTCACGGCAGTAGCGCCGGTTCGAATCCGGTCGGGGGTACGCAATGCAGATAGAAGCGCATAGCAGGAGCCCCCGTTGTGTAGCGGCCTAGCACGCTGCCCTCTCACGGCAGTAGCGCCGGTTCGAATCCGGTCGGGGGTACCAGATCCTTCATCAGGCACCATCCGGATGCTCAACTCCCCGGAGGCGTCGAAGCAGGATCGCCAGTTTGCCCCCGTTGTGTAGCGGCCTAGCACGCTGCCCTCTCACGGCAGTAGCGCCGGTTCGAATCCGGTCGGGGGTACCAAGCAGTTCGGCCGGTGGCCCAAGCAGCCATCGGCTTGATTGCTGTTGGGGTATGGTGTAATTGGCAGCACGAGTGATTCTGGTTCATTTAGTCTAGGTTCGAGTCCTGGTACCCCAGCCAGTGGCAGTGTTCGATAGTAGGCGGGCCCCCGGTGATCCGGGGGCCTTTCGCTTTTCCGGGCGCTGCTTTCCGGTGCTGCTTTCCGGGTGCTGCTTTCCGGGTGCTGCTTTCCGGGCGGGGCCCTCCGAGCACCGCCGATAGCGAATACGGGCCGCACACCAGATCTGGTGTGCGGCCCGTATTCGCTATCGGCGGGAGCGGGTTCAGCCCCGGCGGAGGGCATCGGTGAGCCGGTTGGCGGCCTCGATGATGGCCTGGGCGTGCAGGCGGCCCGGGTGGCGGGTCAGGCGCTCGATCGGCCCGGAGACCGAGACGGCGGCCACCACGCGGTTGGAGGGGCCGCGGACGGGCGCGGAGACGGACGCGACGCCCGGCTCCCGCTCGCCGATCGACTGGGCCCAGCCGCGGCGCCTGACGCCGCTCAGCGCGGTGGCGGTGAAGCGGGCGCCCTGCAGGCCGCGGTGCAGCCGCTCGGGCTCCTCCCAGGCGAGCAGGACCTGGGCGGCCGAGCCGGCCTTCATCGGCAGGGTGCTGCCGACCGGGACGGTGTCCCGCAGGCCGGAGAGCCGCTCGGCGGCGGCGACGCAGATCCGCATCTCGCCCTGGCGGCGGTAGAGCTGTGCGCTCTCGCCGGTGACGTCGCGCAGGTGGGTCAGGACCGGGCCCGCGGTGGCGAGCAGCCGGTCCTCGCCCGCCGCGGCGGAGAGTTCGGCGAGTCGGGGGCCGAGGATGAACCGGCCCTGCATGTCCCTGGTGACCAGGCGGTGGTGTTCGAGTGCGACGGCGAGTCGGTGGGCGGTGGGTCGCGCCAAACCGGTGGCGGCGACCAGCCCCGCCAACGTGGCGGGGCCCGACTCCAGTGCGCTGAGCACCAGAGCGGCCTTGTCGAGAACGCCGACGCCGCTAGTGTTGTCCATACGTCGATACTGCAGTCTCAGTGGGCGAGACGCAAGTTCAATCTCGCTGGAAACGGTCCACCCTGGATGGAGCAGCCCGGGTGGACACCGCTCGGGAACGGGCACCCCAACGACACGATCAGGCCGGCAGAGCGGCCGGCTGGAGGGAACGCGATGGGACGGACACTGGCAGAGAAGGTCTGGAACGACCACGTGGTGCGGCGCGCGGAGGGCGAGCCCGACCTGCTCTACATCGACCTGCATCTGCTGCACGAGGTGACCAGCCCGCAGGCCTTCGACGGCCTGCGGTTGGCCGGGCGCCCGGTCCGCCGGACCGATCTCACGATCGCCACCGAGGACCACAACACCCCGACGCTGGACATCGACAAGCCCATCGCCGACCCGGTCTCCAAGGTGCAGTTGGAGACGCTGCGCCGCAACGCGGCCGAGTTCGGGGTCCGGATCCACTCGCTGGGCGATGTCGAGCAGGGCGTCGTCCACGTGGTGGGCCCCCAGCTGGGACTGACCCAGCCGGGCATGACCGTGGTCTGCGGCGACTCCCACACCTCCACCCACGGCGCCTTCGGCGCGCTGGCGTTCGGCATCGGCACCAGCCAGGTCGAGCACGTGCTGGCCACCCAGACGCTGCCGCTGGCCCCGTTCAGGACCATGGCGATCACCGTCGAGGGCGAGCTGCCGGACGGCGTGACCGCCAAGGACCTGATCCTGGCGATCATCACCAGGATCGGCACCGGCGGCGGCCAGGGCTACGTCCTGGAGTACCGCGGCTCGGCGATCCGCGCGCTCTCCATGGAAGCCCGGATGACCGTCTGCAACATGTCCATCGAGGCGGGCGCCCGGGCCGGCATGATCGCCCCCGACGCCACCACCTTCGACTACCTGCAGGGCCGGCCGCACGCCCCCCAGGGCGAGGACTGGGACGCCGCCGTGGCGTACTGGCAGACCCTGGCCACCGACGAGGACGCGGTCTTCGACGCCGAGATCTTCATCGACGCCACCGAGCTGACCCCGTTCGTCACCTGGGGCACCAACCCGGGCCAGGGCGCGCCGCTCGGCGCCTCGGTGCCGGACCCGGCCTCGTTCGCCGACCCGCAGGAGCGCACCGCCGCCGAGAACGCGCTGGCGTACATGGGCCTGACGGCCGGCACCCCGCTGCGCGAGGTACCGGTCGACGCGGTCTTCGTCGGCTCCTGCACCAACGGCCGGATCGAGGACCTGCGGGCCGCCGCCGCGATCCTGGACGGCCGCCGGGTCGCCGAGGGCGTGCGGATGCTGGTGGTCCCCGGCTCGGTCCGGGTGGCGCTGCAGGCCGTCGAGGAGGGCCTGGACAAGGTCTTCACCGCCGCCGGCGCCGAATGGCGCCACGCCGGTTGCTCGATGTGCCTGGGCATGAACCCCGACCAGTTGGCCCCCGGCGAGCGCTGCGCCTCCACCTCGAACCGCAACTTCGAGGGCCGCCAGGGCAAGGGGGGCCGCACCCACCTGGTGTCGCCTCAGGTCGCCGCCGCCACCGCGGTGCTGGGCCACCTGGCCGCTCCGTCCGACCTGACTGTCAACCGTGCCGCCGGCACCGCCGCCCTGGAGGTCTGAGCGCGATGGAGAAGTTCACCACCCACACCGGTCGCGCCGTTCCGCTGCGCCGCAGCAACGTCGACACCGACCAGATCATCCCCGCCCATTGGCTCAAGAAGGTCACCCGCTCGGGTTTCGAGGACGGACTCTTCGAAGCCTGGCGCAAGGACGAGTCGTTCATCCTCAACCAGCCCGAGCGCCGCGGCGCCTCGGTCCTGGTGGCCGGTCCTGAGTTCGGTACCGGATCGTCGCGCGAGCACGCGGTCTGGGCGCTGCAGAACTACGGCTTCCAGGCCGTGATCTCCTCCCGGTTCGCCGATATCTTCCGCGGCAACTCGCTGAAGAACGGGCTGCTCACGGTGGTTCTGCCGCAGCAGACGGTGGAGCGGCTCTGGGCGTTGACCGAGGCCGATCCGAACGCCGAGATCACCGTCGACCTCGAGGCCCGCGAGGTGCGCGCCGAGGGCGTGACGGCCTCCTTCGAGCTGGACGAGAACGCGCGTTGGCGACTGCTCAACGGGCTGGACGACATCAGCATCACGCTGCGGAACGCTGATGACATCGCCGCCTTCGAGACGACCCGGCCGGCCTTCAAGCCGCGCACCCAGCCGGTCTCCTGAGCGCCCGCATTACCCCCGCGCAACCGATGGCCCGCCCCCTTCCCGGGGGGCGGGCCATCGTTCGTCGCACCCCCGTCGCGGGGGGGAGTTCCGTCCTGACAGTGTGTGAGACGGGGCAAGATACCGCCCCGGATTTGCCGGAAGACGGGGCCGACGCGTCGCAACTCCGAACGGATGGCACAATCAAGGCATGCACCGGCACCACGAACCTCCGTACGCGGGCGGCGATCCCGCGTCGTCGGAGTTCGTGGCCCGGGAAGCCGAGAGTCGAATTGACGATCGGCCGGACGACGAGACCTCGGTCGCTGAGGTACCGGACGACCCGGAAGTCGCGGCGCTCTACGCGCTTGTGGCAGAGCGGTTGAAGCAGGCTCACGCGCGCGTCCACGCGCTGCACGTGTCCGCGGAAGCAAAGACCGCTCTCACCCGGCAACTGTTGATCGTCACCGAGACCGCCAAGCGCGATCTCCCGGCGGCGGCACGGCGGTTGGCACGCTTTGTGCAGGACCTCGACGAGGGGCGCCCGCCCGTCGGCTGAGGTCGCAGACGCGCAAATCCATTGCGACACTAGGGTGATTCGCGCGTTTGGTAATTGAAAGTCCGCAAATAGATGCCTAACGTGCGAATTGAACGGATGGAATCATCCGGCGCCCGTTTCTGAAGGGGAAGACGTGAACAAGGCTCAGCTTGTCGAAGCGGTGGCCGAGCAGCTGGGTGGTCGCAAGGCTGCCGCAGAGGCCGTCGACGCAGTGCTCGACACCATGGTGCGTGCCGTTGTGGCCGGTGACCGGGTTTCGGTCACCGGGTTCGGCACCTTCGAGAAGGTGGAGCGCTCCGCGCGCTTCGCCCGTAACCCGCAGACCGGCGAGCGGGTCAAGGTCAAGAAGACCTCGGTGCCGCGCTTCCGTCCCGGCCAGGGCTTCAAGGACCTGGTCAGCGGCAGCAAGAAGCTGCCGAAGGACGGCCCCTCGGTCAAGAAGGCCCCCAAGGGCTCGCTGACCCCGGGCAAGAGCGGCACCACCGCCGCCGTGAAGCGCGCCGCCACCAAGCGGTCCGCCGCTGCCGCCGAGGCTGCTCCGGTCAAGAAGACCGCGGCGAAGAAGGCCACCACGGCTGCCAAGAAGGCGACCACCGCCAAGACGACCGCGGCGAAGAAGACCACCACGGCTGCCAAGAAGGCGACCACCGCCAAGACGACCGCGGCGAAGAAGACCACCACCGCCAAGAAGGCGACCGCTACCGCGAAGACGGCCGCGGCGAAGAAGACCGCTCCGGCGAAGAAGACCGCCACCCGCAAGACCACGGCCCGCAAGACCGCCGCGAAGTAGTCGCGTCGGAGCGGCCCGGGCCTCAGCCGGCCCCGGCCGTGGGCTTTCTGGCGGTCCGTCAGGACCGAGCACAGCCGCGGGGGGGGGGGGGGGGGGCGCGGGGCGGGGGGGGCCCGGGGCGGGGCGGGGGGGGGGCGGCGGGGGCGGGGGGGA
>NZ_JBGCCO010000068.1:0-12813 GCF_041262605.1 Kitasatospora sp. GAS1066B
TCCGGCCGCACTCACCGAATTACCGGCACGGCAAAACAAGCCCATCGCTGTAAGGCGCAAAAAGCGACACGTCAGCGATCGACGATCTTGCCGAGAGTGGTGTTTCAGAGAGTGGCTGCACTCGGGACCGTCCGTATCGAAGTGAACGTCCGGTGCTCCCTGACAGGCAGCTCGAAGAACACTAGACCTCTGTGGGCGACGAGTCAACCCCGGTTGCGCCGGCCGCCTGAGGCGGCAGCTGGAACGCCAGCACCGCCACGTCATCGTCGTGCTCCGCCGTGACGCCCATCGCCCGTAGCAGGCGGGCGCAGACCACGTCGGGAGAGCCGATCGCGCCGGCCAGGGTGCGGGCGAGCAGGCCGAGGCCCTCGTCGATGTCCTGGTCGCGGCGTTCGACCAAGCCGTCGGTGTAGAGGACGCCGGTGGTGCCGGGCAGCAGGCGCAGCGAGTGGGAACTGTGCGAGCCGCCGCCGGTGCCCAACGGCGGGCCGTTCTGCTGCTCGCCCTGCAGCACGGTGCCGTCGGGGCCGCGCAGCATCAGCGGGAGGTGGCCGGCCGACGCGTAGGTGAGTGTGCCGGCTTGGGGGTGGCCCGGGACGGGGTCTCGGGGCGGGTCGTAGACGGCGTAGACGCAGGTGGCGATCTGGTTGGCGTCGATCTCCATGGCGATGCCGTCGAGCAGGCCCATCACCTGGTGCGGGGGCAGGTCGAGCCGGGCATAGGCGCGCACGGCGGTGCGCAGCTGGCCCATCACCGCCGCCGCCCGCAGGCCGCGGCCCATCACATCGCCGATCACCAGCGCGGTGCGGTCGCCGGTCAGCGGGATCACGTCGTACCAGTCGCCGCCGACCGCCGCGTCGGCGCCGCCGGGCTGGTAGGTGGCGGCGACCCGCAGCTCGGCGGGTTGTTCGAGCTTCTGCGGCAGCAGGCTGCGCTGCAGCGTGACAGCCGCCTCGCGCTGGCGCCGCTCGGATTCGCGCAGCCGGGCGGCCACCGCGACCTGGTCGGTGACCTCGGCGGCGTAGATCAGCACCCCGACGGCGGGGGGCGGCTGGCCGTCGCGGGTGGCCGCGGTGCGTTCGGTGGAGCGCAGCGGGACGCAGGAGACGTTGAAGCAGCGGGTCCGGCCGATCACGCCCGGCGGGCCGGCCGCCGGGTCGGCGATGCTGCGCGCCTTCACGCTGCGCCCGCGGCCGCTGCGCAGCACCTGGTCGAGCAGCGGGAGCAGGCCGAGTTCGGCGAGTTCGGGCATCGCCTCCTCGGCGGGCTGGCCGGGAGTGCGGCTGCCGAAGAGCTCGCGGTAGGCGTCGTTGGCGTATCCGAGGCGGTGGCGGGAGCCGTAGGTGACGACGACGGGGGCCGGCAGCCGGCCCAGCACGTCGCGCAGGTCGTACAGCTCGTGCAGGTCGAGCAGCTGGTCGGGGCCGAGCAGGCCGACCGCACTGCCCAGCGGGTCGCGCGGACCGGGCAGCGCGACCGGGTCGTCCGGTGCGGGGGCGGCGACACGCCACGGGGCCCCGGTGAGCCGCGCACTCCAGCGCATGAGGTTCAACCGTCTGTCGCTTTCCTCGGATCCCGGATTGTCGTCACAGTTCGTACTTATGTTTGCACTGGCCGTGACGGGCTGTCACGCAGATCCTGTCAGGTGAAGGTGTCGTTCCGGAAGTCGTACGTGTGTTGGTCGTGTTGTACGGCCCGTCGCGCGGCCGGCGGTCAGCCCACGGTCAGCCCTCCTCCGCGGGGGTGCAGGCCGCCGCCTCGAACTCCGCGCGCGGGTGTTCCACCGAGGCCAGCGACACCGCCTCGCGCGCGAACAGGCCGCCGAGCACCCAGTCGGCCAGCACCCGCACCCGGCGCTCGGGGCTGGGCAGGCCGCGCAGCGTGCGGGCCCGGTGCAGCAGCCAGGCGCGGCGGCCGGTCAGGCTGCCCTTGCGGGTGTGGGCCACCGCGCGGCGCAGGCCGAGCGAGGCGGAGGCGTAGGTCTGTTCGGGCCGGTACGGGCGTGGTGGCCGCCCGGCGGCCGCCGCGAGCAGGTTCTCGGCCAGCAACTCGCCCTGGGCCAGCGCGTGCCACGCGTTGGGCGGACACCCAGCCCCTTCGAGCCCGACCCCCGGTGCGGGGACCGCCGCGCAGTCGCCGGCCGACCAGGCGCCGGGCAGCACCCGCCCGTCGGCGTCGGCCACCTGCAGGGTGCCCAGGCAGCGCACCCGGCCGTCCTCGTCGAGCGGCAGATCGGTGGCGGCGAGCACCGGGGCGGGGCGCACCCCGGCCGTCCAGACCAGGGTGCGGGCCGCGAAGCGGCTGCCGTCCGACAGCGCCATCACCCGGTGCTGGGCGGACTCCAGGGTGGTCCCGAGCCGGATGTCCACGTTCCGGTCGCGCAGTTGGGCCAGGGCGTGCTCGGCGAGCGCGGGGTCGGCCTCGGTGAGGATCCGGTCGCCGGCCTCGACCAGCACCCAGCGCAGGTCGCCCGGCTGGATGTTGGGGTAGCCGCGCAGCGCCTGCCGGGCCATGTCCTCCAGCTCGGCGAGCGCCCCGACACCGCCGTACCCGCCGCCGACGAAGACGAAGGTCAACGCGGCGTCGCGGAGTTCGGGGTCACGGGTGGAGCAGGCCAGGTCGAGCTGGTCGAGCACGTGGTTGCGCAGCGAGACCGCCTCGCCGACCGTTTCGAAGCCGAGGCCGTGCTCGGCCAGGCCGGGGATCGGCCGGGTTCGGGAGACCGAACCCGCCGTCAGAATCAGTTCGTCGTACGCCAGTTCGGCTTCCACGCCGCCGCTCGGGGCCAGCCAGGCGAGTCGGCGGGCGTGATCGATCCGGGTGATCCGGGCGGTGAGCACCCGGCAGTCCGCCAGGGCGCGGCGCAGCGGCACCACGACGTGCCGAGGATCGATCGAACCGGCCGCCACCTCGGCCAGCAGCGGACGGTACGTCAGGTAGGGTGCGGCTTCAACCACGGTGATTTCCGCGCGCCCGGCCCGCAACTCCGCCTGGAGTTCCCGCTGGAGCCGATGGGCCGTGGTCAGCCCCGCGCAACCGCCGCCCACGATCAGGATCCGGATGGTGCCACCCCCGCTCGAATCGGTGTGACCTGGTTCACGCAACCATGACGCCCTGCCGAGGGGCCTCTTGTCCACAGTGCGTACCGGATTCGGGTGGGGTTCACGGGTTCTCCCGGGCGGGGTGGTGCGGGGGTGGTGCACGGGAGGGCGCGCCCGAAAAGCCGTCACCCCGGGTGGTGAATCCATTACGGCCTGATTTACCGTTGGCCGACCAGCCCGACTGCCCGAGCCTGAAACGGGGAAGGGTAGTCCGCGGATGATCCTTCGCCCGTGCGGGAGATGAGCCATCCCGCGCGTCGCGCAGGCGACCACGCGGGCGCCGGGGGGCCGGGGGGGGCTGGGGCTGGACCCGTGCAGGTCACGGACGGCTGCGACGACTTCGCACGAGAGCCCGGACAGGGCTCCTCCGGGGGAGGGTTGGGATTGAACGATCAGGATCACCTGCTGGGCGAACCGGCTGTGCCGCAGCTGGGCACGAGTGCCAGCACCGTGCCGGAACAGCGGGCACCGCTGTCCGTCCCGCACCGACCCGTGGCCGGCCAGGTGCCGTCGGCACCGGTGTCGGAACGGCGGACGGGCGGGCCACGGCTGCGCGTCGACGCGCGACGCAACCTGGAGAGCGTGTTGCGCGCGGCCCGCGAGGTGTTCGGCGAACTCGGTTACGACGCGCCGATGGAGGAGGTGGCGCGACGGGCCGGGGTCGGCGTCGGCACGGTCTACCGGCGCTTCCCGAGCAAGGAGGTGCTGGTCCAGCGGATCGCCGCCGAGGAGGTGGCCTGGCTGACCGCGCGGGCCCGGGAGGCGCTGTACGGGTCGGCCCGGCCCTGGGAGGCACTGGCGGGCTACCTGGCCACCGCGGTGGGCACCGGGGCCGGGCGGCTGCTGCCCCCGGAGGCCTTCGGCTACGCCGAGGAGCTGGCCCGGGTGCCCGAGCAGCGGCTGCCCGCGGACACCGGGGCAGGGACGGGGAGCTGGGCGGGCGGCCAGCCGGTCGAACCGGCCGCCGCGACCGGGGTGCCGGACGCCGACCCGCGGCTGCTGCTGCAGTTACTCGCCGCGCTGGTGGCCCGGGCGGCGGCGGCCGGTGAACTGCGGGCCGGGGTCACGGTCTCGGAGATCGTGCTGGTGCTGACGGCGGCGGTGCCACCGTCGATCGGGCGCGGCGCGGCGGCGGCCGGCCAGGGGGCGGAGCCGTCCGAGCGACTGCTGCGGATCCTGCTGGACGGCCTGCGCGCCGCGTGAGGCGGCCGGGGGCGGTCGACCGTCAATCCGGCGGCAGCCGTCAACCTGGCGTCAACTGGCTGCGCCGGAGCGGGGGAAGCGGACCTCGGACGCTTCCCCGGAAGAGTGGGTCGAGCGGTCCACGACTTCCGGTGCACCCACCGCTATGCCATTCTTTGGCCGTGGTTGGAGCCAATGTCCCGGTGCGCACCGTTCGCGGTGCCGTGACCGCCGCGCACGCCGGAGCAGGCGATGGCGCACTGCAGCACGCCTGTCAGCACTGTGCGCCCCCGGTGCCGGCTTCGCTGCCGACTCCAGTGCCGACTCCAGTGCCGACTGCGGCCCGCGCCGCGGACGGAGCGGGCCGATGACCGCCGACGAGCAGAACGAGCGCGGCGCCGAACACGGCACCGAGCCCGGCGCGGAGCCCGCGACCGGCCAGGTGCCGGGCCAGGCGGGCGCGCCCTCCCGCGAATCGCTCACCGACTCGCCCGACCGCGCGGACACACCCCCGAGCGGCCCGAGCGGCCCGACCGGCACGAGTGCCCCGAGCGGCCCGCCGATCAGCGGCCGGGTCCCCGGACAGGCCGTCGCCGGCCAGGGCGGCGTGACCCCGGAAGCGTTCGTGGCGCATCTCGGCGAGGCCTCCGGTCCGCACGGCGACCTCGACGACGATCCGGAATTCGAGACTCCGCTGGGCCTGGTGCCGCCCCCCGCCGACCCGGTGGACGGCGAGCGCCCGCCCTCCGACGCCGAGCTGACGGCTCTGGTGCGGGCGGGCGACGACAGCGCGTACGAGGAGATCTACCGTCGGCACGCCGAGCCGGTGCGCCGCTACGCGCGCAGCTGCTGCCGGGACAGCTTCACCGCAGAGGACCTGGCCGGTGAGGTCTTCGCCCGCACCTTCCAGGCGCTGAAGGCGGGCAAGGGACCGGAGTTCGCGGTCCGCGCCTACCTGCTGACCGCGGTCCGCAACATCGCCGCCGGCTGGATGCGCGGCGAGCGTCGGGAACAACTGGTCGACGACTTCGGCAGCTTCAGCCAGTCCACCGCCGCCACCTCGATCGAGTTCGACCTGGCCGACCCGGGTGCCGACGCCTGGGCGATGGCGCTGGCCGACCAGCGCATGGTGATGCAGGCCTTCACCGAACTGCCCGAGGACGACCGGGTGCTGCTCTGGCACACCGTGGTCGAGCGGGAGTCCCCGAAGACGGTGGCCGTGCTGCTCGGCAAGACCGCCAACGCCACCGCCGTGCAGGCGCACCGGGCCCGCTCCCGGCTGGCGGCCGGCTTCCTTCAGGCACACGTCTCCGGCAGCCAGCCGCAGGGCTGCGAGGAGTACGCCAACCGGCTCGGCCTGTACGCCCGTGGCGCGCTGCGCAAGCGGGCCGGCACCGAGGTCGGCGACCACCTGCGCGGGTGCGAGCGGTGCACCGCCGCGCTGCTGGAGCTGGTCGAGGTCAACCACGCGCTGCGGCTGGTGCTGCCCGGCGGCGTGCTGGTCTGGGTCGGCGCGGGCACCTTCACGGCGATCGCGGCGGCGCTGGGCGCCGGCGCGGTGGCCGGCGGGGCCGCGGCGGGCGGCGTGGCGGCCGCGAGCAGCGGCACGGCGACGAGCGGCGCGGTGGCGACCGCCGCCGCGGGCACGACGGCAGGCGCGGCCGGCGCGGGCGCAACCACAGCGGGAGCGGCCACAGCGGGAGCGAGCACGGCGGGAGCAGCAGCGGGCACCGGCGCGGCCGGAGCGGGCGCGGCCGGCGGTGGTTCGTCCGGTGGCGCCGCCGCTGCCGCCGGCGAGGGCCTCGGCACCGCCGCCAAGGCGGGCATCGCGGCCGCCGTGGCGGTGGCCACCGTCGCCGCCGTCGCCTACGCGCTGACCGGTTCCCCCGCCCAGGCGCCCCCCGCCGCCGCGCCGCTGCCCAGCCCCAGCGCCCCGGCCCGCCCGACTCCCCCACCCCCGGCCGCGCCCACCCCGACCCCGCAGTCGCCCACCCCGACGCCCACGCCGCCCCCGCCGCCGCCCAGGCACGTCCCGGCGCCGAAGCCCGCCCCGAAGCCCTCACCGACCCCACGGGCGATCCCCTCGGCGACACCGCCCCCGCCGCTCCCCACCCCGCCCCCGGTGCCGACCCCGAGCCTGCCGCCGATCCCCACTCCGGTGGTCCCGACGCCCACGCTCCCCCCGGTGCCGAGCGTGCTGCCCACCCCCGTGGTCCCGCCGATCAGCTACTGGATCGACGAACTCCCGTTCAGCAAGGGCTCGGACCGGGTTCCGCCGCCGGGCCCGACGATCAGCCGCCGGGACAGCAGCGGCTGGCTGCTCCAGCGCCAGAACCTCTGGCTGGGCGGCGCGTCCTACTCCCGCGGGGTCAGCGTGCACGCCCCGTCGACGGTCGCGATCGACCTCAACCGGTCCTGCACCGCCTACGACGGCGTGGCCGGGCTGGACGATCTGACGATCGCACCGGGCGCCGTGCGCTTCACCGTCACCGGCGACGATCAGCTCCCGCTCTGGTCCTCACCCACGCTGCGGCCCGGGGACGCGCCGGTGCCGGTCCACGTGCCGCTGGCCGGGCAGCACCAGATCCGGCTGGTGGTCACGCCGGTGGACGGCTTCTGGTCGGGCGGGAACATCGCGGACTGGGCGAACGCGCGCTTCACCTGCTGACGCCCCTGACGGATCGTCAGACGGCGCAGGCCCCGTCCTCGCACGCTTCACCGTCAACGGCCTGCGCCTGCTCCTCGGCGGCCACCTGCCGCAGCACCTTCAGGAAGGTCTCCGCCTCCTGGCCGCCCTGCACCGCCCACTGCCCCTCGAAGACGAAGGTCGGCACCGCGCTGATCCCCAGCTGCCGGGCCTCGGCGAGCTGCCGGCGCACCTCGTCGGCGCCCTCCTCGCCCGCCAGGTACGCGGTCACCCGCTGCCGGTCGAGCCCGGCCGCAACCGCCACCTCGGTGAGCGCGGCCCGGTCGCCGACGTCCACCCCGTCGCTGAAGTGCGCCTTGAGCAGCGCCTCCTTGAGCACGCCCTGCACCGTCGCGCCGTACTCGGTCTCGGCCAGGTGCAGCAGCCGGTGGCCGAGGAAGGTGTTGGCGTGCAGCGCGGTGTCGAAGTCGTAGTCGATGCCCTCCGCCTTGCCCAGCTCGGTCACCCGGTCGTCCATCGCCCGCGACTGCGGCCCGTACCGCTCGGCGAGCCAGGCGCGGTGCGGGCTGGCGGTGGCCGGGGCGTCCGGGACCAGCTGGTACGGACGGAAGACCACCTCGACCTCGCCCTTGCCCTCGAAGCGCTCCAGCGCCTGGTCGAAGCGGCGCTTGCCGATGTAGCACCACGGGCAGGCGATGTCGCTGTAGATCTCGACCTTCATGGGGGCTGGCTCCTGTCTGCGGGGTCGGCTGAACGTGGAGTGTGAACCGAAATGTCCGACTCCGCATTCCCGCACGGCCGAGCATTTCCGTAGCTGGTCACGGTGCTGCGGGAGTTGACCGTCGCGTCGAGTACGGCCAGGGTGTGAGGCCGAGCCGAGGGGAGTCGCAAGCGATGGCGGACCAGTGCGAGGGTCGGGACAGGTTCCAGGACTTCGGGGATTTCGTGCGGCAGGCGACCGGCCACGCCCCCTATCCGTACCAGGCCCGCCTGGCCGCCGAGGGCCTGCCCGACCTGCTCCAGGCCCCGACCGGCGCGGGCAAGACCGTGGCCGCCGTGCTGCCCTGGCTGCACCGCCGCCTGGTCACCGACCCCGACCGGACGCCGCGCCGCCTGGTCTACGTGCTGCCCGCCCGCAGCCTCGCCGACCGGACCGCCGACCGGATCCGCGAGTGGCTGGACCGCCTCGGGCTCGCCGACGAGGTCGGGCTGCACCTGCTCGCGGGCGGCTCGGTGCAGGACGGCAGCTGGCGGCGGCACCCCGAGCGCACCGCGATCCTGGTCGGCACCCAGGACCTGCTGCTCAGCCGGGCGCTGATGCGCGGGTTCGCGGACAACCGGCGGATGGCGGCGGTCTCCTACGGCCTGCTGCACAACGACGCGCAGTGGGTCTTCGACGAGCTGCACCTGTTCGGCCCGGCCCTCGCGACCGGCGTCCGGCTCCAGCGGCTGCGCGAGCGGCTGGGCACCGCCGCGCCCACCCACACCTTGTGGATGTCCTCGACCTGGGACGCGAACGGGCCGAACGAGCCGGACGGGCGGGTGCTGCGGGTCCGCGCCGGCGCGGGCGGGGCGCGGCGGGTCCGGCGCCTGGACCTCGCCCCCGACCGCTACGTCGAACGGCTGGTCCGCGCGTTGCTCGCCGCGCACGTCCCCGGCACCCGGACCGTCGCCGTGCTCAACACCGTGGAACGGGCCCGCGCCGTCCACCGGGCGCTGACCGCCGAGCGGCCCGCCGTGCTGCTCCACCCGTACGTCCGACCCGGCGATCGCCCCGAGCCCGCCGAGCTGACGGTGACCACCGGCACCGTGGAGGCCGGGCTCGACCTCAGCTGCCGCACCCTGCTGACCGAACTCGCGCCTTGGAGCTCCCTGGTGCAGCGAGCAGGCCGCTGCAACCGTCACGGCGAGTACCCCGGGGGCGGCGACCTGCTCTGGTGCGTTCCGCCGGAGGGCGGCGGCCAACCGGCGGCCGAGCAGTGGCTGGACGCGCGCGAGGGGGAGCCGGTCACCGCCGAGCAGCTCTTCGACGCGCGGATCGCCGAGCACCGCGAGCCGGTGGACGGGCTGGAACGGGCGGAACTGCTGGCGCTCTTCGACACCAGCGCCGAGCCGGCCGCCAAGGTCACTCCCCTGGTCTGCGCGGCGCAGGACACGACGGCGTTCGTCGCCTGGCGCGCCTGGGCTGCCGAGACGGCCGGGGAGACCGCTGGGGAGACCGCCGAGGAGCCCGCTGGGGAGCCCGCCGAAGACGAGCCCGATCCGGGACGCGCCGAGCTCTGCCCCGTGCCGCTCGCCGAGTTGGCGCCGCTGCTCGCCGACGGCCGCGGCTGGCTGCGCGACCAGCTGGACGGCCACTGGCGGCGCGCCGCTCCCGAGGACCTGCGGCCCGGCACGACCGTCCTGCTGGACGCCGCGCGCGGGGGCTACCTCCCGGCAACGGGCTGGACGCCCGCCAGTGCGGCACCCGTCGCGGTGGCCGACGGCCCGCCCGCACCGTCCTGGCTCTTCGCCTGCACCGCATGGGTCAGCCTCGACCAGCACCTGATGGAGACCGAGGAGGAGGCCCGCGCGCTGCTCACCGCGCTGGCCGAACTGCCGGGCCTGGCCGCCGGGCACCGGGACGCCGTCTTCCGCGCCGCCAGGTATCACGACCTGGGCAAGAGCCACGACGCG
Organism: Kitasatospora sp. GAS1066B; assembly: GCF_041262605.1. Taxonomy (NCBI): domain Bacteria; kingdom Bacillati; phylum Actinomycetota; class Actinomycetes; order Kitasatosporales; family Streptomycetaceae; genus Kitasatospora; species Kitasatospora sp. GAS1066B. The sequence continues at coordinate 9,607 of NZ_JBGCCO010000068.1, forward strand.
TTCCAGCAGATGCTGCGCGGTGGCGGCGGCGACCAGCCGCCCGGGCTCCTCGCGAAGTCCAAGGCCCCCTACAACACCGGCGTCAACAGCCGGATGTACTTCCGGCACGAGCTGGTCAGCGCGCTGATCCTGCTGGCCGAGCAGACCGACTTCCTGGTCAGTTACCTGGCCGCCGCCCACCACGGCAAGGTACGGATCGCCGCCCGCCCGGGCCCGGACGAGGCCCCGCTGCTGCTCGGCGTGCGGGACGGGGACCGGACTCCCGAGATCGCGCTGTCGAACGGCGAGCGATTCCCGGCCGGTGTGCTGCGGACCGACGCGTTCCGCGCGCCCTCGACCTGGACCGCACGAGCGGAGGGACTTCGGGATCAGGCGGAGCTCGGGCCGTTCCGGCTCGCCTTTCTGGAGACGCTGGTCCGGGTCGCAGACTGGCGGTCCAGCGCGCGGCATGACGGGCAGGTTCCGAATCCGATCCTGGAGTCGCCGAGTTGATATGTCAGATCGTCATATCGTCAAATCAGACTCGGCGACAGCAGAATGAACAGCAGGACGACCAGGATCACGACTGCGGTGATCGAGACCAGATAGGCCGCGACACGATGCGGGGCATTCGGGAAGACCTCGTCGTCGTCTTCCCCGCTCCGTAGCAGGACGCACGCCACCACCTCGTGGGCGAATACCGAAACGTCGGTCCGGTCGAGTTCCTGCTGTTCTGTCATCTGGAGGGGGCCAATCGACGGAGGGCTGCGGCGAGTTGCACGATTTCGGAGAGCGTGAGCGGCCGGAGTCGGACCAGGATGTCACCCGACGAAGTGATAACCCAACCGTCGCCGAGATCCAGGATTTCCAGGTTGGCGGCGTTGACCGAATCCGTCAATGCCTCGAGGGCGACGACCGCTTGGCGGCGAGGGCTGATCATTTGGCTGCCCCTTCGTGATCATTGCGGGCAGCGGGTGGGCGAACGATCCAGTCAAGGTCGACATCCCACTCGGCGCCGCCGCGTTCCGGCCGCAGGTAGATCAGGCGGCCGACCCGGTCCATCAGGACGCCGAGCCGGTCGTTGAGCGCGTCGAAGACCAACTCGCCCTTTCGGGTGGGCAGGTAGGGGTGGGTGGGGGGCTTGGCATCGCCCGGGCGGATGATCGGATAGACCGGGGTCATCCGACGGGCCGCCTCGGGCCGGCCGCCGCAGTTCGCGGGGCATTGGCACTCGGGCATCAGCCGGTCCTTTTGATGATCCATCATATTACTTTCTCCGTGGCGCAGTTGAGCGGATGAATTTCACGCTCTGTGCCTCAAGCGTTGCGCTTCGCGGCTAGCCTGGGAAGGAGCGGGCCGTTCCACGTCCGCGAGTGGAAACACGGAGGAGTCGTCGCCATGGCCTTCCAGCCTCGCCCCCTGTTCCCGGAGCGTTCGGCGCGGGATCTGTACGGAGCGGATCTGCGGCGGTACCGCGAGGCGGCGGGGATGTCGTTGTCGCAGCTGGGCGAGGTGCTGAAGTTCTCGAAGGCGCATCTGTCGCGGATCGAGACGGCGGAGTCGCTGCCGCCGGAGGGGCTGTCGGAGAAGCTGGATGCGGCGTTCGGGACGGATGGGCACTTCACCAGGCTGTATCCGCTAGCGATCCTGGAGCAGTTCCCGGACCGGTACAAGCGGTACATGGAGTTGGCCGCGCAGGCGGTCGTCCGCGAGAGCTTCACCGAGATCGTGCCAGGCTTGCTTCAAACTCCAGACTACGCAGAGGCAATCATGCGTTCGGGCGACCCGTTCGCAACCGATGAAGAGATCGAGCAGAAGGTCGCTGCCCGACTCAAGCAACAGGAGCGCCTCCGCAGCGCCAACCCACCGCGGTACTGGTTCATCCTGGATGAGGTGGCCCTGCGCAGGCCAGTTGGTGGACCCATCGCCATGCGCGACCAGATGCAGCGACTGCTGGACGCCGCACGGCCACCGCACCTGACAATCCAGGTTCTGCCCTTCAGCGCTGGTGCTCACTCCGAGATGGGCGGGTCACTCGTGCTGCTGACGCTTCCGGGAGGACACGTGGTTGCGTACGAAGAAGGCAGCAGGACAGGCTCGTTGATCGAGAAATCGGAAGACGTCGCGAAGCGTCGCGCGTACTACGATCACTTGAGGGCGCTTGCCCTGTCGCCCGAGGACTCCCTGGCGACGATCGGCGCGACACTGAGGGGATTCGACCATGCAGCTCGCCCAGTGGCGGAAGAGTAGCTACAGCAACGGAGACGGCGGCGACTGCATCGAGGTCAACGACACTGCACCCGGCCAGGTCCGTGACTCCAAGGACCCCGAGGGCCCGTTCCTCACGTTCCCTCCCACCGCCTGGCAGGCCTTCGTGGACGCCACCTCCACCGGCGAGTTCAACCGATGAGCACCTGGCGCAAGAGCAGCCACAGCAACCCCGACGGCGGCGCGTGCATCGAGGTCAACGACGCCAACCCCGGCTGCGTCCGCGACTCCAAGGACCCGAGCGGCCCGTTCCTCGCGTTCCCTTCCACCGCCTGGCAAGCTTTCGTGCACGCCACCTCCACCGGCGAGTTCAACCGATGAGCACCTGGCGCAAGAGCAGCCACAGCAACGGTGACGGCGGCGAGTGCATCGAGGTCAACGACGCCACCCCGGGCCAGGTCCGCGACTCCAAGGACCCCGAGGGCCCGTTCCTCACGTTCCCTCCCGCCTCCTGGCAGGCCTTCGTCCGCGCCACCTCCACCGGCGAGTTCACCACCCGCTGACTCCTCCCGCCACGGCCGTGCCCGACTCCTCGGGCACGGCCGTCATCGTGTCATCACCGTCAGCTATGGTGTCGTTCGTATCGAACTGATAGCCGAGCGTTACGGGGGACTGGTGTCCGGGGTGGGGTTGACCGAGCGTCTGGCGGCGTTGCACGCGGGGCGGGTGGATGGGCCGGCGCTGCTGGCGGCGTTGCGCGCGGCGTTGTTGCTGGCGCCGACCGATAACGGTGAGCCACTCGCGGGGGACGCGGACGGGGTGCGCTGGTTGTACGCGTTCACCGACGAGTCGACGCTGGCCCGGTTCGCGTCCGCGCGTGGCCTGGACGGCGAGGTGGACTACCTGACGGTGCGTGGCTCGCGCCTGCTGGATGTGGCGTTGCCGGCGCTGGGCGTTCCGGCGGGGGTGGCGGTGGATGTGGCGGGTCCGGCGCCGTTCCTGCTGCCGGCTTCGGCGGTG
>NZ_JBGCCO010000069.1:0-11036 GCF_041262605.1 Kitasatospora sp. GAS1066B
GCGCCGGGCGCCCTCCCACGCAGCGGGTGGGGCTCGGGCGCGGCCCCGGGCGGGGCTGGTGCGCTGGCACGCGACGGGGGGGGGGCGCGGGGGCCGGGGGCCCCCCCGGCCCCCGGGCCGGCCGGCCGCACCCCGGTCTCACACCTGCGGGGCGGGGCGCGTCATTCAGCGGGGGTGGACCTCGAGGAAGGCGCGGACCGCGGACTCCAGGGCGCCCTCGATCCAGGCCGGCTTCAGGCTGGTGTGCTCGCCCGCGAAGTGCACCCGGCCCTCCACCGTGCGGGTGGCGGGGTGCAGTTCGTGCAGCTGGCCCGGGGTGAAGATGACCGCCTCGCCGAGCGCGTAGCGGGCCCTGGCCCAGGACTGGCTGACGCCCACACCGGCGTACGAGGCGCGGACGACCGGGCCGAACAGCCGCTCCATGTCGTCCAGGGCGAACGCGACCCGCTCGCCCTCGGTGAGGGAATCCCAGCGGAACGCGTCGTCGGACCAACTGTACGAAGCCAGCACCACGCCGCCCGGCGATCCGGCCGGGGCGTGCGAGGGCAGGTAGGTGTTGCGGCTCGGGCTGTCGGAGGTGCAGCCCGCGCCGGTGAAGCCGTCCGGGCCCTGCTCCCAGAAGCGGGTCTTGAACTCCAGCAGCACCTTGGTGGCGGAGTCGTAGTGCAGCTCGTTGACGGCCCGGCGCTTGGGGTAGGACATCAGCGGTTCGACGGTGCAGAAGCGCAGTGCGCTGAACGGGATGGTGACGATCGCGTAGTCGCCCTCGAAGCACTCGGCGGGCTGGATCGGTGCGCCGTCGCAGGAGGCCTCGGTGCCGCTCTCGGCGGTGGTCTCGATGCGGACTCCGCTGTCGCTCTGGACGAGGCGGGTCATCCGCCGGCCCATCCGGATGTCGTTCCTGAGCGGCGCGGCCAGAGCCTCGGTCAGGACGTCGAAGCCGCCGACCAGTTCCCAGTAGCGGTCGGTCGGCGTGATCGCCGCGTGGTCCATCAGGGTCGGGATGAGGGAGTAGTGGAGCCGGGAGGTGAGGTTCTCCAGGGTGCCCGCCGCCTGGATCTGCGCCAGGTCCCAGCCGGCCTCCTCGACCAGGTAGCGGTGGGTGGAGTAGTCGTCGTACTTCTGGAAGATGGTCGCCCAGGCGTCGATCTGGTCGTTGATGCTCGCGTCGCCGGAGACGGTCACCGGCTTGAGCGCCTCGTTGAGCGCGTCCGCCATGACGGTGCCGGCGCTCGCGCCGAACGTGCCGTTCACCCGCTGCGGCGTGGCTGCGTAGGCGGCCCGGGTGGTGGTGAGTCCGTTGACGCGGATCAGCCGCTTCCCGCCGGACGCCGGGGGCGTGAAGGTGTGGTCGTCGGGGCCGTTGGTCCAGGTCTCGCCGGTGAAGGCCCGGTAGGTGACCGGCGGTATGGTGCCGGTGGGTTGGGCGCCCGGTGCCACGTCGGCGTTGTAGAAGAGCTGGCGCTTGAGCCCGAGCTTGTCCGCGAGCGCGCGGACCAGCGGGTGGAAGTCCGGCAGCCGCATCGCGCCGGCCTCGGCGTACAGGGCCTTGTCCTTGAAGTTGCGGAAGGTCTTCACCCGGCCGCCCACCCGGCTCTCGTTGGCCTCGATGACGACCACCTCGTGCCCGGCCCGCTTCAGGAGCGTGGCGGCGGTCAGTCCGGCCACGCCGGCGCCGACTATCAGGATCTTCTTGCGCGCTGCTCGAGGCGGGAGTTGGCCGTCGATCAGGATCCGCAGGTACTGCAGTTTCAGGTCCTCGCCCTTGTCGCCGACCAGCAGGAGCTTGCGGGCCAGGTCCCGGCTGACCGCCGGGTCGATCCCGTGGGACGGGTCGGAAATCGGCGGGTTGATGGACGGGCTCCCGGTGAAGCCGGTGGCTCCCGCCACGGCGGCTCCCGCGACCGCGGCCCCCGCGACGGCCGAGCCGAGGAAGCTGCGCCGGGCGACAGCGGTCGGGCCACTCTCAGGTGAATCGCTGCTCTTGGTGGGCGAGTTCGGCATACAAGCTCCTGGGACGGAATGAACATTTCGTCGGACGAGATCAAACCCCATCGAATTGATTCGGGCACGTGCCAACCCATCGGTTCACCCGAACGGATGAAGAAACCCGATTCCCGCCTCGGTTTGGTCCTCCCCGTGACAGACGCTCAGACGGACACGCCATCCACGCGTCGTCCGGGAGCGCAAGCACCTCTCGCTCTGCCTCGTGCGAGAACTGTGTTTCCCGGCCTGGCGTTTGCCATTCCACGCCTCGGGTAGCTCTTGTCGGGAACCTGATGCCCGCCGCACTCGCCCGTCCCGAAGGGAATCATCTGGCGGCCTTCCCTCAACACCACGCGGCGCCGGTTCGTCCGCCGCGAGCGAGACGCAGCGACCGCCCTTGAAGACCAGCGGTTCCACTACCGTGGGCGGGGGCACGGCAGTTCGAGGTCGCGCACGGCGAGCGCCCTGGCGGCGACGGGTTCGTCACGGCCGGCCCCCGTGGGTGGTGCGCTGGTCACGTTCCGCCGAGGCGGATGGCTTTGACCAGCAGCAGAATGGCGGCGAGGACGAGGTAGCCGCGCAGGGCGAGCATGCCGAGGCGTAGTCCGGGCGACCATCGGACGGGCTTGAGCAGGGCAAGCGGGGGCATGCGCCAGGCGAGCTTCTCGGCCGCCGGCATCGTGGGCGCCGGAGCGCGGGCCGGGGCGCCGGAACGCCTGCGGGCGATCCGCAGGCCGCCGGCCGCCGAGATGAGTGCGACGACCAGGGCGCCGGCGAGCCAGCGGGTCAGTGCCTTGACGTCGATGTGGGGGAAGAGGGTTGCGGTCATCAGGGTGGCGGAGAGCAGTAGCAGGACCGCGATGATGAGGGTGGCGATGAGGTTGAGCCAGCGGGGGTTGACCCAGGGGCCCAGGACCTCGCGGTCGTTGCAGAGCAGGAGCAGGAAGACGCTGGCGGAGGGGAGGAGGAGTCCGGCGAGGGCCTGGACGGCTTCGGTGATGATGCCGAGCGGTGCGCCGGGGATGAGGACGATGCCGGCGGCGAGCAGCACCATCAGGCTGTAGGAGGCGTAGAACCTCTTCGCTTCGCCGAAGCCGCGGTGCAGGGAGTGCCGCAGGTTGAAGACGTCGCCGAAGGCGTAACTGGTGGCGAGGGTGACGGCGGCGGCGCCGATGATGCTGGCGTCCATGAGGACGATGGCGAACATGACGCCGAGCGTGCGGCTGTGCTGTCCGAGGGCGTTGGCCACACCGGCGGCGTCCGTGAAGTTGCCCGCGAAGCTCGTGCCGCGGGCGGCGAAGTCGGCGATCATGACGAGGGCGGCCGCTCCGACGACGACCACGACCGAGCCGATGACGGTGTCGGCGCGTTCGTAGCCGATGAAGCGCGGGGTGATGCGCTTGTCGATGACGTTGGACTGCTGGAAGAAGAGTTGCCAGGGCGCCACGGTGGTGCCGACGATCGCGATGATCAGCAGGACCGCGTCGCTCGTGATGCCGCCCTGGATGCCGGGGACGACGAAGTGGTAGGCGGCCTGGCCCCACTGGGGCCCGGACATCAGGGTGAGCGGGATGAGCAGGAGGCTGACCGCGATCAGGGCGAACATGGCGCGTTCCCAACGGCGGAAGGAGCCGCTGGCGGTGACGGCGATCAGCAGCAGGGCGGACAGGGGGACCACCCAGTACTTGGAGGCGCCGAGGTACCCGGCGGCCAGCGAGATGCCGATGAACTCGGTGACGATGGTGAGGAAGTTGAGGACGAAGAGGTCGCCGACGCTGAACCAGCCCCAGAACCTGCCGAAGCGTTCGTTGATCAGACGGGCGTGGCCGACGCCGGTGACGGCGCCGAGGCGGACCACCATCTCCTGATTGACGATCAGGACCGGGATGAGCAGCAGCAGGACCCAGAGCAGGGAGTAGCCGTAGTTCTGACCGGCTTGGGCGTAGGTGGCGACACCGCCGGCGTCGTTGTCGCCGACCATCACGATGATGCCGGGGCCGACGATGGCCAGCAGGGTGAGCAGACGGGTCTTGAAGCCCGGGCGTTCCTCGGCGTGATCCCTGGGGATCCGGCCGAACGCGCCTTCGATGTCCCCGAGATGAGCCTCGTCCAGGACGGCGCTGGGCCGCGCTGCGGCCGGCGGTTCAGGCGGCGGTTCAGGCGGCGAGGTGGGCCTGGCCGGCGATGTGGCCTTGGGTGGTACGGGCACGGGCGGCACCGACGGTGCCGGGGTGGGCGGGGGTGCGGGGCGGGCGTTGTCGTCCGGGGGATTCTGAGGGGTCGTCATCCGCCGAGATCCGTTGGGTTCGTGGGCTCACGCGGCGTGTCGTCCTCGGTGCGGCGACCCGGGTACGGGGCGGGCTCGCGGCGGCGCCAGTCCTCCGGGATCACCGTCTCCAGGATGTCGTCGACGGTGATGACGCCGAGGATCTGGTCATGGTGGTCGACGACGGGCACGCTGAGGAGGTTGTAGTCGGTCATCAGCAGGGCGACGTCCTCGACGTCCGTGTCCGGGAGCACCCGCACCGGTTCGGTGGCCATGACCTGCTCCATCAGGGCGTCCGGATCGGCCTGCAGCAGCGCCACCAGGGTCGCGGTGCCGATCAGCCGGTTCTTGTCGCGGACCACGTGGACGATGGTGAGGGCCTCGGGCTGCAGGGTCCGGGCCGCGCTGACGAGGCGCAGCACCTCGGCGACGGTGGCGCCAGGCGCGGTGGTGAGGATGTCCAGGGCCATCAGGCCGCCGGCGCTGGAGGGGTTGAAGCCCATCAGTGTCAGGACCTTGGTGCGCTGGCCGGCCGGCAGGGCGTCGAGCACCGGCTGGCGGCGGTTCTGCGGCAGGTCGTTGATCGCGTCGGCGGCGTCGTCCGCGCGCATCCTGCCCAGTACCTCGGCGATCTCGCCGTCGCTCTTCTGGGCGAGCAGGCGGGTCTGCGAGTCGGGCTCCAACTCCTCGAAGACGTCCGCCTCCAGTTCCGGATCGGCGTGGACGGTCTGCAGGATCTCGTGCGACTCGGTGCGGTTGGCCTCCTCCAGCAGGTCCGCCAGGTCGGCCGGTTTGAGCTTGCCCAGGCGCCCGAACGGCCCCCGCGCACGCGCCGACTGGACATGGCCGATGAGCGGCTCGAAGGACTTCCAGTCCCGCCACTGCGGATGGGCCTCGCCCGCCAGGAAGCCGAACACGCGGGGATGGCGCGGGTGGGTGTCCAGGCGGTCGACCACCCAGCCGTCCGGACGCCGGCGCAGCTCCAGGTCGTGGGCGCGGACGAGTTCGACGTCGGCGACGTCGATCACGCGGTGCCCCAGCACGTCGGCGCGCAGCAGGACCTCGCCTTCGCGCCGTTCGAAGGGCCGCAGGTCCACGACCTCGCTGGTCAGCCGGATCTGTTCGCCGTCGAAGTCCGCGACCTGCTCGATGGGCAGGAAGACCTCGCGCTTGCCGATCTGCACGACCAGGCCGGTGGCCAAGGGGTAGTCGCGCCCGCGCAGACGGACGATCACATCGGACAGGCGGCCCACGACCGCGCCATCACGCCCCACCAGCGGGCGGCGCAACAGCTGGGAAAGCGACACGACACGGTCCACGCCACGACGCTAGTCCGGTTGTGGCGACGGCCCGTGGGACGCACCGTCGTGGGGCGGTACCCGGCTCGAATGGCGCAACGCGTATTCACCCGGCCGGGGCAGGCCGTGCGGACGTCAGGAGCGTGGCACCCCGCTGCGTTGGTGGGCTTGCTCGACGAGCTCTCGGGCCAGGCCGCCGGTCAGGTCGAGGTGGCGTTCGAGCCGGCCGGCGTCGTGCCCGTGGGTGGCGAACGCCCACGCGGTGTAGAGGCGGTTCATGGAGAGTTGGTCGCCGCAACAACGACTGGCGGTAGGAGCAAGTGAGGCGGCCGTCGACCTGAAGAGCCAGTGGCTGATCTGGTGGGAGAGCGGGCCCGAGCCCGCCAACTCGTGCAGCCCAGTGGCGGGCACGCCGTCCAGCGCTGATGCGTGCCCGCCGAGCGGGGTTCGCGGTGAGGTGATCTCGTCATTGGCTGACGCTCCAGCGAGACATGCTACGAGCTGAGGACGATGCGGAACGACGAACGCCCGCACCTGGCCGAAGGCCTGGACCGGGCGCCGATTCACGGTGCCCGGTCTCCGAGCCCGGCGGGCAAAGAGTGTGTCCGAGACGCAGACCGTGAGCCGACGGCGGTCGGGGGTGCTCCAGGCTCCAGACCACGCGCAGGTCGCGGTTGCCGGCTGCCGGCTGCCCGGGCAACTCCCGCGTACACCACAGCGGTCGGCTCCGCCAGCGCTGGTGTCACCGCGGGGCGAAGCGGGCGAAGCGAGCGAAGCCGAGGTTCGATGGAAGGAACGTACGTCCGCAGCTGCCGCCGACCTGTGCAAAGGCCAGCGGCAGCTGGCGGCGGGTGTCCGGCCCTCAGACGATGAGGAGCCGTGGGAAGGAGATGAGCCATGGAGAGCCACGAAGACGTCCTGAACGGCGGGCGGTGCCCGCACCAGAGTCCGCGACGGCCGGTTCCACCCGCGCCCTCGTCACCCGCGACCGCACCGCGCGCCGGCAGACGCCCAACGCTGGGCCGGCCGGCGACGAAGAGGCACGGCAGGCTGGCAGCGGCCGTCACCGCGGTCCTGACCAGCGCTGTCATGATGGCCGGCACGCCCCCCTCGAGCGCCGCCTCCGCCGCCGTCCCGGCCTACCAGCAGCAACTGGCCAACGACTGCGAGGCGACCTCCCTGCGCATGGTGCTGGCCGCACGGGGGGTGCAGGTGTCGGACCAGGACGTGCTCGGGCGCATCGGCGTCGACCTGGCGCATCCCCAGGCGGGAGTCTCCGGGCCGCTGTCCGGGGACCCGTTCCGGGCCTTCGTGGGAGACCCCAACGGCTCGGAAGCAGCCGGCACCGGCTTCGGCGTGTACTCCCCGCCGATCGCCCAGGCCGCGCAGTCCTACGGCCTGTCCGTGACGGCGGCCGGGCAGGGGATCTCCCCCGCTCAGCTGAGCAGCGCCGTTGCCGCCGGACACCCGGCGATCGTATGGGTCGACTACAACTGGCGTGACGTCGCGGCGAGCTCGTACACCGCGTACGACGGTCAGGTGGTGCCCTACGCCGGCCCATCCGAACACACCGTCGTCGTGACCGCGGTCAGCAACGGACAGTACCTGGTCAACGACCCGGCCCGCGGGCAACTGCAGATCAGCGAGGCGGCTTTCGACGCCGGGTACGCCACCTACGGCGACATGGCGGTCATCGTCCAGTGACCGCTGCGCCCCGGTCGGACCCGCTGTCGAGGCGGCAGCGGGCCCGGCCCGTGGGTAATGGGGGCCCTGGACGGCGGCGCAAGCGCTCCGGACGCGGTTCGGATTCCGCGGTCGAACTGCGCGTCGGCCGCAGCGTTTCCCTCCCCGATGAGCAGCAACGCCCGCTCCAGCCAAGCGTCGAGTTCAGTTGCGAACCTGCCCGACACCGACCTGGCGCCCTGTACGTTCGCCAGCAGTTCGTCGAGCTCCTCGGCCGGCTGCTCAAAGCGCCCTGACGGCCCGCCCGCACCACCGAACTGTGGATGCCTGACGAGGCAGGTGCTGTGCCCCAGGGCAGCGCGGCGGCCGCGGCAGGGGTAGCGGCTGACGACCAGGGCATCGACCCCGGCGGCACCAGCGAGCGCAGGCCACCTACCCTCAGCTAACCTCCCCCCTCGTGGACGATCACCCCGAGCCCTCGACCCTGCGCGTCTTCGTGGCACTGGCTCCGCCCGATGACGCCAAGGATGAACTGGCCCAGGCCCTGCAGCCCGCCTACGCCAGGTACCCACGGCTGCGGTGGAACCGGATCGAGGACTGGCACATCACCCTGGCCTTCCTCGGTGAACTGCCATCCACGGCAGTGCCGCTGCTGCGCTCCGCGCTGGTGGGTGCGACTGCGTCGCACCCACCCCTGCACCTGGGCCTGCGGGGCGGCGGCCACTTCGACCAGCGACTGCTGTGGAGCGGGATCGACGGGGACCTGGAGGGACTGCACCTGCTCGCCGCCGACATCCGGGGCCTGATCAGGTCCTGCGGGATCGAGCTCAGGGACCGCCCGCTGCGCCCCCATCTGACCCTGGCACGGTCCCGCCGCGACGATCCCACCAGCGTGCCGCAGGCCGCGGCCGGGCTCACCGGGTTCGTGGGCCGGCCGTGGTGGACCGAACGCCTCCACCTTGTCGGCAGCAACATCGGCCGTGGCCCCGGGCCGATCCGCTACCGCGACATCGAAGCGTGGCGATTCGCCGCCGCCGTCCGGGCCGGGGGCGACGGCTCCCTCACCGAGCCGTAGCCGGCAGGCGAGCGCCTGCGGCGGGTGGTGGTTGCGTGACGGTCCGTTGGGGACGGAACCCCGGGCCGGGCAGTGCTGCGCCCGGGTGGGTCGGGCGGGCTCGCTGTCTTCGGTTCGTTGTCCCCGCCTGGCCCGGCTCGAACGGGCTGGTCCCCGCCAAGTCGGCTGTCACCGGCCTTCGTTCTCCGGTCTCGTAGGCGTGGAGGCGTGACAAGGCAAGGACGCAGCTTTGGGTCCAGATGCGCTGAGCTGTCGCCCGCTCGTGGTGGCCGTCGCGCGCCGGTACCAGACGGATGCGTCGTGGCCCAGACGGCTCGGATCGTTGTCGGCACGTGGCTGCGCAGGCAGGCGGGGGCCGCGCCGACGGAAAGCCGAGCGACCACCAGAGCGCGCTTCCGGACGCGCTCTACCGGTCCCCCGAGACCGTCACCGGCCGACCCGCCCCGTACCGGCCGCGCCGTCCCGGCTCGTCCTGGCGGGGACGGCGCTCCAGTCCGGGAGGTGCGGAGCGGGCGGGCAGTGCGCCGCTACGCCGGGCCTTCGTGGGCGCGCCCGGCCGGGCGCGTGCGGGTCTTCGGCGGCCGGGCCGCAGCCGGACACGGGCCGGCGCCACCGGGTGGTTGCGGGCAGTCACCGCGGTGTGAGCCGGATCTCCTCGCGGCGGGTGTCGGACCGCAGCGGCCCGTGATGGTGCTCACGCGTCCCGCGCGTCTCCTACCCTTCCTAGTAGGCCGCCCGCCGGTCCCGCCCGCCGCGCCCGCCTGGTCGGCCGCCGCAGCGGCCGCGCTCCCGCGCCCGCAGTCGGCCTTCCGTCGTTTCCGCAGGCCAAACCGGTGCAAATCGCCCAAAAAAGTGTGCCCGGCCAGGTTTGACCACCCCGACGACGAGCAGCCGGCCCGCCTCCGGCGGGCGCATGCGCCCCGCCCCGCTACGACGCCGCGTCGTAGCGGACACCCTTGGATCCGGGCGTCGGCCCCGCTAACAATGGCTCAGTCGCCAGCCGCGGCGGCGGTCTGATCCACTGCCGCGACTCCCGCCCGGCGGTCACCACCCGTGACCGCCCCGGTGCCGACTCCCGCCCGCCGGACCTTCCGGGTCCGCACAGCCGCGGGGCGAGGCACCCCGCACGATTGAGGTCGAACTCCCACATGCCCGTGATCACCACCCGCATGCGCAAGTCCGCCGCCCTGCTCGTCTCCGCCGCCGGCATCGCCGCCCTGGGCGCCGCCGTCGCCCCGGCCACCGCCAGCGCCGATACCCCCCAGCAGATCGCCGCCAGCGTCGTGCCCGCCAACCAGCTGGCCTCGTTCGACCAGATCATCTCCCACGAGAGCGGCTGGAACGTCACCGCGACCAACCCCTCCTCCGGCGCCTACGGCCTGGCCCAGGCCCTGCCCGGCAGCAAGATGGCCACCGCCGGCGCCGACTGGCAGACCAACGCGGGCACCCAGATCAAGTGGGCCTACGACTACATGAACACCCGCTACGGCAGCCCCAACCAGGCCTGGGCCTACTGGCAGATCCACCACAACTACTGACCCACCCGCCCCACGACCACGACCCACGCCACAAATCCAGGCCAGGGCCGGGCCGAACGGGGCCAGAGCCGAGGGGCCCGGAGCGCGAACCACGCGCACCGGGCCCCTCGGCTCGTCCGCAGCAACCACGGACGGAGCCACCTGGCAGCCGGACAGGACGAGAACGCCCCTTAGCTCGGCGGTGAACCTCACGATCGGGTGCGGGGTGTTCGTGCAACACGAAACTCGCGGGCAACTTGATGCCCGTCTCCCTGCCCGATAGCGGGCGACGTCGGGCAGACCCAGAACGTACGACAACCGCGCGCAGAGCGAAGGACCTGTTCACGGTGAAGCGGCCCCTCCGGTGTCGGTCTGCACAGCAAGCCTGTTGTGCTCCCGCCAGCACGCCGGCATCCAGGTCGTGCTCTCCGGTATCCGCATGCCGCGGATGAACTCCATCATGGAGCGCTGGGTGCAGACCTGCCGCCATGAGCTGCTGGATCGGACCTTGATCTGGAACGAGTGCCACCTGCGGCACGCGCTGCGCGAGTTCGAGCACCATCACAATGCGCACCGGCCCCATCAGGCCATGAACCAGGCGGCGCCCCTACGCGCGGTCCCCGAACCGATCACCGATCCCAGGCGAATCGCCCGTCTGGACATACGCCAACACGACCGACTCGGCGGAGTGATCCACGAGTACCGGCATGCCGCCTGACCTGGGCGGATGAGATATTCGGCAGGCGCAGGGTGGGAAACGGCGAACGCCCGTTCCTCGCCGAAAGCCAGGAACAGGCGCCGATGACCGATGCCCGAACGTTAGGCACCGTGTACAAAAAGTGTGTCCGGGGCCGGAGTTGTCCCATTGGCCAACCTGGAGCGGGCGTCTGCGGTGCTGGGGCTGGATTGATGAGCTCGCCGCCGATCCCTTCACGGGCGAAGCCACCTCTGGTATGGCGCCGTCAGAGCTCATGGAATCGGACCGGAGTACTAGTAGGGCTTGGTCAGGTCGGTGCGGCGATGGGTACGTCGCGGTGGCAGGTGGGGCAGGCACCGGCCCAGGTCGCGAGGAGGGTCTGTAGCTCCCGGACGACTTGGTAGAGGCTCAGGCCGGTGCCGTGTCTTTTGGGGCGGTGGCCAGCCTTCGCAGGGTGCAGAAGGCGTGGGCGAGGGAGACGAGGGTGACGTGGTGGTGCCAGCCGCTGAAGGTG
>NZ_JBGCCO010000070.1:0-10228 GCF_041262605.1 Kitasatospora sp. GAS1066B
GCCGCTGGCCCAGCTGCCGCCGCTGAACACGCCGACGCCGTCCCCGTCGCCCACTCCCACCCCCCCCCCCGCGGCGCCCCCCCCCCCCCCCCCCCCCCCCCCCCCCCCCGCCCCCGGCCCCCCCCCCCCCCCCCCCCCCCCCCCCCCCCCCGGGGGGGCGGGGGGGCCCCCCCCCCCCCCCCCCGCCGCCGGCCCCCACCCCGGTCCCCGGCGCAGCACCGCGTTCTCGTACCTGCGCACGAGCAGCTCCGGTGCCTGCGCACGAGCAGCTCCGTCTCCTTGGAAGGGCGCCGGGATCGGGCGGTGACCTGGTCAGCACTCGTACTCGTGGACAGGGCGATCTGCCGTGGTACCGGGTCAGCCGTCAGTGGCCCGCACGTCGATGTCAGCAATTCCTGCATGTCCGCGGACATCCGGGCGGCTGTCGGGTCGTCGAACGGGAAGTACGCGCGTACTCCTCGAACTTCGAGGTCAGCACGGCCAAGCTGTGGTTGTGACGGGGCGCCTCACTCCCGGTCAGGTGCTCGGCACCGCGACCGGCCTGGCCAGTACCTGGTCCAGGACGTCGGCGAGGAACCGCGCCGGATCCGGGACCGGCGCCGTGACCCGCATCGCGACGATCGCGTCCGGTCGCACGAGCAGGGCTCCGTCGTCGGACAGCCAAGGTGCGCAGACCCGGTGTGCCGGTAGGCCGACGTGCGCCGCGTCGGCGAGCCACCGGTCGCCCGCGGCGCCCACCAGCAGGGTCCACCGGGACGCGACCAGGTCGAGCGTGGAGACCCCGTCGACCCACGCGTGGGGCACCCGTGAACCCGGCGACCCGTCCAGCGCCGCCACCAGGTCGACCGTGGACGGGAGTTCCGGCCGCGGATCGACGACGGCGGCCGAGTCGTACCGCTGGCCGAGGTGCACGACCGGCGCCGCCCACACCCCCGCCCCAGCCCTGGCGGCGTCGGCCTCGGGTCCACGCCCCCAGTGCAGCGCCGGGTCGGCCAACCTGCGCATCGCCTGGTCCAACGTCGCCGCGGCGACCGGCTCGCGCTCCTGCGCGTAGCTGTCGAGCAGGCCGGCGCCCGCCTCCCCGTGGTGGACGGCGGCCAGCTTCCACGCCAGGTTGTGGGCGTCGGCGACGCCGGTGTTGAGGCCGAACGCACCCAGCGGTGCCACGGTGTGGGCGGCGTCGCCGACCAGGAACACGCGGCCGACGGCGAAGCGGTCGGCCAGGGCGCTCCGGGGCCGCCACGGCAGCACGCTGCGCACCTCGACGTCGAGGTCGGGATCGCCGACCGCCGCGCGGACGACCGCGACGCAGCGTTCGTCCGTGAAGTCCTCGGGGTGCTCGCCCCCGTCCACGTCGCAGGTGACGTGGAAGACCCAGGTGGTCGCTCCGTCCACGGTCACCAGCAGGCCGGGTGCCTCCGGCGTGGTGATCGTGCAGGTGCCGAAGGACATCCCCCGCAGGTGGGGTCGGAGGTCGGCGCGGAACAGGATGTTGATCTTCGACTTGCCCAGGTCGCCCGCCCCGGAGGTGCCCACGCCGAGCGCGGCCCGCACGGCGCTGTGCGTGCCGTCCGCGGCCACCACGCGCGCAGCGCAGCGAGTAGCGACCATCGGGCCCCTCCAGCTCGACGTCGACCCCGTCGGCGTCCTGCGCGATGCCGACCAGGCGGGTCGACCAGCGCACATCCGCTCCGCGGCGCGCCAAGTCGGCCGCCACCACGGCGTCAAGGCGGTCCTGTGAGCAGACGCCACGCAGCCTGAACGGCGTCGTGTCCAGCTCGGTGGCGGACGGGATCGGCATGGGCACGGTCACGACATCGCCCGCGCCCATCTCGACGACGGTCCGCGCCACCGCCTTGGCCGTGGCACCCCGCAGGTCGACAGCGACAGCGTCGACGGCGGTGTCCAGCCCGAGTTCACGCAGGATCTCGACCGTCCGGGGCCCGATGCCGGTGGCGCGCGGGTGGACCGACGGCCCCGGGCGGCGTTCGACGAGCACCGCGGAGACGCCGTGGTGGGCGAGCAACGCCGCAGTGAGCAGCCCGACGCTGCCGCCCCCGACCACGAGGACCGGCACTTCCAGATACGCTGTTTCTGTCATGGATACACCGTAGCCAGAAGCTAGAATGCCGGTCAACGAGAAGAGGAAGCACCCGATGACCGAACCCGCTCCCTGGTCGGTGTGGACCAGGCCTCGCCCCGAACCGGCCCGACGCGCACCGGGAGTGGACCAGTACGTGGCCGCCGCGCTGGCCGTCGCCGACGCGGAGGGCCTGGCCGCGGTCTCGATGCGCCGGGTCGCGGGCGACCTCGGCTCCGGGACGGCCACCCTCTACCGCTACATCACCAACCGCGACGAACTGATGGACCTGATGGTCGACGCGGCGCAGGGCGAGGACCCGCTCCCCGAGCCCACGCGGGACTGGCGCGCCGACCTGGCCGCGGTCGCGCACGCCCAGCGCGCGACCCTGCTGCGGCACCCCTGGTTGGCTGGAGAACTGGCAGGCCGGCCCTCACTCGGCCCCAACTCGTTGCGACGGTCCGAATCCGCGCTGCGTGCCGCCGTCGCGCTCACGCCCGACATCACCCTGGCCTCACAGGCGCTCGGAGCCGTGCGCGCGTACGTGCTCGGCTCGGTGGCCACACAGCAGGCTGCTCGGCGCGCCGAGCAGCGCACCGGCCTGACCGAGGAGCAGTGGCAGCGCAGCGTCGGCCCCTATATCAGCGAGGTCCTCGCGGCGGGCGAGCACCCGATGCTCGCCCGCCGCGTCCTCGAAGGCGAGGAACTCGACCTCGACGTCGAGTTCACGTTCGGCCTGGACTGCGTGCTCGACGGTCTCGCGGCCCGATTGGGTCGCTGACCGTTCAGTGCGGCTACCGGTTCACAGTTCCCGACCGCTGCACCCTCGTCTGTGAAGAACCTCTACTCCCGTCGGTTCAGCGCGGGCGGAACGCCGACACAGATGGCGCCTGACTGCGTCCCCGTCAAGCAACGTCCGGTGATCGACTGTGCTGGAATGCTGCACCGTACCGAGAACACCGGAGAATCGCCCATGGGGGATGTCAGCGTGAAGAAGCGCTCATGGAACGAACTGACCGCATACCATGCGCGGCTGCGCGGCTGCCTGCTCGGCGGAGCCATCGGGGACGCGCTGGGCAACCCCGTCGAGTTCCTGTCTCTGGCGGAGATCCGGGCCAAGTACGGCGAGAACGGCGTCACCGGCCTGGTCGCCGACGACCAGGGAGTGATCGGCCGGGTCACCGACGACACCCAGATGACGCTCTTCACCGCCTCCGGCTGGCTGAGCGCCTACACCCGAGCCAAGGCCAGGGGCATCGGCGGCGCGGAGGGCGCGATCGTACGCGACGCCTACCTGTGCTGGCTGGAGACCCAGACCGAGCCCGCGCCGCCGCCGCACCAGGGACAGCGGCACCGCACCGGATGGCTGCGCGAGGAGCCCTGGCTGTACGCCCGGCGCGCGCCCGGCAACGCCTGCCTAACCGGCCTGCAGCAGACCCACACCCCCCGCCTGAACGATCCACTCGACGGCCGGCCCGGACCGGTGAACCCGCACTCCAAGGGCTGCGGCACCGTCATGCGCTCCGCCCCCTTCGGCTTCACCGACCGGGACGCCAAGGCCGCCTTCGAGGCCGCGGCGCACTGCGCCCAGATCACCCACGGCCACCCCACCGGCTACTACGCCGCCGGCGCCTTCGCCGCCCTGATCCACCACCTGCTCGGCGGCGTGTCACCGGCCGCAGCCGTGCTGCTCACCCTGGACCTGCTCGCCCGCTACCCCGGCCACGACGAGACCAGCACCGCCCTGCGCGCGGCCTACGACCTTGCCACCGAGGGTGGCGAGGCGACCGCGGAGAAGCTGCAGAGCCTGGGCGCCGGCTGGGTCGCCGAGGAAGCACTGGCCATCGGCGTCTACGCCGCGCTGGCAACCACCCAGCAGCAGACCTTCTACGTCGACCAGCAGGGCACCCACTGCCACCCGAACCCGCCGCGCACCCCCATCGAGGCCGCCTTCCTGCTCTCGGTCAACCACTCCGGCGACAGCGACTCCACCGGCTCCATCTGCGGCAACCTGCTCGGCGCGCAGCACGGCGACGTGTGCCTGCCGCCGGACTGGCTGCAGCGGATCGAGGGCCGCACGGCGATCACCAGGCTCGCCGACGACATCGCAGCCGAGGTGGCCCCGGGCGAGGAGCGCCGCTGGATCTACTGAGGGCTCGGACACACTCTTTGTACACGCTGCCCGCTTTCCGGGCAGCGGCCATCGGCGCCCGTTCCTGGCTTTCGGCGAGGAACGGGCGTTCGCCGTTTCACGCCCGCTCTGGCGGCGGGTGGTCGGCGCGGTGGCGGTCAGCCGATGGCGATCCTCTCTCTCGACGGAGTACTGGTGGTCAGGGTCCGGCCCGCCGGGTTGTAGGCGAGTGCTGAGGCGCTGACGCTTGCTCAGCAGCCTGACCAGGGCAGCGATCACGGCCCGGTCGCCGAGGGTGAAGGGCGGTTCCGGCCTGCCGCGTTCGAGGACGCTCAGCTGATGCCGCAGCACCAGTATCTCGACATCCTTGCCGCGGAAGAGCGGGCCAGCAGGCGCAGCCAGCCGAGCAGGAGGCGGCCGGATCGGTGGACCAGACGGACCGTCACGATCTCCAAGCGTGCGGCGCCGGCCTCGCGCACACTCTCAACGTGATCACATCGTGATCCTGAATCCTCAGCTCAGCGTGGGTGACAGAATTGTCGGCACCCACAGCTTTCCGCCGCCGCCTGCTCGCGGCCAGACGGTTGGCAGAAACCAGGAACCACACCAACCGCTCTTCCCGCGGGACGGACTGGTGTCGATGCAGCCACCGCAGATCAGGACCCACCCAGATCCACTACCGCAGACGCCAATTCCAGGCTGGCGATTGGTACAACTCGGTCGCTGGAATTAGGTTCAGTTGAGAATCTTTGAATTTTTCTCAATCACCAAAAGAAGACTCTTCAGTTCGGAGTTCGATTGAAAACAGTACTTCTGATCCAGGGACATTAGCTCGTCAAGCGCATCGACCAATGAGAGCTGCGGTGGCCCCTGGAGGACCTCCGCCAGCCTCATGGGCATCAATGTCCAATTCTTGCCGCTGGAATCAAAGCTCCACTCAAACTCACTGGCCGTTTCCGAGACCGCGACACGAAGGATTTCCTCAATTCTGGCAGAAGGGTCGCGATACCGCCAGACAATCGAGCTCGGGAACATTCTTGAATCCGCGGGGTTCAAACCGATGGCGTAGCGCCCCCACTCAAGCTCACCAAGCAAACGGAGGATGCGCTTTACTGTCGGCACCTCGATCACGCCGTGAGGATTTACCATGCTTCAGTCCCTCGGCCTTCTGCTAGTAAAACGAGTGGACAGGAATCCCGGGTTCCCATTATCGCGCGGATTGAGCCCTCGAAGTGCGCGCTCGTAGTCACCCAGAGGGACCGGCGTCGAGCTAAGGTCCGGGTCATACACATATCGCCCGTCGGAAAATACCTCATGGTAATCATACCGCTCCAGCACGCTGCCCCCCTTCTCGGGGATTACGATTTCATCGAACTTGGAGACCGGCGCGAAGCGAATAACCTGGCCAGCGCCGCCTGCGGACTCCTTGATTTGCTCGGCGATCTCGGAACAGTCCAGGCTGGAATGACGGGGCCCGCTGGCCAGCTTTTGCAATTCGGCCAGCGCATCCGAATTTGGGGGATAGTCCGGGTTTGGTGAACGGAAGTCGAAGAGTCCTCGACTGCAGTCATCCGGCGCCAGGCCCAGCGGGTCTGCCCAGATCGTCGGATTATGAACGTAGCTCTTGGCATTGGGGGCAGCCCGCAACCCCAATGGGTCGACCGAGAGGTACCGAGCACTCTCCGGGTCGTAGTGGCGGTGGAGGTTGTAGTGGAGTCGCGTCTCGGGGTCGTGGTACTGGCCGGGGAAGCGGAGTGGGGTTGTGGTGGTGGCGCCCTTGGGCTGGGTGGTGGTGCCCCAGAGGGTGGTACGGGCTTCCCAGGCGGTGGTGCCGTCGGGGTTGAGGAGGTGGGTGGGGGTGCCGATGAGGTCGGTGACGATGGCGAAGAAGCGGCGGTCGACTTCTTGCTGGTCGGGGGAGGTGGCGAGGTGTTCGGTCTGGGTGAGGGGGTGCAGGCCGTCGTGGTCCCAGGTGAGGGTGTAGGGGCCGGGGAGGGTGGGGCCCTGGGCGGTCTGTTCGGCGAGGGTGGGGCCGTCCCAGGTGAAGAGGGTCCACTCGGCGGTGGCGGGGCACTGTTTGGCGATGCGGCGGCCGAAGGGGTCGTAGTGGTAGAGCCATTCGATGCCGTCGGGGGTGGTGACCGCGATGAGGCGGTCCTCGGCGTCCCAGGTGTAGTGCCAGGTGTCGGTGCGGCCGGAGAGGGTGCGCCGGCGGCGGGTGGTGACGCGGCCCTGGGTGTCGTGGGTGT
The DNA here is from genome assembly GCF_041262605.1 of Kitasatospora sp. GAS1066B. Taxonomy (NCBI): domain Bacteria; kingdom Bacillati; phylum Actinomycetota; class Actinomycetes; order Kitasatosporales; family Streptomycetaceae; genus Kitasatospora; species Kitasatospora sp. GAS1066B. Next base: position 6,461 of record NZ_JBGCCO010000070.1, read on the forward strand.
AGCGGATGCGGCCGGCGGCGGTGATCCCGGTGCCGGTGTAGCTGCGGGGGCCGTGGGCGCTGTCGTCGCGGGCGGGCCAGTCGGCGTGGGTGAGGTTGCCGGCGTCGTCGTAGGCGTAGCGCTCGGTCCAGTCGGTGGCGTGGACGGCGGTGACCCGGCCTGCGGCGTCGAGGTCGAAGCGGCGGGTTCCGGAGGTCCGGTCGTCGATGGCGGTGAGGTTGCCGTCGGCGCGGTAGCGGTAGGCGCGGTGCTGGAGGACGTCGGGGCCGGTGGTGAGGGCCTGGGTGGTGCGGCGGCCGAGCGGGTCGTAGGTGCTGCTGAGGGTGACGGTGTCGGTGAGGTGGCGGGCGGTCTCGCGGCCGGCCGCGTCGTGGTCGAAGGTGAGGGTGCGTCCGGCGGTGGTGAGGGTCAGCGGGTTGCCGGCCGGGTCATAGGCCCAGGTGCTGAGCGTGCCGCCTGGGGTGGTGCGGGAGGTGCGGCGGCCGAGCGGGTCGTAGGTGTTGGTGAGGGTGCGGCCGTTGACGGTCTCGGTGAGCAGGCGGCCCAGCGGGTCGAGGGTGCGGGTCAGTACGACGGCGGGGCCGGTGGCGGTGAGCAGGTGGCCCAGCGCGTCATGGGTGTAGCTGGTGAGGTCGCCCTCGACGTCCTTGGCGGTGAGGTTGCCCAGCAGGTCGTAGGTGTAGCTGATGGTCTCGCCCAAGCCGTTGGTGCGGGCGGCGAGCTGGCCGGCCGCGTCGTGGGTGTAGGCGAGGGTGCGGCCGTCGAAGTCGGTCTCGGCGGTGAGTCGGCCCGCCCGGTCGTGCTGATAGGTCCAGGTCAGGCCCTGGGGGTTGGTGACCTCGATCAGCCGCAGTTCGGTGTCGTGGGTGAAGGTGTGGCGGGCGCCGTCGGGGCTGGTGCGGGCGGAGAGCAGGTCGAAGTCGGTGTACTCGAACGTGGTGGTGGCGCCGAGCTGGTCGGTGTGGGTGAGGGTGTTGCCCTCGCCGTCGTGGGTCCAGCTCTCGGTGGCTCCGTCGGAGGTGGTGCGGGAGGTCAGCAGGCCCTCGGGGTTCCAGACCAGGAGGGTAGTACCGCCCACAGGGTCAGTGACGGCTACCGGACGGCCCAGACTGTCACGCCGGTAGGCAACGGTGCCGCCAAGCGGGTCGACTGCGGCGAGGACCAGACCCGCCGGGTCGCACTGTACGCGTGCAGTATGGCCGAGCACGTTGGTGCTGGCGGCGAGGTGACCCGCGGCGTCGTAGACGAAGTGGGCGGTGGCGCCGGCGGGGTCGGTGACCGAGGTGCGGTTGCCGTGCTCGTCGTACGTCTGACGCCAGGTCGAGCCGTCCGGGGTGATCACGGTGAGCGGTAGGTTGAGGGTGCTGTAGGTCACGAAGGAGCGTGCACCGTCGGGGCGAGTGACCATAACAACGTTGCCTGCCGCGTCGTACTCGAAAGCATTGGCGCGCCCGAGTGGATCGGTCACCGACAACAGGCGGTGGAAGGCGTCGCGGGTGAAGCGGGTGGTGTGGCCGAGCGGATCGGTGTGCGCGGTGATCTGGTGGCTCTGGTTGACCTCGAAGCGGTTCACCGCGCCTAGCGAGTCGGTGGCGAGCGTCTGGCCGGGGCGGTACTCGTAACTCCACCGAAGGTGACCGTTCGCACCGCCCTGGGCTATGCAGCGATCCTGATCGTCGTAGACGAAGCCGTAGCGCGAGCTGTTTCGGTCGATCCAGGCCGTCATCCGCCCGGCCGCGTCGTACTCGAAACGCATCGGCAGGCCCGAGGAGTTCACTACCTCAGTGAGGTGGCCGTCCGTGTAGCCGTAGCGGACCAACTCCACCCCGCCCGCGCGCAGCGCCGTGATGCGGTAGTCGGCGGTGTCGACTTCCAAGTGATAGCCCGCTGAGTGCCGGATGCCCATCGGGGCGCCGTTGTGGTCGTACTCGAAGACCAGTTGGTGGCCGACCCGGTCGGTGATCGAGTCGAGTGGGGCGAGCAGTGGGTTGGTCGGGTCAGGTCGGAAGACCCGCACCTGCCCCGTGACGGGGTTAGCGACGGTGTACCGGCCCTCGGCGTCCACGGCCAGCGGCCAGCGCGCGCCAGTGCTCGGCAGCGTCGGTAGGCCCGGTGCCGGGTGGGGGTAGGCCAGAGCGATGCTGTCGGCACGGAGCAGGACAACGCCTTCTTCGTCGATCTCCAGGCGCTCGTCCAGCGTGCACGCCCAGCTCGGCCCCAGCCAACGACCGGCACGGTAGTGGGAATCGTGGGTGCGGGTGAAGAGCAGCGGCAGGACGCCGGCGAGGTGGGCGTCGGTCTGACTCAAGGTCATGTAGCCGGTAGCCATGTCGATCGGGTCACCGCCGCGGCACCGATCACCCGGCTGGCGCCCGTTGACGTTCGGGTCCTTGACCGCGTTACGGCCCGCACCGCCGCCCGCGTCCTCGGCGGCGTTCTTCGCCGCGGTCTCGGCGGCGTCCTTGGTGGCGTTCACACCGACCGTCTCGGCGGCGGTGGCCGCTTCGCCGCTGCCGCCGGTCGCGGCACCGAACACCGCGTTGAGGAAGAGCTTGCCGCCGGCCTCGGCCGGGTCCGAGCCCCAGCCCGAGCCGACCAGGGACTTGACCACGTCGGTGGGGTGCATCTCGGCATGCACCAGGCCGACCGCGACCTGGTTGACGTGGTCGAGGTAGGTGGCCGGGTGGGTGGCGTTGTAGGGGTCCATCGGGTTTAGGCCGCGCCCGAAGTCGACGATGTCGGCCGCGCCCTTGGCGATCCCGCCGTACACGTGGGTGACGCCCACCATGCCGCCCTCGGCGGCGTCGATGGAGTCGAGCTTCATCCGCTGGGTGAAGCTCGGCTCGGTCGGCGCGGTCGCCGTCGCGGTCTGGAGTGCCTTCGCGGCACTGCCGGCCGCCGCGTCACGCTGGGCCCGGGCCTCGCGCAGGAGGTCCTGGGCGTGGGCGAGTTGGCCGGTGCTGGGATCGTGGAAGTCCCCGGGGTCGGTGGGCTTGGGGCCAGGGTCCGGGTTGGACCTTGCGGCGTCGTTCCACGCCTTCGCGGCCTTGTTGAAACTGTCGACACTTGCGTTGTACGCGTCCTGGGCTTGCTGGTGGGCCTTCCTCGCCGCGTTGTACGCATCGATCGCCTGCTGCGCCTGACCCTGCGCCCAGGTGACAGTGTGTGAGAAGCCGTCCAGCGCCTGGGCAGCGGCCGCGCACGCGTCGGCGGCGGTCAGCCACTGGCCCGGGTGCGGGGCGAAGCGGGTGCGGAACGCGTCGGCGGCCTGGCCCTGCCAGTGGGAGGAGTCCATCGCCCGCAGACCGCTGCCGGTCTCCTCGAACGCGTCGTGGAACGTGCGCAGATGATCGGCCGCCTCGCTCAGCGCCTTGGCGTCCCCGTGCACCAGGTCTTTGGGGTCGTCGGACTGCCCGAGCTGCTTCTCCCCGACCTGCGCACCGAGGCTGTCGGCGACGCTATCGCCCCAGTTGTCCACCGTGTTCGCCGCGCCGTGCAGGCCGACGAAGTCGAGCATGCCGCCCACCATGTGGGCGTTCTGGTCGACGACCTTGCCGACCTGCTTCTTGCCGTCCTGGTACAGCCCTTCCAGGCCGTCGCCGACGTCGTCCAGGATCCCCATCAGCCGTTACCCGCCTGCCGCTTGGCCGCATCGATGACCTGCTGCGCACCGGGCAACGGGACGCTCTTCACCACGTCCTTGCCCTCCGCCGCCCACGCCGCACGCGAGTCGGCCGCCGCCTTGTCGAGCGACGCCTTCGAGTAGTC
>NZ_JBGCCO010000071.1:0-8925 GCF_041262605.1 Kitasatospora sp. GAS1066B
CAGGGCCTAGAGGCCCTTCAGGCCGGTGGACAGGTCAGCGGTCAGCGGGGCGAGCGCGGTGTGGTAGTCCGCGATCATCTCGGTGACCTTCTTGTCGTAGTTCTCTTCCCACTCGGCGCTCGCGTAGAAGGCCTCCTGGACGGAGACCCTCAACTCCTCGGAAGGGAAGCTGCGGATCAGGTAGTACCCGTCCTCGGTGTTCAGCGCGGGACCGAACGCGATCACGTTGATGCCCCAGCGGCGCATCATCGGGATCGTCTCCTCCCGGCTGACCCGGTCGAACTCCTCACGGCCGCCCGGCCGCACGGTGAACAGGCGGATCTCCAGCAGGCTCATGATGCACTCTCCTTGCATGATCTGACATGACGTCAGAAACGTCCCAGGTCAGCTGTTCAGCGTGGCGGCCACCAGGGCCGCCATCTCCTCGACGGTCCGCACGGCCTGGAAGGCCCGCAGGTCAAGACGGACACCGAAGGCGCTCTCCAACTGCGCCAGCGCCTCCAGCGAGGCCAGGCTGTCCCAGTCGTAACCGGCCAGCACCGGTTGTGCCCTGAGCGCTTCGGGGTCCTGGCTCAACACCTCGCCGAGCACCTCGAGCACCTCGGCGCCGACCGAATCGACGGTGTTCCCCATGGTCACTGCTCCTCGCTCTCGACGCGATCGACGCTCTTGGCGCTCCCGGCGCTGTCCACACGGGTGATCCAGGACGGGGTCGGGTCCGGCATCCTGCCCGGCGCGAAGGTGAAGACCCCGCCACCCTCCGGGACGAACCCCGCCTTCTCCCAGAACCCCTCCGCCACACTGTTCTTCGCCGAAGGGGTGAAGCGACCCTCCAGCACCTGGGCCCCGGCCTGCTCGGCCAACTCGGCGAGCCGGCCCACGATCGCGAACTCGACCCCCCGGGACAGCACCCGGCAGCTCAGCACCAGATTGAGCACGCTCCAGCGCCGCGCGGTCCGTTCCACCCAGAGGGCACCCACCAGGCCCTCGTCCCCGAACCGGTCGGTGACCGAGACGGTGAGCGCCAACCTGTCGGGGGCATCGATCATCGCGGCGGTGGCCGCCTCGTCGAACCGCACCCCGGTCAGATTGAACTGGTTCGTGCGAGCCGCGAGTTGAGCGGCCCTGGCAACGGTGAACCGGGTCACCGGCTCGATCGCCACCGTCAGGTCGAGCGCCTTCAGGTAGTCCTCCGCCCGGCTGAAGCCACCGGAGAAGTCGTTGCGCAGGCCGCGCGCCCGGTAGAGCTCGGGCCGCCTGCGGTCGGTACCGGTCAACTCGACCACGTCGAACCACCCGTGGCGCACCAGCGAGTCGACCAGCTGGGCCGGCTCGCCACTGGCGTCGATGATCGCGATCTCCGGCAGCTCGGCCGCCACCCCACCACGCTCGAAATCCGAGTCGTCCATGAAGACGAACGAGTCGGTACCCAGCCCCAACGCGTCGGCGGCCTTGCGCAGATTGCCCGCCTTCGGCGCCCAGTTGACCATGCTGACCGAGAAGGCCTCGGGCCGCAGCAGCACCGCGGGATGCCGGCGCAGCGCCTCGTCGACCGGGTCCGGGTCGTTCTTGCTGGCCAGCACGAGCACCACGCCCTGCTCGCGCAGCCGGCTGACGGTGCGTTGCAGATCCGCGAAGCTCTTGCCCGGGTAGAGCCCGCCGAGCTCGACGCCCTGCGGGCCGACCTCGCCCAGGACCCCGCCCCACAGGGTGTTGTCCAGGTCGAGCGCGAGCACCTTCCTGGACAGCCCCGAGCGGGCCTGCGCGATGCGCCGTACCTCGGTGGCCAGGATCAGCAACGCCCCGTCGGTGTAGGGCAGATCGGCGTACTTGTGCAGCCGCTGATCACGCGCGGCCACCTGCGACTCGGCGAGCAACCCGACCAGGTCCACGACCTGCACCTGCGGATGCTCCTCGGCCAGCTCCAGCAGCCCGGCGTTGAGCCGGTGCCAGAGCCTGGTCAACGCGCCCCTGGCCCGCAGACTGAGCACCGTGTCGCGCAGCGCGCGCGGCAGCGGGACGGTGTGCAGCACCAAGGTCGCCTCGCTGCCGCGCAGCGCCGCGCCGAGCAGCCCGCTCAACTGGGCCAGCCGCTCCTCCAGATAGGGCCCGGCAGCCTGCGGCGCGGTGACGTCCAGGTCGTCGGGGAGGAAGTAGGACTCGTCCAGTAGGCACAGCAGCAGCTCGCTGGAGCGGTCGAACCCGCCGGTGGCCAGCGTGAGTTCGAAGGCCCCGTACGGGGTGACCTCGATCGCCGGACACGCTCCGGCGCCCACCAGGCAGGCGCGCAGCAGGGATTCGAGCGGGCCGACCGTGCAGGCGGCCACCACCGACAGGCGCAGCGGGCGCAGTCTGCCGTCCGGATCGGTCAACTTGGCCAGCGCCCGGCCGGCCTTGCGCAGCACGCTCGCATCGTCGGTCTGGATCAGCGCGAGGCGCAGGTCGGGGCCGGGAACCGTGCCGGCCCCCACGGCCGCCTTGAGTGCGTCGACGAGTTCGGGCATCAGATCCTGACCAGGGTGCAGTACCACCGCATACCGATCGAGATGCCGATCAACGCGACCAGGTCGCCGGAGACCAGCTCGCCACCACGGGTGTACTGGGCGAGCGTCACCAGATGGTCCGCCGCGCCCATGTGGCCGTGCTGGGCGGCGACTTCGGCGTTGGTCAAGCTGACCGGGACACAGAAGGCCTCGGCGATCTCCTCGAACGAGCCCTGGTTGTCGTTCAGATGGATGATCTTCTTGATGGAATCGCGCTCCACGCCGGCCTTCGCGCAGGCCCAGTCCGTCACTTCGACCAGCCGCTGGTTGAGCGCGGCGACGAAGTCGCGCAGCCCCTTCGGATCGGTGCGGAAGTGGTCGACCACCGCCTCCAGGCCGTTCGCCTGGGTCTTGGCGGACCAGTCGGCCGGCGCCACCGGCGCCACCTCGCCGCCGAAGTCGGTCCGGAACCAGTCGGCCACGTCCGGGTCGGTGAACTGCACGGTCGCCAGCCACCGTCCGAACTCGTGGCCACGGCGCAGGATCACCGCCGAGGCGCCGTCGCTGTGGATGGAGTTGTTGACCCGCATCCGGTTGCGGTGGTGCTCGCTGACCCGGTTGACCGCGACGAACAGGATGTTGTTCAGGCTCGAGTCGGTGGCGAACAGACCGGCCACGTTGCCCAGGCCCGTGACGCCGGAGACGCAGCCCTCCATGAGCAGCAGGTTCGGCTTGAGCCGCACCCCGATCTCGCGGGCCAACGCGGAGGAGGCGTCCCAGTTGAGGTAGCCGGGGACGTCGGAGAGCGCCAGCACGACGTAGTCCACGTCGTCGGCGCTCAGGCCGGCGTCCTCGATCGCGAGCCGGGCCGCCCGCGCCGCCAACTCGATCGCGCTCACGTCCTGGGGCGCCCGGTGGAAGGTCTGGTAGCCCCACTGGAACACCCGCTCCGGGTCGTCCACGAACTCGGAGACCACCTCGAGGTCGACCTTCTGGTCGACACCCAGCGAGTAGCCGAATCCCGCGATACCGAAATCGGTGCCTTGAGTCGTCATCGTCATCTCTTGGTCCTCACCCTTCACACGCTCTGAGTCTCGGGGGCGGCCGGCCCGAACTGGGCGGCCCGTCGTTGCTGTTCCAACGCGGTCAGATCGATGCGGGCCATCGCGAACCGCAGCACCGGAGGTGCCATCAGCGAAGTCACCACGGCGACCAGGACGATCACGGTGTAGCTCGCGGAGTCCAACACGCCCAGCCGCAGCCCGACCATGGCGATGACCACCTGGACCACACCGCGCGCGTTCATCCCCGCACCGAGCGCCAACGCCTCCCAGCGCCCGAGCCGGCTGCCACGCGCCCCCAGGTAGGCACCACCGAACTTGCCCACCACCGCGACCACCAGCGCCGCCAGCGCCATCAGGGCCACCGCCGGGCGGGCCAACGCGGTCAAGTCCATCCGCAGCCCCGCCGAAGCGAGGAAGACGGGCGCCAGCACCGAGAGCGTCACGGTCCGCAGCGGGGCCAGCAGCAACGGGCTCACCGCCCCGGTCGCCGTGACGGCCACCCCGCAGACGAAGGCACCGAAGATCGGCTCCAGCCCGAGCGCCTGCGTCCCGGCCGCCGCCAGCAGGATCAACACCGCCGTGGTGCCGACCACCGTGCCACTTCCCCCGGTGCGCTCGGCCCAGCGATAGACCGGACCGACCAGCAGCCGGCCGGCCACCACGGCCAGCAGCAGCACCACCGCCAGCGAGAGAACCGAGCGCAGCACGCCCGCGCCACTAACCCCGGTGGTGGCCATCGCCGTGACGACGGAGAGCAGCAGCCAGCCCACCGCGTCGTCCAGCATCCCTGCGGTCAAGGTGAGTTGGCCGATGTCGCGGTGGAGCAGATTCATGTCCAGCAGCGTCTTGGCGATCACCGGGATGGCGCTGACACACATCGCCACACCCAGGAAGGCCGCGAACGTCGTCCGGCTGCCGTGCGGGGCCAGCAACGAGGCGGGCAACAGCAACCCGAGCCCCACCCCCAGACCCAGCGGTAGCAGCAACCCCGCCGAGCTGACCCGAGCGGCGGTCCGCCCCTGCCTGCGGACCAGCGCGAAGTCCAGGTGGCTGCCGCTCACCCCCACCAGCAGCAGCACCCCCAACTGGCCCACCGCATCCAGCATGTGGACCTGCTCCACGCTGTGCGGGAACAGCCAGCCCGCGAGCCGGGGAGCGAGCGTCCCCAGCACCGAGGGGCCCACCAGCACCCCCGCGCAGAGCTCGCCCGCCACCGCCGGCCAGCCCAACCGCACCGCCACACGCCCCAGCAGCACCGCGAGCAGCAGCAGCACCCCGAGCTGGAGCAGCAGCACCAGCAGCGGGTGGGCGCCGATCGGGGCGATCGGCGCCGCGGCGGCCAACGTCGCGTCAGTCCTCAACGTAGTACCAGTTCTCGGGGCTGATCATCCCGTACGGGTTGACCGGGCCGAAGCCGTGCAGCCGGTCGGAGACCTCGAAGAGCCGGATCGGGAAGTTCGGCATGAAGATCACCGGTACCTGCTCGGCGATGTAGTCCTGGTACTCGTAGAGCGCCGCCGGATCGTCGGTGGTCACCGACTTCTCGATCAGCTCATCGGCCCGCGGGTCGCTGTAGTGGCCGAAGTTGCCGCCGGCGCCGGTGCTGAACAGGATCTCGCCGGTGGGCTGGTGGAAGACCCAGCCGCCGTTCCAGTTGCACGCCTCCCACAGGCAGGGCTCCTGCGGTCCCGGGACGCACGGCGCGTCCTCGGCCACCAGCACCGAGCCGTAGACCTCCTGGAGCCGCACCTCGATACCGGCCTTGGCGGCGTCGTCGCGCAGCTGCTCCATCACCCGGGTCAGCGCCGGGCGGCCCTCGACGTAGCGCAGCAGGAAACTCGCCCAGGTCCCCGCCGGGATGCCCTCGCCGGCCTGGCCGGGGCCGGTGCCCGGATTGACGCAGACCGCCGGAGTGGTGGAGGTGTCCCAACCGTTCGCCTCCAGCAGGCGCTTGGCCCGCTCGGGGTCGAACGGCAGCGGCCAGGCGCCCTCGCGCTGGCGCGGCGAGACGAACTCCGTCTCCGGGAAGACCGGCACCGGTCCGTTCTGCCGGTAGGCGTAGCCGAGGTAGACGTCGCGGACCGCCGAGTCCTGGTCCAGGCTGGACTGCAGCGCCTGGCGGAAGTACGGCTGGGCGAAGAGCTTGCCCTGCACGGTCGGGTTGTTGAAGTTGAGCGAGATGTACCGCACGCAGTACGCGGTCTGCGGGTACATCGTGTAGCCGGCCAGCGGGTTGGGGCCGCCCTTGTCCGGGCTCACCGCCGGCTCGGTGGCGAAGCTGAGCGGCAGGAAGCCGACCTGGACGGCGTCCTCACCCTCGTCGCCGCGCTGGAGCATCGCGTACTGCTCCTCGTCGGAGAACGTCGGGATCTGCCGGAACTCGTCCAGGTAGGGCTTGGCCGGGCCCGAGTAGTGCTCGTTGGGGACGAACGTGACGACCCCTTCGATGGTGTAACTCTTCAGCTGCCAGGGGCCGCTGACGATGGACCAGATCGGGCTGCCGGCCCACCGGGTGCGGTGCGCGTTGCCCTCGTCGACGATGTCGCCCTGCTCGGCCATCAGGTAGGCGTAGACCGCCTCGACGTCCGCGAGGTCGCCGCAGGCGTTCGCCGGCCCCTGGTCGGTGCGGTCCCAGGCCTTGGGCAGCGGGGTGATGGTGGAGAGCTGGTTGAACAGCACCCAGCGCTGCGAGTAGACCTTGTCGAAGGTGAAGTAGACCTGGTTCTCGGCGAGTTTGCCGTAGTCGGTCAGGTTGTCCGGGAAGTAGCCGGGCACGTACTCGCCGTACCGGGCGCCCTTGACCTTCATCAGGTTGACCCAGAACAGCACGTTGTCCGCGCAGAGCGTCTCGCCGTTGGACCACTTCCACGGCTTGACGGTGATCGTGACGGTCAGGCCGTCCTCGCTCCAGAGGGGCTCCTCACCGATGCTGTTGGCGTAGTCGACGTCCGCCACGCCGTCGCTTCCGAAGAAGTACAGCGTGCGGTACATCAGGGCCTGGAACTCCAGGATGTTGCGGGTGCCCATCCGCTCGGCCGGGGTGAACGGGAAGATCACCGCCGGCGGGAACCCCGGCGCACAGGCCCAGGTGACGACCCCGCCCCGCTTCGGCTTCTTCTCGGTGGCACTCATCGCTGCCCCTGCCTCTCGTCGTCGTCAGCCGCGTTGGTGTCCGCCTCGATCTCCTCCAGGAACGACACCCCACGGTCCGCGTGCGGGGCGTACCGCTCCCAGGTCTCGGCCAGCCGGATCCGGCCGTCGGGCAGCGTCGTGGGGGTGGAATGGCAGCGCCCGGAGACCACCTTCCCGTCGCTCAGCACCACGCAGTACGCGAACTCCAGCTCGCCGTCGGGGCCGCAGAGCCCGGTCAGGGTGCCCCGGCGGGCGTCGCCGCCGGAGAACTCGCCCCAGAGCAGGTTGCCGTGCTGGCGGTAGCGCGCCACCCGTCCCAACTCGCCGTGCTCCGCCCCGACCGGGCGAAAGCGCCTGCCGTCGTAGTCGATCATTTGACGTCCCCCGGGTACGGGTCGAGCTCGACGGTGATCTTCGCGGCGAAGTCGTTCATCGTCTCCATGGCGTCCTCCAGACAGTCACCGGTGGTGCCCAGGAAGCCGAAGATGGTGTTGCCGTGCGGGGGGCGCAGGATGACGTCCCCGGGTCGCGCGGTGATCTTCAGCAGGAACGCCTTCTCGGAGTCGGCGACCTCGGCCGGCACGGTGATCTCGCGCACCACACCGCCGTCGCTGATCAGGCACATCGAGGCGGTGTGCACCCCGGTCGGCTGGAAGTGCCGCACCTCGGGACGCCGGCCCGCGCCGATGTCGGCCACGGCCTTGATCGGATCGTGGGCCGCCGTCAGCCGGGCGATCTCGTCCAGCCCGCCGCCACCCACCCGGGCCGCGATCTCGAGCAGGTACGGCTTGCCCTGGTGGAAGCGGACCTCGGCGTGCGCGACGCTGCGCCGCAGGCCCTGCGCCCACAGGCCCGCCTTGACCACCTCGTGGACGGCGCGCAGGTCCTCGGCGCTCATCGAGGTCGGCGCGTGGTGCACGTCGTCGTCGAAGGTCGCGCCCTCGACGGTGATCCGGTCCACCACCGACCCGAGGTAGACCTCCTCGTCCCAGGCCAGCGCCTCGATCAGGTACTCCTTGCCGTCCAGGAAGGACTCCACCAGCAGGCCCTGCGGCCCCAGATCCAGGCCGGCCACCTCGGAGTTGGCCCAGAACATCTTCGCGATGCCCTCACTCGCCTGGGCGAAGCGCTCGGCCAGTTCGGCCGCGTCGTCCACCTTGAAGACGTAGTTGCTGCCGGCGCCCATGGTCGGCTTGATGATCACCGGGTAGCCGAACTCCTCGGCCGCCGCAACGGCCTCGTCCGCCGACTCGACGTAGCGGAACGACGGGTGCGGGGCGCCGCCGCGCTCGTGCGCCTGGCGCATCAGGTACTTGTTGCGGCTCGCCTTGGCGGCCTCCACCCCGATGCCGGGCAGGCCGAGCCCCTCGGCCACCGCCGCGGCGGTGATCACCGCCGACTCCGAGAAGGTGATCACGCCGTCGAACTGCTCGGTCTTGTGCCACTCCTGGGCCAGCTCGACGATCCGCGCGACGTCCCGGGTGCCCGCGAGCCGGTACTTGTCCTCGGGCCAGAAGTCGGGCGTCCCTTCGCCGTTCAGCACGTACAGGTCCACGCCGAAGGCCTCGACCTGCCGGTAACGCGAGATGTAGTAGGACAGGTACTGGATGGTCTCGATGGTCAGCAGTTTCACGAGTCTCTCCGTACAACCGGGTTAGGTGTGAGGCGAGTTGTGCGCCCTCGGGCGCACCAGGAGCGATCCCGCGACCAGCACGGTGGGCAGCGCCGTGACGGCCGCGAGGGTGAGGTAGCCGGGAATCACTCCGGCGTGGTCGCAGACCGTCGCGACCAGCACGGTGACCAGCACCGCGGCGGCCAGGCCCAGCGCGTTGGCGGTACCGAACACCCGCCCGGCCCGCTCGGCGCGCACCGCCCGCAGCAGCTCGACCCGCGACGGCAACCGGCCCAGTGCGAAGGTCGTCCCGCCCAGCAGGATGCCCGGCAGCATCGTCCAGACCGAGATCGGCTGGACCAGCGCCAGCAACGCGCAGACCAGGTAACCCCACAGGACCAGCTGCCGGTAGTCGATCCGGTGCTGCCAGCGCTGGTAGAGCGTGGCCCCGATCAGCATGCCGACGCAGGCCAGCGCGTCGACCACACCGAGCAAGCCCGAGCCCTGACGGAACCGGTGCACCACCACGACCATCAACAGCGTGTTGGCCGTGGTCACGATGACGCTACCGATGCAGTACAAGGCACCGAGCCGGACCACCGGCCCGTCGTGGAGCCGTTCCGACTCCCGCTCG
>NZ_JBGCCO010000072.1:0-8160 GCF_041262605.1 Kitasatospora sp. GAS1066B
GGCTTGGGTGCTGCCCATCGCCGGGGCCACACCCCCCACCCCGCGCGGGGTGCGCGGCGGCCCCCCCCCCCCGGGGGGCCCCGTGGGGGGGGGGGGGGGGCGGGGGGGGGGGGCGCCCCCCCCCCCCCCCCGGCCCGATGCGGGTCTCAGTGCCGGACCAGGCCCCGCTGTGGCTGGCGCATCGACGGCACCCGGTCGGCGAGCCGCTTCAGCGGCGCCGGACCGGGGCCGATCGCGTGCGAGAACGGCTGGGTGCGCCAGTCCAGTTCGGTCGGCAGCGTGAGCAGCGCGGCCAGCGCGTCGGCCGGCTCGCCGGGCTCGGCGGCGCACTCCTCCAGGTCGTCGGCGAGCAGCCCCGATCCGGGACAGAGCGCGGGCGAGAACGGGTGCCAGGCGGTGCGCAGCACCGCGTGCTGCGGCAGCAGCTCCTCATCGCCCAGCAGGGCGATCGGGCGCTGGCACTCCGGGCAGTGCACCCGGATGATCTCCCAGGTCTCGGCCTCGCCCGGGTCGGCGCCCGGGGCGAAGCCGAGGCCCGAGGTGCGATCCTCGCCCTCCGGTTCGTCATTCGAGGTCAGGGTGCTGTCGGCGCCGAAGGCGCGCTGCTCAGCTGCAGGCATGTGATCCCCCTTGGATCGGGACGGGCCGACTCGGCCCGGGCCACCAGCAGCCTTTCCCGGCTCCAGGGGTCGATAACCCTGCAGGTCGGCGCGGGGTGACGCACGCCGGTGTGGCCTTCGCCACATTCCACCGGCACATGCCAGAAGCGCTCCCGTGCGACCCGTCCGGCAGGCCGGAGCACCCCCGGCGCGCACCGGTGCGCCGCGCGCCGTGTGCGGAGCGCAGTCGTCCGTATTCGGCGTACGCCGGTCGTCGGGTAGGTTTGCGCCTTGTGGAGGATCTAGATCAGCGCATCGTCCAGCTGCTCGTCCAGGACGGGCGGATGAGCTACACCGACCTGGGCAAGGCCACCGGCCTGTCCACCTCGGCCGTTCACCAGCGGGTCCGCCGCCTGGAGCAGCGCGGGGTGATCCGCGGCTACTCGGCGATCATCGATCCGGACGCCGTCGACCTGGCGCTGACCGCCTTCATCTCGGTCAAACCCTTCGACCCCAGCGCCCCTGACGACGTGCCGGACCGGCTCGCCCCGCTGCCCGAGATCGAGGCCTGCCACAGCGTGGCGGGGGACGAGAACTACATCCTCAAGGTCCGGGTCGGGGCTCCCGGCGACCTGGAGGACCTGCTGGCCCGGATCCGCACCGCGGCCGGCGTCTCCACCCGCACCACCGTGGTCCTCTCCACGCCGTACGAGGCCCGCCCGCCCCGGCTGTAGGGCCAGGTCGGGCGAGCCGCTCCGGCGGGTGCAGACTGTCCCTCATGACCGAACGCACCTCCCGCACCGTGCTGCTGCGCGGCGGCACCGTCTACAGCCCGGCTGACCCCTTCGCGACCGCGATGCTGATCGAAGGCGAGCAGATCGCCTGGGTCGGCAGCGAGGGCGCCGCCGACGCCTACGCGAGCGTCGCGGACGAGGTCGTCGACCTGGCCGGTGCGCTGGTCACCCCCGCCTTCGTGGACGCCCACGTGCACGCCACCGCCACCGGCCTGGCGCTCACCGGCCTGGACCTGACCGGCTGCCCCTCGCTCCCCGAGGCGCTGCGCCGGATCGCCGACCACGCCCGCGCCCACCGGCACGAGGGCGTGCTGATCGGCCACGGCTGGGACGAGACGCGCTGGCCCGAAGGCCGCCCGCCGACCCTCGCGGAGCTGGACGCCGCCGCGCAGGGCGCGGCCCTCTACCTCTCGCGCACCGACGTGCACTCCGCCCTCGCCACTTCCGCCCTGCGGGCCCGCACCCCGGGGCTCGCCGAGCTGCCCGGCCACCACCCGAGCGCCCCGCTCACCCGCGACGCCCACCACGCCGTGCGCCGCACCGCGCTCGCCGAACTGACGGACGATCAGCGCCGGGTGGCCCAACTCGCCACCCTGGAGCGCGCCGCCGCCCTCGGCATCGCCGCACTGCACGAGTGCGCCGGCCCGGAGATCTCCGCCGAGCGCGACCTGGCCGCCCTGCTCGCGCTGGCCGCCGAGCACCAGGGCCCCGAGGTCTACGGCTACTGGGGCGAGCTGAGCGAGCGCGGCGGCGTCGAGACCGCCCGGCGGCTCGGCGCGGTCGGCGCCGGCGGCGACCTCTTCGCGGACGGCGCCTTCGGCTCCCGCACCGCCTGCCTGCACAGCCCGTACCTGGACGCCCCCGAGGACGCGGACCAGCACGGCACGGCCTACCTGACGGCCGCTCAGATCGCCGACCACGTCACCGCCTGCACCGAGGCGGGCCTGCAGGCCGGCTTCCACGCGATCGGCGACGCCGCGCTCGCCGCCGTCCTCGACGGTGTCCGCACCGCCGCCGACCGGCTCGGCCTCGCCCGGGTCAAGGCGCTGCGCCACCGGGTGGAGCACGCCGAGGCGCTGGACGACAAGGCGATCGCCGCCTTCGCCGAACTCGGTCTGACCGCCTCCGTCCAGCCCGCCTTCGACGCCGCCTGGGGCGGTCCGGCGGGCATGTACGTCCAGCGCCTGGGCGCCGAGCGGGCGGCCGGGCTCAACCCGTTCGCCGCGCTGCTGCGGGCCGGCGTGCCGCTCGCCCTCGGGTCGGACGCACCGGTCACCCCGCTCGACTCCTGGGGCACGGTCCGGGCGGCCGCCTTCCACCAGACCCCCGAGCACCGGATCTCGGTGCGCGCCGCGTTCGCCGCCCACACCCGTGGCGGCTGGCGGGCGATCGGCCGGGACCAGGAGGGCGTGCTGGTCCCCGGTGCTCCCGCGAGCTACGCCGTGTGGCGCACCGGCGAGCTGGTGGTCCAGGCGCCCGACTCCCGGGTGGCCGGCTGGTCCACCGACCCGCGCTCCGGCACGCCCGGGCTGCCCGACCTCACCCCGGGCACCGAGCTGCCGACCTGCCTGCGCACCGTGGTCCGAGGGCGGACCGTGTTCCTGTCCGAACCCGCGCGCTGACCTGCGGATTCTCACAGTCCCGCGACTTCCGGTGAGCGGCCGACGGCAGGTACCGTCGTGCTGACCGCCGGTGTCCGAAAACCCGGTCGGTGGCGGCCCGATCCGGCCGCCGCCCGATCCAGCCGTCGCCCGATCCAGCCAGAGAGATGGTGCCCAGGTGGCTCTGCCCGTCGACGCGGACTCGCCCGACCCGGACGACGGGACGGCCACCGCGCAGGCCCCGCAGGCGCCGGGGGAGGGCCAGGTCGCGCGGACCGGTCGGCTCGGCCGGCTGCGCGCCAAGGTGCGGGCCGGCTGGCGCCGTAGCGCGCTGGCCGCGGCGGCCGGGCTGGCACTGGCCGCCGCGTTCCCGCCCTACGACCTGTGGCCGCTGTCGATCCTCGCGGTGGCCGCGCTCTCGCTGCTCACCCGCGGCCGCAGCTTCCGGCAGGGCGCCTGGACCGGGTTCGCCTTCGGATTCCCGTTCTTCCTCTGGCTGCTGGTCTGGATCCGGGTGATCGGCTCCGACGCCTGGGTCGGCCTCTCGGCCGCCGAGGCGGCCTTCCTGTGGGCGCTGGGCGGCGCGCTGGCCGTCACCTCGCGGCTGCGCGCCTGGCCGCTCTGGGCGGCCTGCCTCTGGGTGGCCGAGGAGTGGGCCCGCGACCGGCTGCCGTTCGGCGGCTTCCCGTGGGGCCGGCTCGCCTTCGCCAACACCGCCAGCCCGTACACCCCGCTGGCCGCGCTGGGCGGCGCGGTGCTGGTCAGCTTCGCCGTCGCGCTGACCGGCACGCTGCTCGGCTACCTCGCGCTGCCCGTGCTGCGCCGGCTGCGTGCCCGTCGTGCGGCCGGGGCCGTCGCCGGGCCGGCCGCTGGGCCCGTCGCTGGTCCGGCCGCGCCGCTGATGTCCCGCCGGGTGCTGCTGCCCGCCGGGGCGGGCGCCTGCGCCGCGCTGATCGCGGTCAGCGGCTTCGCCGTTCCGGTGCCCACCGCCGGCCAGAGCGCCGGCGGCCCGGCCAGCGCCCGGGTCGCGCTGATCCAGGGCAACGTCCCGCACCCCGGCATGGACTTCCTCGGCCGCCCGATGCAGGTGCTGGACAACCACGCGGCCGAGACCGAGAAGCTGGCCGAGCAGATCGACGCGGGCCAGGTGCCCAAGCCCCAACTGGTGATCTGGCCGGAGAACTCCTCCGACCTCGACCCGTACGGCGACCCGCTCACCTACGAGACGATCAGCGAGGCGGTCCGCTCGATCGGCGTGCCCACCCTGGTCGGCGCCCTGGTCGACGGCCCGGACGCGCAGCACGTGCAGAACGAGGGCATCGTCTGGGACCCGCTCAGCGGTCCCGGCGCGCACTACACCAAGCAGCACCCGGTGCCGTTCGGCGAGTACGTGCCGTTCCGCTCGGTCCTGATGAAGGTGATCACCCGGCTGCAGCGGGTCGCCCGCGACTTCTACCCGGGCAAGGGCACCGGCGTGATGCAGCTCGGCCCGGCCAGGATCGGCGACGTGATCTGCTTCGAGGTCGCCTACGACGAGATCGTCCGGGACACCGTCGACGACGGCGGCCGGGTGATCGTCGTGCAGACCAACAACGCCACTTACGCCAGGAGCGGCCAGCCCGACCAGCAGCTCGCGATGTCCCGGCTGCGCGCGGTCGAGCACGGCCGGGCCGTGCTGATCGCCGCGACCAGCGGGATCAGCGCCGTCATCCGCCCGGACGGCAGTATCGAGAGCCGCACCGCCGAGCTGACCCCCGCCGCGCTGAGCGCCGATGTGCCGCTGCGTGACAGCAAGACGCTCGCCGACCGGGTGGGCGCCGCGCCGGAGTGGGCGATCTCCATCATCGGGCTGCTGGCCTGTGGTTCGGCGGTGCTGATCGAGCGTCGCGGGCGTCGCGGGCGTGCCACCGGCGGTCGGGGCGGCAGCGGCGGCGGGAGCGGGACGGAGACCGGAACACCGGCGGGCGCCGAACCGTTGTCCGTTTCGTGACACAGCACGTGAACCCGACCACGGCCGGCCGCCCCGACCGGCGCCGCCGCCGTTTTCTGCCCCTGCTGCTGGCCGCCTGGATGGTGCTGGAGATCTGGGTGATGATCCAGGTCGCCATGGCGACGACCTGGCTGCTGGTGCTGGTCCTGCTGTTGCTCGGCCTGGTGGTGGGGTTCCGGCTGATCAAGCGGGCCGGCCTGGACGCGGTGCGCGCCGCCACCGCCGGCACCCCGTTCGAGCGCGGGAGCGGCAGTGCGGGCGGGAGCCCGGCTGAGGGCGGGAGCACGGGCGAGCGTCGGCCGCCGAGTGGCAACGCCGGTCTGCTGGCGCTGGCCGGGCTGCTGCTCGCGGTGCCGGGCTTCCTCTCGGACCTGCTCGGCCTGACCGTGCTCTTCCCGCCGACCCGGGGGCTCTGGCGGGGGGCCGGCCGCCGGCTGGCCCGTCGTGCCGCGCGCTCGGCGCCGGTCGGCGACCCGCTCGCCGACGCGCTGCGGCTGCAGGAGCAGATGCGGATCCACCGCCCCGACGGCAAGGTGGTCCAGGGCGAGGTGGTCGATCCGGCCGACGACCCCGCCGGCCCTCGGCGTCCGCAGGACGACGACCCGCGCCCGCCGCTCGACCGCTGATCGCGTGTGGCACAACGCGAGGGGCCCCGATCCGAATGGATCGGGGCCCCTCGCGTTGTGGGATCAGGCGCTCTTGCGGGTGTCCCGCGGGTGCACCGCGAGGTTCATCCCACCGGAGCGGAGTACGGCCAGCCGCTCGGCCAGCACCTCCTCCAGCTCCTCGCGCGTCCGGCGCTCCATCAGCATGTCCCAATGGGTCCGGGTCGGCTTGGTCTTCTTCTCTTCCGGCTCGTCACCGTCGAGCAGGACGGCCTCGGTGCCGCAGAACCGGCACTCCCAAACCGAGGGAATCTCCGCCTCGACGGAGAAGGGCACCTCGAACCGGTGTCCGTTCTGACATGCGTACTCGACGGTCTGGCGGGGGGCCAGATCAATGCCACGGTCGGTCTCGTAGCTAGTGGCGCCGAGTCGCGTGCCTCGGAGAGCTCGCTCGCTCATGAATCGTGCCTCCAGGGCTTATGGCCCACAGGACTAGTTGGGGTCGCTGTCTTCGTCGTTCGGTCAACGCTCGGCTTCCGACGAAGATTCCCGACCGGGGACATGCGTCGTCTGTCGTGCCGTCCCTGTTTGTACCCATCTCCGTCCGATTTGTCACATCTGGACAGGGATATCACCCTGGGTGTCATCAATTTCGCGCCTTGTGACCGAATCACTTTCCTGGCTTGCCGGAGCGTACTGGTGGTGTCGCCGAATTGGCCATTCGCGCAGCTCGCACAGCCCAGTCGGTTGGTTCGCGGCGAGTTCACCGGCGCTCAGCGTGACTTGCCGAGCTCGACCCGGGTGGCGCCGGCCTCGGTCCGCGGCTCCGCGGCGGGCGACACCTGGGGCTGGTGCGCGGGCACCGGCGGGGCGGCGGCCTCGATCCGGGTGTCGCGGTGCGGGAGCAGGGCGATCACCGCGTCGCGCAGCCGGGCCGGGGCCTCCTCGTCGAGCGGGTCGACGGTGGCGGGCACCTGGAGCCGGGCGGGCGGTTGGGCGCCGATCCGGGCGTAGCCGCGGCCGGGCGGGGTCTGCGTGGCCGGGACCAGGTCGAGCGGGACGCCGAGCGCGCGGTGCAGGTCCTGCGGGTGGTGGCCGCCGAGGACCACCCGGGCCCGGGTGGCGGAGCGCAGGGCCGGCGAGAGCCGGTCGAGCGCCTCGATCGACTCGGCCACGACGACGGTGACCCGGGCCGCCCGGCCCTGGCGCAGCGGCAGTTCCAGCAGGTCCTGCGGATCGGGACGGCCTTCGGCCTGGGCCAGCTCGCTCAGCTCGGTGGGGTGGTCGAGCAGCAGCCAGAGCGGGCGGGTGGCATCCGCCGGGGCGGGCTCGCCCCGGTAGCGGGCGGCGTTCAGCGCGGCCAGCCGGCGCTCGGTCTCCTGGGCCGCCCAGTCCAGCGCGGCCAGCGCGCCGTGCAGGCTGGTCTCCACCGTGTGCACGCCGGGGCGGTTCACCAGGCAGGCGTGCTCGCCCGTGCCGGCTCCGTCGATCACCAGCAGGTCACCGTGGGCCAGCGCCTGCAGCGCGACGGTGCGCAGCAGCGTCGAGGTGCCGGCGCTGGCCGTGCCCAGGGCCAGCAGGTGCGGCTCGGCCGAGCGCGGGCCGGTGCGCCAGATCACCGGGTGCTGGTGGCCCGCGCCGCCGTCCTGGGCGACCGGGATCGACCGCTGGGTGGTCTGCGCGTCGGTGAAGCCGAGCACGATCTCACCGGGCGTGGTCACCCAGGTCTGCGCGGGCACGTCCTGCGGCAGCGGCGAGAGCGCGGTGACCTGGAGGCGGTTGCACTCGTGCTCCCAGTCGAAGCGGTACTCCCGGGCCCGGCCCGCCTTGCTCTGCACCACCTGCTCGATCCGGGCCCGGGCGGCGGGCTCGGTGTCGGTGAAGTAGGCGGGATAGCCGATCTCCAGCGCGGCCAGCCGGCCCTCGGAGTCGAAGGCCCAGCCGGCGAAGGCGTCCTGGTAGTCGCCGTCGGGGCGGTAGAGCGGGCAGGCGTCGTCCGGTGAAGCCAGGTAGGGCGTCAGGGCGGCGTAGAGGGCGGGCAGCTTCACCTCGACCGGGTCGGGCACCGGCGGCGGCGCCACCTTGGGCTCCCGCCCTTTCCAGGCGGCGCTGGCCACCAGGGCGATCACGGCGAGCACCGGGCCGTGCGGCAGCAGCACCACGCCGACCAGGGCGGCCAGGGTGAGCAGCAGGGTGGGGCCGCGCCGCTCCCTGGGGGTGGCGTGCCAGCGGGCCTTGGCCCAGCCGGCGTGCCGGCGCAGGCCGCGCCCGATCAGGGTGAGCGGCGCGAACATGTCGGCGGCGTGGTCGCCGGCGGTGCGGGCGAGGTCGCGGCCGCGGGTCAGGTGGCGGTTGAGGGACATGGTCCTGGACTCCCCGGGCGGGTCGGACGGGCTTGGGACGAGGCGGGCGAGGGGTGGGCGACACGAGCGGCGGGGCCGGGGGGGGGGGGCGGGCCCGGGGGGGCGCGCGGGGGGGGGGGGGGCGGCGGCGGGGGGGGGGGGAAGTGATGGCCCCCCGCCGGGTTGGCAGCGGCGCCCCCCCGGGCGGGGGGGTCGTGGGGGGGGCGGG
>NZ_JBGCCO010000073.1:0-7722 GCF_041262605.1 Kitasatospora sp. GAS1066B
GGGGGGGGGGGCGCCCCGCCCCGCCCCCCCCCCCGCCGCCGGCCCCCCCCCCCCCCCCCCCCCCGGGGCCCTGGTACGCCCAACGGGTGTCCGACCGAGGAGGGAACCCCGCCCCCACAACCCCAACCACCACCAACGCCGCACCCGCACACCCACCCCCCACCCCCCACCCCCTCCGAGAGAGGACCCGCCGGAGGCACAACAACCCAACAATGCCGGCGAGTTACTGAACCAGTTCACCACGGCGCCAGCGTAGAAACCGGTCCACATTCATCGCACCGCCAAGCACAAGCGTGATCAGGCCACACATCAAGACGGTCGGCAGTAGCGGGCCCGTTCCGAGCAGGGCCAGAACCAGCCCGACGAGGCCGCCCCCGATTGTCCAGCCGAGCGTGGACAGCATCATGGTGAGTGGGTGAATGATCATGGTGCGGAAACCCCTTGTACTAATGGATGGCCAGACTGCCACGAGCAGCTGACATGACGGAAGCAGGCTAGGAACCGGGGAATCACCACAGAGTGGGCTGCACAGCACGCTTGCTGCTCAGCGACGTGTCCGCTGGGGCTGGCAGAAGCTCGGCGGGAGCGGCGGCCGGCCGGGGCGGCTCGACCGCGGGGCAGTACCCGCTTTCGTCTGCCCCTGGGCGGGTCGACTCGTAGTCGGCGAGCACCCGTTGCCCGGCGGTGGCGGCCGGCACCTGGCGCAGCCCTTCTGCACTGCGGTGCAGCTTCCCTGCGCGGAGGGCGAGCGCCTGTTGCTCGGCGAGGGTGGCGGGCCTGCGGTACAGCTTCTCGGCGCTGGGGTCGAGCTGCGGCAGGCGGCGGGCGGCGGCCTTCTGGTCGTCGCGGCGCTTGTGGCGTCGGCGGACGCGGGCGAACCGCGCCTCGTAGGCGGCCTGGTCGTTGATGTGCAGTCCGTCCTGGTGGAGCCGGGCGAGTTCGAGGGCGACCTGGCCCATCGGGCTGGGGGTGAGCACGCGGACACCGTCATTGGTGTTGGCGGCGGCCAGGAACCGGGCGCTGAGCAGTGCCTGCGTACGTTCCTGGCTGACCCGGCGTCCGCCGTTCCACACTCCGTACTGCGCCGCGAGCCGGGCCCGGCCGTCTCGCCAGTACAGGCGGCCGGTCTCGGCGGCTTCCAGCACTCGCAGGTGTCCGGCGGTCCAGCCGAGTTCGGCGACGTGGTGTTCGGCGAGGTATCGGTTCGACGCGGCCAGCTCCCGGTTCTCGCGGTCCATGCCGGTGGCGGCTCGCTGCTCGGCTTCGTGCCGAGCCTGCTCGCGGCGGCGGGTGCTCTCTCGCTCGGCCTGTTCGGCTGGGGTCAGGACTCTCGCCAGTCGGGCGCGCAGGTCGGTCGCCGTCGTCTCGACTCCGGCGGCGGTCTGGGCGCGTACGGCGTGGTCGACGGCCTTCCGGGCGCAGAACACCAGGGCGCTGGTCGGCATCTCGGGATCGGCGGCGTACTGCTCGGCTCGGTCGGCGTGCCGCGCGGCCTCGACGGCTTCCTGATGGGTCGCGTGCATGACCGCCTCCCGGCGCTCCGCGTTCGCGGTGCGGCTGCGGCACACGGCGGCCATGGCGTCGTCGGCCGCGGTGACGGCGAGGAGGGCGGCCTCCCCCGCGACCTGGAGGCAGGTCTCGGGTGACGGGTCGCCGAACGGGGCGGCCGGGCGGGCGACGCAGACGGGCTCGGGCATGGGGAAGTCCTCGCGGGTGTGTCGGTGGTGAGGTCGGGGGCGAGCTGCGACCCCGTCGTTGGGTTGCCGCCCTGGTCGCGCGGAGCGCGATGGAGAGTGCTGTCGTGCCCGCAGGGCACGCCCGTTGGCCCGGCGTCCGGATGGGGCGGGAGGGCCGCCTGCGGCCCGGACGTCCCGGCCGGCTGCGAGCCGGGCCAGGCTGAGCCGTCCCGCAGGGACGCCCTTTCGTTCGGGGGACCGGGGTCGGCGTGCCGCCGACGCTGGCCCGCCCGGTCGGTGGTGGGCGGAGCGTGGAGGCGGGCGGCTCGATGCCGCCCGGCCCCACGGCCCGGCGGCCGGGGCAGGCCGGGCGGCGGTCTCCCGCCCGGCTCGGGGCTCCTAGGCGGCGACCGGTTCGCGCTCGGCGACGCGGCACCGGGTGAGGACGGTCTGCGCGGTCTCGTTGTAGATGCTGTGGTCCTTGACCGTGCCGGTCAGTTCGACCTCGTCGCCCTTGTCGGGGATGGTCGCGGAGGAGGAGAACCAGACGTAGACGTTGCCGCTCGGGTCCTGGAACTTGATCAGGCGGCGGCGCTGGGCGTGGTAGCCGTAGTACCGCTCTTCCAGCTCGATCACGGTGGTGACGGTGGCGCTGGTGGTGATGCGCTCGCCCACGGTGCCCTGCGGCTTGGAGTTCTGGGCGGCGCGCTCGGTGGCCTCCTTCTCCTGGTCGCGGTGCCATCCGGCGATGGCGGACACCAGCGTTGGAAGGTGGCGCGGGTCGACGGTCTCGCCCTTGGCCAACTGGCCTACCTTGTGGCGGTATTCGGAGAGACTGCCGTACCCCTGGACGGCCCACGCCAGGACGGCGGCAGCGGTGCCCGCCGCGTCCGGCTCAGCGTTGATGGCGTCCCGCCACTCCTGCGGAGCCTTGCGGTCGAAGAAGTACGCTTCGACCGAATCGGCGGTCGGCACGGTGTTCTTCCACTGCTCCGAGCGGCTGTAGAAGCGGCCGTCCTGCGTGACCACGGCGGCGGCCACCCGCAGCACCTCGATCACCGGCACGCGCAGATCGGCCGGGATGCCGCCCTCGTCGCCGTCCCAATCGGAGTCCTTGAGCGTCCCGAAGCGCCACAGCGCCTCAAGGCCCTTGATCGGCAGCCCGGTGTACGGCTCGACGCACGTGGTGCCCAACTGCCTTATCTCGCCGTTCTCGTGGCGGGCAAGGTAGGTCGCGGTGCGGTGGCGGGCGACGGAGCACCCTTGGCAGAAGTTCTCAATGGCGCGGTGCTGGCGCGCGGCCTCGGCGTCCGACTCCGGCAGGCCCGGGAACAGGCTGGTGATCGTCTCCCCCTCCTCGTCGTGGTCCAGGCGGGCGATGACGGTCCAGCCCTGGTGGCGGGGGATGTCACCGGAGATCGTCACGGTGACGGTGGGCCGCTTGCCGATCAGGCGGCCGTCAACGTCGTGATAGTCGGCCAGGAAGGGGGTGGAGATGTCGAGCGTGTACGCGGTGAGGTTGTGGACGGCGGCGCGGGCGTTGGTCGCCTGGACAAGCTGACGCACGCGGGCCTGGGCGGTGGCGGGGACGGAAAACCGCATGGCTTCACTGTTCATCGTGAGTGCTCCTGCTGGTGAGAGAGGAATCGAGCGCCCGGCCGGGCGGGTTGCCCTCCGCGTTCGGCCGGGTCGGGGCCGGGCCGGCTGACGGCCCGTGGATCGGAGGGGGTGTTGCCCTCCCCCTCCGACATCATTAATTAAACCATGTTTTGTGGCGTGAGGCAAACATCCCGGCCGGGGAGGTCGAGTGCCCCACGGTCGCGGAGGTATGCGGCGAACAGGGCGGCGGTGTAGCTGTCGGCAGTGCCGTAGGTGCGGCGGCAGTCCAGGGCCCCGATGCGCTCCCCCCGGTGGCGAACGGGGAACGCCTGGCCGGGCTCGGGGATCGCTAGCGCGTACAGTCCGCGCGGGGTGTCCACGCGCAGGACGACGGCGGCAGCCTCGCGGTCGTAGGCGGCTGACCAGCGGGCCGAACCGATGCCGAATTCCGCGAGCCCGGAAGCGATGGCGCGGGCCTGCATGATGTCGGCGGCAATGCTGGGGTTGGACTCGGCGGGGGCGGCGGCGTATCCGCAGCAGTGGTCGGCGGCGTGGGTCTCGGAGAGGGCGGCTGCACGGGGCATGGGGGGCTCCTGGGCTGGCCGGGGGCGGGGCTTCCCGCCCCCGGTGTTGGGCGTCTGGGGGGGTAAATCAGGCGGCTTGGGCGTCGTCGGCCAACTCGGCCTCCAGGTCGCCCGGTTCCTCGTCGACACCCGGCTCCTGCTCGGCCTCCGGCTCGTCTCCGCCCGGGAGCGCGGCGCGGGGCTGGTTCTTCGCCGGGTCGTACGGCTCGTCGTTGACGACGGCGCGCTCAATGGGCGTCAGCGGGTACCCCAGGGCCTCCAGCACCTTGAACCACCGGGCGGTGGGCTTCCGCCTCTCCGGAACGCGCTGGCTGTCGGTCCGCCACGCGGAGCGGGTCGCGCACTTCTCCCTGACGGCGGCGATGGCGGCGAACTGGAGCTGCGGGGCCCGGCGCGGGTCCTTGGCCACATGCTCCGCGAAGCTGCTTCGCTCCTTGGCCTGCTGGGCGTTCAGCCCCAGGAGGGTGGCGAGGATCTCGGTGGTCGGCTCCTTGTTCAGGTCGTCGCAGATTCCCCAAGTTCCACTGATGAGAGCTTCGTTGACGTGCTGAACCATGGCGTTCGTAGCGCTCTTCGCGAGGTTGCGCGACTTGATCAGGTCCGCGAGCCACTTCCTGCGGAGCGACTCGGCGGCGTCCCAGTCGATGTTGCCCGCCTTGACGGCGGCCAGGGACGCGCTCGCGGCCTCCGCCTCGGCAGTCTTGGCGCCGCCGCCACTGGGGGTCTCCGGCGGCGTGTGCCCGTACAGTCCGGGGGCGGTGCAGTAGGGCTCGTACCGGTCGTTGTTCCGGTCGCTGAGCACCCAGACCTGCCCCTTGCACGCGTCGTGCTCCTCGGCGCTGACACCGCTCAGCCTCGACACGGGCATGGCTCGCTCGGACAGCTCTTCGATGTCTCGAATCTTCTTCCCGGCTGCTTCGAGCTCCTCGCGGTGGGTGGCGGCCCGTTCGCGCTTTTCGCGCCGGGTCCGCGCCCTGGCGATAGCCCACTCCACATCGCGGTCGTCGGCCCACCGGCCGGTGGCGGCCTCGGTGATCGCGGCGAACTCGTCGGCGTCGTCGGCGAACTCGGCCAGGGCTGCCATGTGGTCAAACGTCCACTCGTAGCTGCCTCCCGCCCTGCTGACGGCCTCGCTCAGCTTCTCGCTGGAGTGCACCCGGACGACCGCCTTCACGTCCTTCTGTCGCACGCCTGCGGCCTTGGCGATGCGGCCCACCTGCGCGCCTGCCTCGGCGGCGCTGAACATGGCCTGGTTCATCTCCCCCGGCGTCAGGCTCTTGCGCTGCTCGGAGGTAGTGATCATGTCGAGGAACTGCCCGGCGGCATCCCGGTCGTCGTCCTCCCACTCGTACGGCAGGTGGGTGAGGCCCGCGTCCTGCGACCCAAAGTAGCGGCGATGCCCGTCGTTGATCTGGATCGTCCCGCCTTCGAGTCGCTGGACCTTGACGGGGATGCGGCAGCCCTCGATGCGGAAGCTCTCCACGAACCGGGCGTTGATGTCGAGATCCTCGCGGGCGTTCGCCGGGTGCGGGGTGAGCGCGTCGATCCGGATCACCGGGCGGGACGTGAACGGGATGGTCTCCAGTCCGGCGGCGATGGCGGCGGCCAGTCGCTGGAACCCGTCGATGATCTGCGGCACGTCGCCGTGGGTGCGCACGACGTACAGCGGCTCCTGGACTCCGCTGTCCTTCACGTCGGCCAGCAGGTCGGCCGGGGCCTCGACGGAGCGGACGTTGCCGGGGTGCGCGGTGAGCTCGGCGACAGCGAGGGTCGGCCACGGGGCGGGAGCGGTCTGGACGCCGGCCTCGGTCTTGATGGTCATCGTCGTACTGCCTTCTGGTGAGAGGTTCCGCCGGGGCTGGTCGGCCCCGGCGGGGGGTGTCGGTCGGGGGTGTTGCCCTCCCCTTCCGACATCACTAATTAAACCATGTTTTGAAGAGTCGGACAACCAGGGACAGTGTGATCGGCATCACTTCGGTAGAGCGCTGCGGCGGAGCGGAGCAGGGCGGCGGCTTCGGCGGCGGTCCGCCCGGGGGAGTCAGTCCAGCACCACAGAAGGGAGCGGCGGTAAGCGTCTTCGGGAAGCCCTAGCCTCCGCCACCGGACGGGCGACACGGGGCGGCCGTGGGCCTCGTTGCTGAGCACCACCAGGGAGTCGAACAGGGCCCGCTGGAAGATCTCCCATGCCTGGCCGCGCTCGGACCAGCGGGGCCGCGCGGCGCGCACTCCGCACTCCCATGCGTGCAGCAGGTTGCACGGGGCGGTGTTGCCCATCCGGCCGGGCTGCCAGCGGTGGTCACCCTGATAGAGGCCGACGCGCTCGATATGGGCGGCGGCGGTGGTGAGGATGCGGGCGGGGGTGGCTCGGGGCTTCCGGGGCATGGCGTCATCCTGGGCGGTCGCGGTGGTCAAAGTGCCGCTCTCTCTGGGGACTTGGCGGCGATAGCGCAATCGGTGCAGTAGCAGGGGGTACGCCACTGGTGTCCGGCCGGGCTGGCGCTGGCGAAGGTACTGGCGGCGGCCTCGGTGATCCGGCCGGTGCCGGGGACCTTCGGGGCAGCGGCGTTCCACTGCTGGGGGACGCTGTAGACCTGGAAGTAGTGGCGACCGTTCTCGTCGGTCTTGTGGAACCTGATCCAGTCCATGTACATGCGATGCTCCTCGGCGCGCGCGGGATGGGCCGGGGCGGCGGGCCGCCGCCCCGGCGGGAGTGCGCGAATCAGGCGACCAGCGTTCCGGCGGACATGGCTCCGATGCGGCGGGTTCCGCCGATGTCGGCGCGGTTGCCTGCGGCGACTCCGTCGCCGTACCCGCTGCCGCTGAGAGAACTACTCGACTTCCGGACCTTGGGGTGCGCCTTGCGGTACGCGGCCTGAACCGTCGCGCCACGGTCGGCCAGAACGAGTTCGCCGCTGCGCCCGGTGGCGGACGTCTCCCCGCTGGCGGCGGCTCGGGCGGCCTCCTCGACGGCCGCGAGCCGCTCGGTGACGCGGACGATGAAGCCGAGCTGCCAGGAGTTGCGCCACGCCTTCGCGCTGCGCACGCCGTACGGCACGGCCTGCCGATTGAGACCGTTGAGCATCTGGAGCAGGAGCGAGGTGTACAGGATCTCCGCGCGCTGGACATCGGACTCGTAGCCGACCACGTGGACGCGGCGACCGCCGTTCGCGGCCGGGCCCATGTGGATGGCCTTGCAGCCGACAGCCTCAGCGATGAGGTAGATGAGGCGGACGCGGGACATCGACCAGGGGTTGGGGAGGTCGAAGTTCTTGTCCGTGATCCCGTCGCGCGACGGCTGCCCGTCATTCAGGAGCGCCTCGTCCACGCCGTACTTCGCCATCATCTCGAACGCCCGCTTCCGGGCCAGCTCCGCCTCGGCCTCCGGCGTCGCGGCGTCCTCCGCCTTGGCCAGCAGCGCCTTGACGGTCGCCAACTTCGGATTCACGCCTGCCTGGGGGGTGGTCACAGCTCGTCTCCTGGTGAGAGTGGGTGCCGGGGCCGGTCGGCCTCCGGTGGCCGGCTGGGGTGTTGCCCTCCCCTTCCGACATCGCTAATTAAACCATGTTCCTGGGGTCGGGTCAAGCCAGACAAGCCCACTGACCTGCCCTTTTACCGCAGCACCGACCCGCACCCGCCCCGCCGGGCCCGGCCACAGCGGGCCCTGGGCGGGGTTCCCTCCTCGGTCGGACAGCTCCGCCGCACCGGGGTTCCGGGTGGGGTGTCCAGGCTCGCGCAGCGACCGCGCAGCGGCCCGGCCTGGACACCCCGCCCGGGGCCCTGGTACGCCCAACGGGTGTCCGACCGAGGAGGGAACCCCGCCCCCACAACCCCAACCACCACCAACGCCGCACCCGCCCACCCAC
>NZ_JBGCCO010000074.1:0-6812 GCF_041262605.1 Kitasatospora sp. GAS1066B
TCACGGTCAACGGGGAGCCGGCGCCCTGCGCGCTCTGGCTGCCGTTGGCGGGATTGGTGGTGTCGGTGGCGGTCACCGTGTAACCGGTGACATGGGCGGAGGTGCTGGGGGTGAAGGACACCGTCGCCTGACCAGCGCCCGCGGCACTCGCGCTCGCCCCGGACGGGGCCGCCGGCGCCGGCGGCACCGCCACCCCGGACGGGACGTTCAGGTTGGTGGCCGGGACGGTGGTCTGCGCGCCGCCGGGCGTCACCTCCACCACCCGATTGTGGCCGCTGTCGCCGATGAACAGGTCCCCGGCTCCGTCCACCGCCAACCCGTCCGGGCTGCTCAGGTTGGTGGCCCCGACGGTGGTCTGGGTGCCGCCGGGCGTCACCTTCACCACCCGATTGTTGCTCTGATCGGCGATGTAGACGTCCCCGGCGGCGTCCACCGCCACCCCAGTCGGGACGTTCAGGTTGGTGGCCCCGACGGTGGTCTGGGTGCCGCCGGGCGTCACCTTCACCACCCGATTGTTGCTGGTGTCGGAGATGAAGACGTCGCCGACGGCGTCCACCGCCACCCCCACCGGGTTGCTCAGGTTGGTGGTCGGGACGGTGGTCTGGGTGCCGCCGGGCGTCACCTCCACCACCCGATTGCGGCCCTGGTCGGCGATGTAGACGTCCCCGGCCCCGTCCACCGCCACCCCGGACGGGAGGCTCAGGCCGGTGCCGACGGTGGTCTGGGTGCCACCACCGGCCGGCACCCTCACCACCCGATTGTTGAACGCGTCGGCGATGTAGACATCCCCGGCCGCGTCCACCGCCACCCCTAACGGGTGGCTCAGGCCGGTGACGACGGTGGTCTGGGTGCCGCCGCCGGCCGGCACCTCCACCACCCGATTGTTGTTGGTGTCGACGATGAACAGCGGTGCGCTGCCCGGTACAGGGGCTGCGGCCGCGGCCGGGGTCGCGGTCAGCATCGTCAACCCCGCCCCACTCAGACACGCCGCCAGCAACACCGACATCGAACGTCGCACAACCCTACGGCCGACCGGCGCACCGGGGACCGCGCCGGGCGCACCCGCATTCACGTCATCGAACACGTCAACACTCCTGGAAGTAAAGGTGCCCCGGGCCGTGGACCGGCCGCGGAGAGAGCGGGAACAGCGCGCGGCACCACCGGGCCGGCGCCGAACTCAGGCCCGACCTGATCCCAGCCCCGCACAGGGCCGCGGTCCTGGCACGGGAGCGAGAGCGCACCCGTACCTGAGAAGCCATCACCACAACGCTCATGACGCCACCACCCACCCAGCCGCCCACCCGGCCCACAGGGACCCCCACCAACATCCACCAGGCCGCTCGCACCGGCCGTGCGACTGTGCAGCGTTGTCGGCGCCCGCCGGGTGGATGCCCCGCCGGGATCGGCGCTCGCCGCTGGTCGGCCGTGCGCCGTCGCAGGGTGGATTTCTGGGCGGGCGCGGTGTCCGAGGTGACGCGCTGGTCTCGCGGTCGGCGTGGAGCGGGCCAGGCAGGCCACCTTGTCGGCGGGTGGGGGCTGGTGGCCGGCCAGGTGGAGGTGGTCGCGCTCGTGGTCGGACAGGCGCAACGCCCGGGCCAGCGCGCCGAGTAGTTGGACCGAGGGCTGCCTGCTGGGGCCCTGCTCGAAAGGTCCCGCACTGGACCCGGAAAGCACCGCGCGTCCGACACCCGGCAGGTCGTTCCCGCCCGCGAGGGCCAGGGCGTCGTCCACAACGACAAGTGCCAGGCTGTCACAGGCTTCTGGGCCAGCCCGGACGACGGCAGGACTCTCACCAACTCCAAGAACCTCGACATCGACCGCCTGGTATCCGTACCCGCGACAGCGTGGAGAGCAATACCTGCTGTTGAAGCCGTGAGCGGCGTGTCATCTACGGACAGCGGACGCCTGGGAGCGTCAGGACGTGTCTGGCACATAATCAGCGGCGTGCTGGTCCTGGGCGATGGGTCATGGCCTTGCTGTGGCGGTGGAAGCCAGCAATGCTGAGCCGATGCCAGGGCAGCGGAAGAGAAAGCGTCAGCGGCGGGACGATATGCGGCGGGCTGCCGCTCGCTTCGCGCCCGACGCGGGCCGCTGGGAGGTGCTCTGCGAGACCCGAGACGAGTCGAAGTGGCGCGATCACCTACCGACTGAGCATCTTCGTGCCGGCCCCCCGCGCCCGATCAGGGCCAGGACCGCGCCCATCATTGATCTTGTGGCAGGCAGAGGTGAGCTGACGGCCGCGTCAGTCGCTGGTCGCCCCCGTCGTGGGGTGGACCGTGACGTGACCGGCCTCCTGACGCTCCACCAGACGCCGCACAACCAGCGCACGCGGCAACCCCCGGCCCACACGCCCACCAGCGTCGCCGTGTTCTCCCATACCAGCGATCAAAGCGGCGTTCCACCAGCGGCGGCATCAAATCCCTCGAACCCGGGACAGCGCCACGTGCGGGTCAGACAAAGAACCCACGTCAGCAAAACGGAGCGCTGGTCTCTCACCCAACGACAGTCACCCGTGACCACTGCCACCCACAGCACGACCAGCCTGACCAGCAAACCTGGACCACCGCCCCGGAAAGCACTACCGACTCTCACCATCACTGACACCACAGCGAGAAATCGCACCGCCGATCGAGGGCCCACCACCGGCAAGACCCACCAACCCTGCTGGAGGTCGGCCGCGCCTTGCCACCTGGTCGAAGCGGCCCGCAACGGACCACTGCCTGGCCAGGTGCCCGTCGCCTACCTTCGGGTCCCGCCCGGCGCCAGCGCCAAGACCCTCGCTCCAAGAATCGGTGAGTTCTCAGCGGCTATACCCAACCTTGATCAGCACGTGGGCCCGGTGTCACGCGCGCCCGCGTATGTTCACGCACGTCGGCGGTCCGGGTACGTGTCCGGGCCGTAGGGGGACGGGCCCGCCAGTACTGTGCCGGGGCCCGGGCCGACGCGGATCCGGGCGCGGCACGCCCCCCTGTTCCGTTCCCCTGCCCCCGTTCTCGTGCAAGGGACCTGTCCGTTGACCATCCACAACGCCCTTCCTCGTGCCCGTGCGGCCGCGGCTGTCGCTGGCGCCGCACTCGCGCTGGCCGCCGTCCTGCCGGCCACCCCCGCGTCCGCCATCGGCGGCGGCTTCGGTAACCCCACGTCCAGCACCCTGGTCAACGTCCACTCCGGTAAATGCTTGGAGATCGCCGACTGGCGCACCGACGTTGGAGCGCCGGCTCGTCAATGGGACTGCACCTGGGGCGGGAATCAGCACCGGAACTACGTCGGCACGCTTGGCGACCGAGGCGAGCTCGGCATCGCCAACCTTAACTCGGCGCTGCTTCTGGAGATCGCCAACTGGCGCACCGACAACGGGGCCCCGGCCCGCCAGTGGCCGGGCTCATGGGTCGGCGTCGCCCAGGCCAATCAAGCCTGGATCACCGCCATCAAGCGATACTGACCCACAGGGTATTGACCGCTGCCCAGGGCAGCGGCTCCGAAGGCGTTACGGCCCGAACCGATCCGATGTCCCTTCCCGGCTTGGGGAGAGCGTCCGGAGCGGGGCTCCGGCCCGAACACCTCTTCAGCTCGGTATGCGGTCACGCGCCCCACGACCAGGCCGGCTGTCAGGTTCGGCTCTCGGGAGGTGGAGTCGCAGCAGCCAGGGGGTGGTTGACGTACGGTCCGGCGGGGGCGAGGGCCGCGAGGTGAGCGTGCCCCACTCGTTGGCCTCGGTGACGCAGGAGGGCTGACAGGATTGCACGCGTTGGCCGTCGGCGCTGCCGCGACTGCGGCAGTGGAGGAGTTCCCCGGCGCCCACGCGAACGACGCCACCGTCCACCGCCGGCCATCGCCTGGGTGGCCGCGCACGGCGAGGACATCGTGCCGCTGGTCGGCGCGGCACCCGTGAGCGGCCGGCCGAGGCGCTGCCCGCGATGAAGCTGCGCCTCAGCGCGGACGACCTTGCCGAGATCGAGAAGGCGGTGCCGCGGGGTGCGGCACGCGGCGACTGGTACCCGGCCGCGTTCATGTCCGGCCTCGGCGCCGGCAACTGAGTCCGGGCCGGGCGCAGGAGCCGCCCGCCCGCCGGAGGGTGGACGGCCCTCTCGCGCCCCTCAGACCTCCTCGTCCGGACCCAACTCGTGCAGGCCCGTGCCGGCATGAGCGCCACTGGCCGTGTTCACCACACCCGCCCTCGACTCCAACGTGGTGGCACGGGCGTAGATGCCGGCGAAGCCGCGCTGCGCTCCGAAGATCCCCCAGACCACCAGCCAGGGCACCAACTCGCCCCGCTCATCGGGGAAGTACTCCGGCAGCGGATCGACCCGGCGCTGGATCAGGTACGGGCCGTCCAGACCAGCGGTGACCTGCTCGCGCCACATCTGCGCACTGACCTGCTCCTCCCAGCCCAGCAGCACGCCCTGACCGCCGTGCAGCAGGGTGGGCTTGAGGACCAGGTCCTCCTGATGGGCCAGCACGTAGTCGAGCATCTCGACCTGCTCGCCGTTCTCCAGGGTCACCTTCCCCGCGCGCAGCATCCTGGTCCACGGCAGGATCCGGTCCAGGCTCACCCGTTCCTGCTCGGTGAGCAGGTGGCGGTTGCGCTCGTCGGAGAGCATCGCCAGCGCGCCCTTGCTGGCGAAGGCCTCGGAGTCCATCGGGGTGAAGATCTTCACCTGGCCGGCCGCGGCGGCGTCCAGCACCGGGTCCAGCAGTGCGGCGGCCTGCGGCGACTCCAGCAGGTCCTCGATCAGGAAGAGCCGCTGGATGATGTCCACCTTCAGCTCGCCGAGCCAGACGGCGCCGTCGCGCACCTCCAACTCGCCGACGTGGCAGCCGTGCGCGTTCATCCCGCGGGTGCGCCAGTGGTCCACCACGAGGGCGACGTAGGGCGCCAGGTCGACGTAGCTGGAGGGCCAGTCGACGATCACCACCACCGGGTCGTCATCCGGCGCGAAGCCGGACTCGGCCACGATGTCGTGCAGCTT
Organism: Kitasatospora sp. GAS1066B; assembly: GCF_041262605.1. NCBI lineage: Bacteria > Bacillati > Actinomycetota > Actinomycetes > Kitasatosporales > Streptomycetaceae > Kitasatospora > Kitasatospora sp. GAS1066B. Next base: position 4,971 of record NZ_JBGCCO010000074.1, read on the forward strand.
CTCGGTGGTGGGATCCGCGTAGGTCAGCCGGTGCTTGTCGGCGAACTCCCCCATCAGCGGGTGCTCCAGCAGCGCCCGCGACATCTCGCCCACGTCGACGCCGCCCAGCGCGCTGCCCATGTTGTACTCGAGGAGCTTGAAGCCCGACTCGTCGACGTACATGTCCGCGCGGATCTGCTTGGTCACCGCGGCGCCCCGGCTGCGCAGGATCGCCGAGACCTGGACGTCGTCCATCCCGACCGCCCGGGCGAAGGCGCCCAGGTCCCCGCCGAACAGCCGCTCGGGCAGGCTGGTCAGGGCGGTGTGCAGGTTCTCCAGGTCGCCCTGCAGTCGCACCTTCTCCTGATGGCCGAGGAAGAGCGGGCGGGAGAGGAACCTGCTCTTGTAGAAGGCGACCAGCATGTCGTTCTGCGGCTGGTCGCCGATCAGTTCGGAGGCGACAGCGCCGCGCTCGCGCACGCTGTCGAGGAAACTCGCCGTCAGTTCAGCGCGATCCGTCACGGTGATGGGCCTTTCCCCTGCGGGTGTCCAGCGGGTGTCCAAGCGATGTTCGGGGCGGTTCAGCGGTCACGCAGTTCCAACGTGCAGCACTTGACGCTGCCACCGGCCTTGAGGAGTTCGGACAGATCCACCCCCAGCGGGTGGAAGCCGCGCTCCTTGAGCTGCTCGATCAGCCCCGACGCGGCCTGCGGCAACAGCACGTTACGCCCATCCGAGAAGGCGTTCAGGCCGAACGCGGCGGCGTCCTCGGCGGTGGCCAGGATCGCGTCGGGAAACAGCGCCTCGAGCACCGCCCGGCTGCCCGGGGTGAACGCCTCGGGCCAGTACATGATCTCGGTGTCGGAGAGCACCGACAGCGCGGTGTCCAGGTGGTAGTGGTTGGGGTTGACCAGGGTCAGCGAGGTGACCGGCACGCCGAAGAACTCCTGGGCCTCGGCGTGTGAGCGCTGGTCGGTGCGAAAGCCCGTACCCGCCAGGATCCGGCGGCCGACCGGGAGGTAGTCGCCCTCCCCCTCGTTGATGAACTCCGGCCACAGCACGTCCTGGTAGCCGTTCTCGACGAACCAGGACAGGTAGGCCGGTCCCTCCGCGGTGCGCTCGGCGTGCCGGAACCGGGCGCCGAGCACCTTGCCGTCCACCATCGTCGCGCCGTTGGCCGCGAAGACCATGTCGGGCAGGCCCGGCACCGGCTCGATCACCTCGACGGTGTGACCGAGCGAGATGTACAGCTCGCGCAGCCGCTCCCACTGCAGCAACGCCAGCCCGCTGTCGACCGGCTTCTCGGGGTGCATCCACGGGTTGATCGAGTAGTACACGTCGAAGTGCTGCGGCCGGCACATCAGCAGCCGGCGCGGGATGGCCACTCTGCTGGCGTGGGCCTCGCGGTCGGCTCCGATGACGTCGGTGTACGGCATTACTGGTTCTCTCCTCAGATGTGGACGAGCCGATGGGTGACGGCTCGCCAGCGACAGGGCCGACGGCCCCGGGCCGGCCCCGGGCAGGGACCCCTTGTACGGGACCCGACCCGGGCCGGTCGGTCGTTCAATCGTTCAGTCGTTGGGTCGGTCGGTCCAGGGCCTAGGACCTGTCGTCAAACCCCCTTCGTCGCCCGCAGGGCGGCTTGGCGGCGTCAGGTGCGTGCTCTCGGCGTGCCGGGCGCAGGCCCTCGTACTGGACGTACTTGGGCCTGTGCCCGGCGCGGCGAGAGTGCGTGCATGGCGTCGCCGAGCAGAAGGGGGTTTGACGACAGGGCCTAGAGGCCCTTCAGGCCGGTGGACAGGTCAGCGGTCAGCGGGGCGAGCGCGGTGTGGTAGTCCGCGATCATCTCGGTGACCTTCTTGT
>NZ_JBGCCO010000075.1:0-5857 GCF_041262605.1 Kitasatospora sp. GAS1066B
CAACCCGACGGCACCCGACACTCCAACCGTCCGGCTGGTCGCACCCACCAGAGCCAGCCCGACCAGCCGGAAAACGACCTAAATCACCGGTATTGACCTTAGGTGCGGTCTCGGGCAGGAAAACGGTCGCCTTGACCTGGTGGCGTCCGGCTGCCCAGGCACAGGCCAGGCCCGCATTGCCACCGGAGGCGATAACGACTCCGGCCTGCGGCATGGTGTCGTTCTCGATATGGGCAGCGACGAAGTTCGCGGCGCCGCGATCCTTGAAGCTGCCGGTGCGCTGGGTGAAGTCGAGGGCCAGATAGACCTCGGCGGTGCCGAAGCTGCCCGGATCGACGGGGATGACCGGCACGGGCCGCGTGACGCCGGCGATCCGCTCGGCGGCGGCCTTGGCGTCGTCGTAGCTGAGGTTGTGCATCGGAGAACTCCTGAACGTTCAGGACCAGGCGACGAGTTCGCCCCTGGTCGTCAGTCCGAGAAAGAAGGCCAGGGCCGACCCGGCGGCCGGTGGCCTCCTTCACGCTGTGGTAGTTGGCCGGGTTGAACAGCAGTGCCTCGCCCGTCTTGGGTGCCAGCTCGACGAATTGGCTGCCCGTCGTGACCTTCTCGCTGTAGCCGTAGGAGAAGCGGTGCTCGTCATCGGCGGGCTGCCAGCGACGGCGGGATATTCGGGTCTCGCCACCACTGGCGGGGCCGACCACCCAGGCGTTGAAGGCGAGTTGACTCACCACGTGCTGGTCGAAGAGCCCGGGCAGCTCGCGCACCACCTCGTCGTAGTGGGTGAGCGCACCCCGGTTGAGCTCACGGACGGTACCGCCGAACGCGGGCCGCCCACCGATCGTGGCCGGCGTGACTGCCGACCCCCACGCAGTGCCGAGCCGCCCCAGCGCGAGGGCGATCGGATCGTGGCGCGGACGGGCCTTGGCCCAGGCCACGCGGGCCTGGTCGGCCTGCGGCCAGTACCGCTGCTCATCCAGACGGCCTGAGCGGACGCGGTAGTCGTTGAGCGCCGGGCCGAAGCGCAGGATCGGCTCGGCGACCCGCGAGCGGTCGTACTCGTGCACGGGCAGCTGGTCCAGCACCGTCACCATGCGCTGGCATGCCGCCGGATCCAGGAAGCGGGGGATCCCGACCGCCGCGCAGGTACCCGCCAACAGCGACGCAAGGTGCTGCTCCGTGAACTCCGTCGCGGTGACGTGCTGGAACATCGGATCGAGCACGGTGCCGGGCATGTTGCCTCCCATGGAAGGAATATGACGCTTCATCAACCTGCCAATCCATTACGTCGTAAGTTACGCTGTAACGCATGGCGAAGCAATCCGTTACCCCAGATCGACTCACCGCTACCACGATCGCCATGGCCGCGATCGCGATCGTCGACCGGCACGGCCCCAGCGCCCTGTCATTCCGGGCCCTGGGTGACGCGCTCGGCGTCTCCCAGACCACCGTTCACCGGCGCTGCGGCGAGAGCAGCACCGGGCTCCTCGACATCTGCATGAACCATCTCGCCGACCAACTGCCCGCCACCGACCCGAACACCCCGTGGCCCGACGCCGCCCGCAACGCGTTCACCGCCCTCTACGAGCTGCTCATCGCCCACCCCGGCCTGGTAGCCCTACGCGGAAGCCGGCCCTGGATGGGCGAGACCCTCCTCGCCCGCCTCACCGAACCCCTCCTGCAGAGCGCACAGACTGCCGGCCTGGCACCCGTCGACGCCCTGCGCGTCTACCGCCGCCTCTACCTCTTCACGCTCGGCTGCGCCGCGTTCGTCGACCACAGCGACCACAGCGACCACGAGGAGACCAAGGAACGGACGCGGGTCGGCATCGCGATGCTCCCACCCAGGCAGTTCCCGTTCCTGACCGGAAACACCGAGGCGGTCCTGGAAGCCGTCGTCGATCACGACGTCTTCCACACTGGCTTGCAGCAGCTGATCGACACGGTCGCACTCAACCTCTACCCGCTGCGCTGACGCCCTGCGGCCATGGATCCCGGGTCGGGCAACCCGGCCGAGGCCGTGGACCGCTCGATCGTGAGCACGTACTCGGTGGCACCCACCGCGGTCTCGAACCGGTAGGGCTGCCCAAGGAGGAGGACCTCGGCGGCGGTCATCGACTCGTCCCAGTCACCCAGTCACCCAGCCACCGGCGAGCCTGGCCGGTGTACCGCTCGTCGAGCTGATGGATGATCAAGCCGACCCGCCAGCGCATCCAGGTGACCATCGACAACGGATACCTGGCCGAGAACACCGCAGCCAACACCGGTTCGCGGTCACCGCAGATCATCAACTGACAGGTATAGGAACTCTGTGGCGGGGGCCGCCGCTTCGCGGGGCTGGCGCGCATGGCGGGGCAGCCCGAACCGCACACCGGTCCGGCGGTCCCGCGTTCCCTCTTGGGCGTCGCCGGCTGCCCCGCCCCAGCCCGAGAGCACTGTGTGCTGCTGAATGAAGACCTCATCGTCGCTGACGCACCCGTCAGGAGAGATCGCACCGAACATTTCCGGCAGCTGAGTTGCGATCTCTTCTGCGGCCTGCTCTGGCCTCGGTCTTTCATGAAGCCCTGGGCCGGTAGTGACTGAGCGTCACCCTGATGCAGATCGGTGCCCGCCACCTGCCAATGCCGGTGAATTAGGACGTTTCCGCAGGTAGCGGCCGGTGTCTGGCGACTTTCAGCGAGTAGCGGACGTTACTGGGAGTGCGTGGTTGGTCTCGCCGCTTGATGGCGAACTTGTTCTTGGGTGGCTTCTTGACGCGCTCACAGCGCCGGTCCCGGCGGGCTGGGAGAAGGCCCTCGAGGAGTTCGGCCGCGACTGCCTCCAGTGTCCAGCGAAGCCGGTCGGCGGTGGCAGCGGCCTGGCTGGGGACGCCGAGGCGGACGAGCTGGACGGTGACGGCGAAGGAGATCCGGTCGGGGTCGATCCCGGCCTGCTGGGCAGTCTGGTGCTCGAGCGCGCAGAGCGCGTGGTAGACGGTCAGGAGCGCGTAGACCTCCTGGCCGATGAGTTCGGGGGACTTGGAGCGCAGGGTGAAGCCGGCGCCGCGCAGGCGGTTCTTGATCTCCGCGAAGCTGTTTTCGATCTCCCAGCGCTGGTGATAGATCATGGCGAGCCGTCTGGCAGGAGCCTGTCGGTGGTCCAGCAGGCTGGTCACAAGTCTGAAGGAATCCAGGCGAGTTGATCCGTCTTCGGTTCGGGTCAGCACGGTGTACTCGACGATCCGGACCAGGTGGCCCTGGGGTGTCCCGGCGATCGCGCGTCCTTGGACGCGGGCCCGGCCCAGGCGGCGGGTCTCCGCCGGGGTGGGCATGATCGACAGGTAGGAGCCGTCCGGAAGGACACGCAGCGGCGTGAAGATCTGCCCCTTCTTGACCCGCCAGACCAGGTGGGCGCCGGTGGCCCGGGCGTCGGCCCACAGCTCGTAGCCAACGAAGTACCGGTCGGCCAGCAGCAGCATGTCCGGCGTCAGACCGGCCAGCAGAGCGCGGCCCAGGGTGTACTCGCTGGAGTGCTCGACGCCGTCGAAGGCCGCATCGACCAGGCCGTGGGTGCCGCATTCGACCAGTGCCATCAGTCTGACCTGCGGGTTCCCGCAGGTGTTGCTGGCCGGGTTGGAGTATCCGATAGGCAGCGGCGTTCTCCGCGGAGTCCGGCACGTCCAGCGTGGTGCCGTCCCAGGCGACAAGCCGCAGCCCGAAGGCGTACGCCTCAGCGCTGTCAGGAGTCGCCAGCGGGCCACAGGTGTGCTCGAACAGCACGCGCAGCGGTTTCTCGCCCAGTCGCTGGCGGGCCCTGGTCAGGGCCGGGCTCGTCGGCAGCCGCTGAAGTCCGAGCCCCGGCAGGTTCCGCAGCTTCTCGGTGAGCGTTCGCAAGACCGCCCGGTACCCCGGCTGACCTGCGCTTTCGGCACTGCTGAACAGGCACAGCGCCAAGACGAAGTACACCACCGTCCGAGCCGGCAGGAGCCGTCGTCGAAGTTCGATGCGACCGGTGCGCTCCAACACCTCAGCGACGATCTCCGGTGTGATCCAGCGAGTCAGCACCCCGAGGCGGACCCGCTCCCCGAACCGCTCGCCGACCGGAACCCCCGGTGAGTGCTGCGAGTTGTGTGCGTCGGCCCTGGCGGGCAGGACGGGCATGCTGGCAGACTGAGCACCCAACGGAGCCCCCCATCAGACAGTCGGATCTTGGTCGATCTTCTGTCTTACCGGGGGCTCCGTTGCCGTGTCCGACACTCGGCTGAGTCATCATCAGAACGTGACGAACTACCCAGCGTCACCAGGGATGAAATCGACCCAAACTGACCATCAGCAGGCTCCTGACCAGCAGAGTTCTGCTAATTCACCGGCATTGCCGCCACCTGTGTCGATCTCCGTCATGTCGCCGACCCACAGTACGTTCGGCGCGACCGCGTCGAAACGGCGGTGCACCAGGTCAGGGGCGGCTTTGCGCTTGCCCTGGCGGGTCAGTGACCTGCGCCTGGGCGGTTTGCGGCCCTGCAGTCCGAGCTCGGCCATGATCTCGGCGACGGTGTTCACCGAGACCTTCCAATCCTCAGCCCACAGGTCCAGCGTGATCCTCGGCGAGCCGTACGTCCCGCCGGACCGGCGGAAGAAGTACGTGATCCTCTCCTCCAACGTCGCGCGCCTGACCTCGCGGTTCGTTGGCTCGGCGGGTCTTCGGCGCCATTTGTAGAACCATGCCTCGGACACCCCGAGCGCGCGGCAGGAGACAGCGTGCGGGATGCCGTGCCCGGTCCTCTGGTCGCTGATCGCCCCGACGAGTGCCGCCGGGTCCGCCACAGCTACTTCACCCAAAGGACCATGCAGCGTTTGAGGACATCGCGCTCCATCTCCAACTCCTTGATGCGCTTGGCCTGTTCGGCTTCCCGACGCCGCAGCCGGGCCAGCTCTTCACGCTCGGACGTCCCGAGCGTGCCGTCGCCGCCGGCCTGCCGCGCCCGCGAGACCCAGGTGGCCAGGGTGGTCTCGTTGATCCCCAGCTCCCGCGCGACCTCTGCGGCCGGCCTGCCGGTCTCAGCAACGATCCGCACAGCCCCCTCACGGAACTCCGCGTCGAACTTCCGCCTCTTCTCAGCCATGACTCCCAACTTCCCCTCCAGTCATGGCCTCTACGTTACGAGGGGAACCTCACACGGGCACGCCTGGACGACATCGGCGCGCTGCTGAGCGGCAGCCTGCTCACCGACGAGGACCTGACCGCGTTCCTGAACGGCGGGGAGCCTGCTTGACTATCCGCTCCACCGACGCGGCCCACTCCGGGTCGGCCTCGCGGATCCGCTGCCACCGCTGCTCACGCAGCACCGGCCAGTACTCCTCGGTGTGGCGGAGGGCCGCCAGCAGCCGTTCGGGGGTAGCGCGGAAGGCGGGTGCGGCCCAGTCGTCCTAGGCGATCCACTCGTCCCGCGCGCGGTCGTAGTGGGCGCGGGTGCCGCGGCGCCCGGTGGTCTCCAGCTGGCGGTAGGTCTCCTCGGCGATGCCGAGTGCCTTGGCCATCTCGGCGCGGCTGCGGCCGGTGAACACGCGCAGGTGGACCAGGCGCTCGTGCTCGACGGTGCACAGGTCGGCCGGTTCGACGCCGACGGCCTTGGCCAGGCGCGGCAGCAGCTCCGGCTTCGGGACGCGCGTCCCGGCGAGGTAGAGGGGTCTGAGGAACATCTATGTCAGATCGTGCGCTAAGCCCTCGTCGCCCCTGGTGGGCGGCTGACGGAGCGTCGGTAGTCTTGCGAGGAGATATGCGGGGATTGGGGCGCCGGGCGGGGCCGGGGGCGTGCGGGGGGGTGAAGCCCCACACGACCGGCGGGGGGCGTCGAGGTGTGGGGGGGGGGGTGGTGGGCCGG
>NZ_JBGCCO010000076.1:0-5641 GCF_041262605.1 Kitasatospora sp. GAS1066B
GAGTTTACCGACCGCGGGTAGTGCCGCCCGTGATGTCCGTCTGGGCCTGTGACTTGGGCGTCGCGGGCTCGTTTACCGACCGTGTCCGGAGCGCCCGTCATGTTCCGGAGTCGGTACGGAGGACGAGTGGCACGGCGAGTGGTGGTCGGGGATCTGAGGGTCCAGCAGATCGACCGGAGGGACGGGCGGCGGTCGTGGACGATCGTGTGGCCCGAGGGCAGTCTCCACGCGGAGGCGGACCGGTTCCTGCGCGTGTACGACGGGTCGGGGACGCAGAGGACCTACGCGTACTACCTGGTGGACCATCTGCGGTGGCTGGAGCGCGAGTGCTTGGCCTTCGAGAAGGTCGTGCTGCGGGACCTTGAGCGCTACATGGGCATCGTCGGCGCGGAGGTCCTCATGCCGCTCGGCGAACCGTGGCGGATCGGCAAACGCCCATACGGCCGCTCCGCGCTGTCGACCGCGGCGGCCTGCCTGAAGGGCTTCTACCTGCACCAGTCGTCCCTGGGCGTGAACTGCGAGCTCGGCAAGAAGCTCGACACCTCGCGGCTGCCCACACGGGCGGACCGGCGCCGCGCATTCCTGGGACACGTGAAGAACTCCCTGCCCACCAACCCGCTCGCGCCGACGCGGCCGCGCCGCCGACACCCGAAGATGCTCCCCGACGGTGCGCGGGACAAGCTCCTGGCAGTGGTGAACGCCGCCCGCGACCGGCTGGTGGTGACCTGGCTGGCCGACGGCGGCCTGCGGATCGGCGAACTCTGCGGGCTGCACCTGGTGGACCTGCACCTGCGCGAGGACGCGGCCTGCGGGGAGTGCCGCACCCCGCACGTCCACGTCTGCCACCGGCCCGGCAACCCGAACCGGGCCGAGGCGAAGACCAAGCTCCCCTGGCGCGTCGAGGGCGGCACGGTGACCGGCGGGCTGATCAAGCGGGTCAGCCCGGCGATGGTGCACACCTACTTCGAGTACCTCACCAGCGAGTACCCGCGCGGCACCCGGCACGGCATGCTCCTGGTCCAGCTCCACGGCAAGGACTCCGGGCAGCCATGGGCGCCGGTCGGGGCCCGCCGGATGCTCGGCCGGGCCGGGAAGCGCGCCGGGCTCGGCGTCGTGAAACCCCATGCCTTCCGGCATAACTTCACTTCCGCGGTACTCGACGCGGCCGGTGGCAACCTGCTGATCGCCCGGGACGCCGGAGGCTGGGCCTCGGCCGCGATGGTCGACGAGGTCTACGGGCACGTCGACATCCACGACCAGGCCTTCGACACCGCCCTGCGCACGGTCTGGGGTGGGGCCGAGTGACCGCGCCCTTCCTGGTGCCGCGGCAGGACGCCCGCACGCAACGGGACCGGCTGGAGGTGCTCACCGTGCTGATCAACGGGCCCGAGTTCGACCCGGCGTTGCGTGGCGGGGTGCTGAAGATCCCGCCGTCCCACCCGGTCTATCCGTGGAGCTGCACGGTCCCTGACTGCGCGCGGTCGCGCTGGCGGCGCTACGCGATGTGCTCGGTGCACGCCGATCAGTGGCAGGAGGCCGAGGCCGGCGGGATGACCCGGATCCAGTTCCTGCGCGCGGCGGAGCCGTTGGCGGCGTCGGAGGCCCCGGAGGAGATGATGTGCCGGATCTGCCCGCAGCGGCCGGCCTTCAGCCTGCGCCTGGTGGTGTGCTTCCGGCACCGCAACCGGTGGCTGAGCCACCTGAAGCGGCACCCCGGCGCCGGCGAGGAGGACGGGGAGTTCGAGAGGTGGCTGGTCGACCAGCAGCCGTGCCCGGGCTACGGTGAGTGCCGCACGGAGGTGTGCGACGAACTGGCCTCCTCGCCGCTGGGGTTGTGCGGCGCGCACGAGCGCGGCTACATCCGGGCTGGGCGTCCGGGCGGGGCCCGGCTGCCGAAGAACTTCTTCGCCACCTTCGAGCGGCACGGTCGCCCCGTCCCCATCTCCTGCGACGACCAGATCGCCTTCCGCGCCTGGTGCCGCGCGCAGTTGCCGGTGCACCGCACGGGGCGGATCTACCTGCGCGGCCTGCGGCCCCTGCTGCGGGCCGAGTTCCAGTGGGGCCTGTACGTCCACGGCCTGCAGCCCACCACCGTGTGGAACTTGACGTGGGTGCAGTCGCTCGCGGACGAGTGCCAGCGTCGCGACGTGGCGTCCCTGGCCGGCCTGGACCCGTCCGTCTTCCATCGCGGCTACCACCAGCGCATGGTCCAGGAGATGCAAGAAGCCCTGCGGAAGGTCTACTTCGCCCCCTCCGACACCCGGGATGCCGGCTACATCGAGACCGAGCACTTCGGAGTGCGCTTCCCCCACCGCTCCAGCTACATCGACCTGACCTGCGTCTCCCAGCGGTGGCTGCGCGACCTGCTGTGGGACCACATCGCCGACGTGCTGCGCTCGCCCTCATGCCCGCGCAGCGCCCAGCCGGTGGACTACCAACGCCGCGCGGGCGCCGAACTGAGCGCGTTCCTGGAGGCCGAGGCACCGGACGGTGGCCACGATCCCGGGGCGCTGCGCGAAGAACACACCCACCGCTTCGTCGCGGACCTGCGCAACCGCGAACGCCTCGGCCTTGCCTTCCGCGGCCAGGCCCGCCTTGACGGCAAGAAGTCGAAGGTCACCGAGAACATGCGCCGGATGGTGCTCAACTACGGCCGGGCCGTGCTGCGCGGCGCGCTGGACAACGGCAGCGCCGAGCGGATCGGCTTGAACCGCGCCTTCATCACCGCCATGCCGGTCGGCGGCCCGGGCACGCCCCGCAGCCGCAACCCCTTCCCCGACGAGGTCGCCCGCGCTCTCGCGGACGAGAGCAACCTGCGGCACCTCGCCGAGGACCACGACCCGCACGACCGCGGCCTGCGAGATGTGTGGGAGGCCATCATCATCACCGGCCGGCGCGCCAACGAGGTCATCCAGCTGCGCCTGGACTGCGTCGGCCGTTACGGCGGGCTGCCTGTGCTCTGGCACGACCAGACCAAGGTCGGCAATCTGAACGCGGCGATCCGCATCCCCGACCGGCTCATGGGCCGGCTTGAGGAACGCCGGCGCAAGACCCTGGCGCACTTCGCCGACCGCCACGCCGGCCGCGCGCCCACCTCCGCCGAGCGCGTCCACTTGGCCCTGTTCCCCACCGACATGCTCAACCCGGACGGCCGTCGCGCCCTGTCCTACACCTGGTTCCACACCGGTCTGCGCAACTGGATCACCGACCTCGACCTGGGCGGTCACTACGTCGCCCACCAAGCCCGGCACACTCTGGCGACCCGGCTGCTGCGGGCCGGGGCGAGCCTGACCCACATCCGCCGATATATGGGGCAGGTCAGTGATCGAATGGCGGAGCATTACGTCCACCTGACCCAGTCCGACCTCGACGACGTCCTCCAACGCGTCTGGGTCGCCGGCCCCGGCACCGCCAACCCCGGCGAACTCCTCACCGAGACCGCCACACCCCTCACCCGAGAGCAGGCCCAGTCCCTCGCGATCGACCTCGGCCGCCGCAGCACCCCGGCCGAGGGCGGGTTCTGTACCTTCCAGCCCGTCGTCGAGGGAGGGGCCTGCCCCTGGAACCTGGACTGCCACAACTGCGACAAGTTCGTCCTGTCCGGCGCCGACCTCCTCTACTGGCGGCGCAAGCGCGAGCAGTGGCGGCTGCTGGCCGAGGGCGCCCCCGACGACGCCACCGCCGACTACCTCCACCGCTACTTCGAACCCACCGCCCGCGCCATCGACGGCCTGGAGAGCGCCCTGGCAGGCCTCGGCCTCCTCGACGACGCCCTCGCCCTGGACCTGCGCAAACCCCAGGACTACTTCCACCGCGTGTGGTCCACCGCCTTCCGTGCAGCTGACCTCGCCGAGGCCGTCGGCGACGAACAGGGCGAGTACGACGACACCACCGATGAGGAGGCATGCGCGTGACCACCACCGTCCCGGCACCCCGCACAGCCGCCGCTCTGGCGGCCCGCCACCGCAGCACCGAAGCCGCCCTCGGACGGGTCCGCGACGCCGTCACCCGGCTCCGCCGCGAGAAGACCCAGGTCAGCGTCGCGGCCGTCGCCCGCCGCGCCAACGTCTCCCGCACCTTCCTCTACGACCACCCCGCGGCGAGGGCCACGGTTGCCGCCGCGATGGCCGAGGCCGGCGAACGCCGGACCCAGATGGTCACCGACCAGGACGACGTTCGCGAGACGACCTGGCGCGAGCGAGCCCTGAACGCCGAGGACGCCCTCAAGGCCGCCCACGCCGAGATCATGACTCAGCGCAACCGCATCGGCGAACTCCTCGGCCAGGTACGCGACTTGGAAGCCGAGTGGACCGAGGAGGCCATCCAACGGATCACCACCGAGAACACCACCCTCAAGCAACGCGTCCGCCAACTCACCGCCGACAACCGATCCTTCGACGAACGCCTCAAAGCCGCCCGCTCCAACCTGCGGTTTCAGGACCGGCGCGTCGCCGACCTCGAAGCCCAGCTCGCCGCCCCGCCAGAATGACCCACACCTGCCCGGTGGCCGCCTCACCCCGGCGAAGCGGCCACCGGGCGGGGTACACGATCAAGCTCGGGGCGAGGCTTCAGCCCAGGAGGTCTAGGAGGCGTTCGGCCTGCCGCTCGGCAGTTCCGGGTGGGTTCCGGGGATTGCTCGGGTCCTCCAGGGCGAGGACCAGGAGCCAGAGCAGCGAGAAGAGACGCCGACACTCGCGCAGGCGGAAAGCCTCGGCACCAGCCAGGTCGAAGAAGCCAAGGAAGCGTGCAATGTCGAACTCGCTGTCCACCCATACCGAAACGTGCTCGACCACGTCCGCGAGTTCGTACGCGCGGTCACTGCGGCCGGAGTCCTCGAAGTCCACCACCCGGACCTGCGTCCCATCCCACAGGAAGTTGGCAAGGTTCCCATCCGCCTGACCGAAGATCGGCGGCGCGTCCGGCTCGCCCGCAGTTTCCAGTCCCGACTGCTGAAACCACCTCATACCTGCGGCGACCGCCTGCGAGACGACCCTGCTGGGCACCTGCTCTGACAGCCGCTCGTGCCGAACGCGGATTCCGCGGCTGGCATGGTACTGGTTCCACAATCGGGGAGGGAGCTCGGCTGCCGCCTTCCGCGGGACGGACTCGTGCATGCTCGTCAGCGTCTGGGCCATGGATACGAGCTGGTCCGGCTCTATGCAGGTGCCACGCAGTGGCGATCCGGCCAGGCGTGACATGACGACGGTCGGGGGCGCTGCGGACAGATCCGCTTCGATTGGCGCTGGAGCGACACCTGGTGAGTATCTCTCCAGCAACGTGAGGGCTCGCCACTCCCGCTCGTGCTCGCCGTCGCTGAACGACCGGAACTTCTTGATCACAAGGTCGGGCAGCAGCTCGACCGCATGGGTCGTCCACGGGCTGGTCATCAAGATCCCCAGTCTCAACATCGACGTCGCTGAACGCGGACCCAGCCTGGCAGGCCAGCAAAGCCGACGACACCGTGGTGCTTGAGACGGTTCCGTCCAGGCGATGAGCAGTGTTCAGACAGTGCGATCGAGAACCACTCCAACGGGCGACATCAGTTGGTGATGACAGACCGTCACGGACATGTAGTCTATGAATCGTCGCAGTTCAGAGCTGGTATCCGAGCTCCTGCGGTCGGTAAAGTCGAGTACAAGCG
>NZ_JBGCCO010000077.1:0-5395 GCF_041262605.1 Kitasatospora sp. GAS1066B
CCCCATCATCACCCTCGACGCCCGACGCCGAGACAGCGCCAAAAGCGCACTCATCACACTCGTCGAACACGCACTCCTCGCCCGACTGCGATGACCATCACGGGGACTCCGAACATTCGGGGTCCCCGTTCTGTACGTCACATAACGGGTTCTGTGGATCGCATAACGGTTCGGTAGGCATTTCGGACGTTTTCGTGACACACCGTAGTCGTTCGGGTGCGCTCGGCGCATGACATCCGCTGGTTTGGTCGCTCCTGTGACTGAATGTCCGATATGTGCGTCAGTGGGCGGCCAGCAAGAGCTGTTTGTCCCGTTCTCCCGCACGTGCTGAAATTCCAGCTACCCCGAGTTGACTCATGGCAGTTCCACCCAGCAGCGGGCTGCGGCCAGGGGTAAGCCGCTGGATTGATCCATGGCCGCCAGTCGGCCGAGAGGTTGTTGTCGAGTGAGGCGTAAGCAGCCAGTCACCCCGCAGCGGCGCCCCGAGCCCCGCGAGACGGACCGCAGCGGCCAGAGCACTGCCGGGTTCTCCCCCTTCGCGGCGAACTCCGAGCGTTCAACGGCCGGCTCCGGCACACCAGGCCGATCGAGCGGTGTGGCGTCGGAGGTGATCATCGGTCCCAACGATGAACGTCCAACGCAGACCAGCCGCTATGAGTTCCTGGCCTTCCGCAACTGGCGCGTGCCGGTCCGGCTGATGGCGATCATGCTGATCCCGGTCACCATCGCGCTGGTCTTCGGCGGTATGCGCGTCAACACCTCGTTCGACAACTACGTCAAGGCGACCCACTCCGAGCAGGCCGCGAACCTCGCCCGCGCCGCCACCGACCTGGCGGACGCGCTGGAGAACGAGCGCGACATGACCCTGCAGCCGCTGATGACCGGCCAGGACCCGCAGGGCCAGGTGACCAAGCTGCGGGCCGCCACCGACCAGCGACTGGCCGCCTACCGCGCCGCCTACGCCAAGGTCTCCGGCGAGCCCGAGATCACCCAGGACGACCAGGCCTTCGAGACCGACGTCGCCTCACTGCAGAGCCTGCGCGCCAGCGCCTACACCCCGCAGCTGTTCGCCAGCGCGACCATCAACGCCTACCAGACCCTGATCGGCCCGCTGCTGTCGATCGACAGCACGGTCGGTGCCGGTAGTGCCGCCGGGGTGAACCGCGGCCGCGCGATCTACGACATCTCGCAGACCAAGGCCGAGTCCTCGACCGGCCGCGCCCAGATGCTGATGCTGTTCGTCGGCATCGGCACCGGGCGCAACTCGCGGTACGAGAACACCCAGCTGATCCAGGACCTGCTGGTCTCCAACAGCATCCAGCAGACCTCGCTGGCCGGCTTCCAGACCGGTGCCTCCCCCGCCGACAACAGCATCTACGCCAACGCGGTGGTCGCCCAGTCCGACGCGGACGCCCACGCGCAGCTGCGGATGCCGGACAACGTCACGCTGCCGACGGTGCAGAGCCTGATGGACATCGGTCTGGCCTACCAGACCGAGGCGATGATGCCGACCGACCCGGTCACCTCCGCCCGGCAGCAGCAGCAGGCCGCGGACCAGGGCTTCAACGAGGCCAACTGGGTCCAGGCCACCACCAGCGAGATCAACCCGCTGCGCACCACCGAGACCAACCTGCTGAACAGCATCGTCGCCGACGCGACCACGGCCAAGGACAGCGCCCAGACCGACGCCATCCTCAACGCCTCGATCGTGGTCGCCTCGCTGGCGCTGGCCGGCCTGCTCACCGGCCTCATCGCCCGCTCGATGATCCTGGGCATGCGCGTGCTCAACGCCACCGCGCTCGACATCGCCAACCACCGCCTGCCCGACCTGGTCGAGAAGCTCTCCAAGACCGACCCGGACCGGGTGGACACCAACGTCGAGGCGATCCCGCTGTGGGGCCGCGACGAGATCGGCGAGGTCGCCCGCGCCTTCGACCAGGTCCACAGCCAGGCGGTCACGCTCGCCGCCGAGCAGGCACTGCTCCGAGGCAACCTGAACGCGATCTTCTCCAACCTCTCGCGCCGCAGCCAGGGTCTGATCCAGCGTCAGCTGGCGCTGATCACCGACCTGGAGAACAACGAGGCCGACCCGGACCAGCTGGAGAGCCTCTTCAAGCTGGACCACCTGGCCACCCGTATGCGCCGCAACGGTGAGAACCTGCTGGTTCTGGCCGGTGAGGAGCCGGGTCGCCGCTGGAACACCCCGGTCCCGCTGGTCGACGTGCTGCGCGCCGCCGCCTCCGAGGTGGAGCAGTACGAGCGCATCGAGCTGTCCGGCATCCCCGAGGCCGAGGTGATCGGCGCGGCCGTGACCGACCTCGTCCACCTGCTCGCCGAGCTGCTGGAGAACGCCACCTCGTTCTCCAGCCCGCAGA
Organism: Kitasatospora sp. GAS1066B; assembly: GCF_041262605.1. Taxonomy (NCBI): domain Bacteria; kingdom Bacillati; phylum Actinomycetota; class Actinomycetes; order Kitasatosporales; family Streptomycetaceae; genus Kitasatospora; species Kitasatospora sp. GAS1066B. Next base: position 2,376 of record NZ_JBGCCO010000077.1, read on the forward strand.
CCCGGGTCACCGTCAACGCGACCCGGCTGCCGGACGGCCGAGTGCTGGTCGAGATCCACGACAAGGGCATCGGCCTGACCGCCGAGGACTTCGCCGAGATCAACGAGAAGCTCGCCGAGCCGCCGACCGTCGACGCCTCGATCTCCCGCCGGATGGGCCTGTTCGTGGTCGGCCGGCTCTCCGACCGGCACGACATCCGGGTCCAGCTGCGCCCCTCGGGCGAGTCGGCCGGCACCACCTCGCTGGTCATGCTCCCGGCCCCGCTCACCCAGATGCGTGCGATGCCGGAGCCGGAGGAAGAGTTCACCGTCTCGCGGATCTTCACCGACCAGGCGCCGCAGGACACCTGGTCGCACGAGGCCTTCGCGGCCCCGCGCAGCGCGGCCGAGCTCGGTTTCGACGACAACCTGGCGCTCGGCGGCCGCGGGCAGGGCGGGTTCAGCCCCGCACTGGACTCGATGCAGCGCTCGCTGCGGCTGGACCAGCGCCGTCGCGCGGCCCTGGAGGCCGGTCCCGGCGAGGACGGCGCCGACCAGGCGCACGTCACCTCGCGGGAGCTCGGCACGTCGGACTTCGCGCCGCAGGACTTCGCCCAGGGCGAGTTCGAGGGTGCCGAGGCCGACTACGTCGAGGCCGAGTACGTCGAGGCCGAGGCCGGGTACGAGCAGCAGGCTCCGTACGCCGACCAGGGCTACCAGGGCCACCAGCAGAGCGGCTTCTCTAACCAGTACGACCAGCAGTACGCCGAGCCCGGCTACCAGCAGCCCTACCAGAACTACGGGCAGCAGGGTTACCAGGAGGGCTACTACGCCGACCAGGCCGCCGAGCCGTACGGCTACCAGGACGCCGGCCAGGATTCCGGCCAGGACTCCGGCCAGGGCTCCGGGTACCAGCAGCAGGACGCCGGCTACCAGGGCTCCGGGTACCAGCAGCAGCAGGCCGCCGGCTACCAGGGCGAGCCGACCGGCTTCGACGGCTTCGCGCCGCGCGACCAGCACGGCCAGCGCAGCCAGCGCGGCCAGGAGAGCGCGAGCGGCCACCCGTACGAGAGCACCCCGGCGCTGCCGGCCCCGCAGGCCCCGGCACTGGACTCGGGGCTGCCGCAGCGCCGCCCCGGCCAGCAGCTGAGCAGCGGGCTCGGCTCCCGCCCGATCGGCGGCCTGGACACCGGCGAGCAGCCGAACTGGTTCACCGGCGCCAAGGACACCTCGTCCGCCGAGGCTCCCGAGCCCGCCGGCCACCAGGTGTCCGGCCTCGGTGCCTCCGGCCCGACCGGCCCGACCGCCTGGCAGTCGGCGAACGACGGCGCCTGGCAGCGGGCCGAGCAGGTCCGCGAGCCGGCCGCCGGCGGGGTGACCGACTCCGGTCTGCCGCGCCGGGTGCCCCGGCAGAACCTGGTCCCCGGCAACGCCAAGCCGGCCGCCGCGGACGGACCGCAGGTCTCCCGCAGCCCCGAGGAGGTCCGCGGCCGGCTGACCAACCTGCGCCGCGGTGTGGAGCAGGGCCGCAACGCCGGCTCCGAGTCCGGCCAGACCGGCAGCTTCCGGATCGACCACCAGGACATGTCCCAGCCGGGCCGCCCCGGACGCGGACAGCAGAACAACAGCACCGATCTCTTCGGCGGCCCGAACCACCAGGAGCGTTGAGTTGAGTCAGATGAGTCAGGCCGCACAGAACCTGAACTGGCTGATCACCAATTTCGTGGACAACACCCCTGGGGTGTCGCACACGGTGGTGGTCTCCGCCGACGGGCTCCTGCTCGCCATGTCCGAGGGCTTTCCCCGCGACCGCGCCGACCAGCTCGCCGCCGTCGCCTCCGGCCTCACCTCGCTGACCTCCGGCGCCAGCCGGATCTTCGAGGGCGGCGACGTCAACCAGACCGTCGTCGAGATGGAACGAGGCTTCCTCTTCCTGATGGCCGTCAGCGACGGCTCCTCCCTCGCCGTCCTCGCCTCCCCCGACTCCGACATCGGCCTGGTCGGCTACGAGATGGCCCTGCTCGTCGACCGCGCCGGCGCCGTCCTCACCCCCGCCCTGCGCGCCGAACTCCAGGGCAGCCTCCTGCACTGAGCAGGGGTCCTGGGCGGGCTCCTGGGCCAACACGGCCCGGCCGTCGGTGTGCTGACGGCCGGTCAGTACGCTCCTCTCGTACGCCCCTGACGGCCCGTCCGGTTATCCTGACGGACCGTCGGGAGCGCCCGGTGAAGGTGAGCGGTCACCGCCGTAGTACTTGTAGTATCCAGCCGCCCCCTTCCGAGCCCGCGGCGACGGGCTCGGCTTCGGGCTTTGTACCGGAACCTCGCACCACCGGCCTCACCCAGTTCCACCGAGGCCGCGCCCCGCACCTTGCACCGCACCGCCGCATCCTGTGAGGAGAGGACCGTGACACCGCCCGACGATCGCCAGGGCCAGTACGGAGTCCCGTACCCCGGCACCGGCCACGACGCGTTCGGGACGCCCGGCGCAGGCCAAGGCCAGAGCTACGGCAGACCGCAGCACGGCCGGCAGGGCGACCCGTACGGTCGGCCTCTCCCGCACCAGGGTCAGGCGTACCCGCAGCAGGACCCGCAGGCACCGCGGACCGCTCCGAGCAGGCCGGCAGCTCAGCCGCCGGCCGACGAGCCGGACAGCGGTCCGCTGATCCGGCCGTTCGCGATGACCGGCGGCCGGACCCGGCCCCGCTACGAACTGGCCCTGGAGGCACTGGTATCGGCCAGTGTCGACCAGGCCAGGCTCGCCACGCTGCTGCCCGAGCACCAGCGGATCTGCACGCTCTGCGCCACCGAGGTGAAGTCGGTGGCCGAGGTCTCCGCGCTGCTCTCGCTGCCGCTCGGGGTGGCCCGGATCCTCGTGGCCGACCTCGCCGAGGCCGGCCTGGTCGCCATCCACCAGCCCGCCGCCGGGGGCGAATCCGGCAACCAGCCCGACGTCACGCTGCTCGAAAGGGTCCTCAGTGGACTTCGCAAGCTCTAGCCCCGCGGCCGCCACCCGCGCCACCACCTCCGCGAAGATCGTCGTCG
>NZ_JBGCCO010000078.1:0-5136 GCF_041262605.1 Kitasatospora sp. GAS1066B
GATCCACCCCGAAGGGCTTCACCGTTCGACTTGCATGTGTTAAGCACGCCGCCAGCGTTCGTCCTGAGCCAGGATCAAACTCTCCGTGAATGTCTGCCCGTAATCGAGCGTCCACCACGAGAGCGGCACGACAACCACCGGAATAGGGTGACCTCGTGCACTGCGTCCTCGCTAGTGTTTTACTTCAAAAGGAATCTCCAACCCCGATCAAGTGACCGAGGCCGGGGATGTCAACATATCTGGCGTTGACTTTTGGCACGCTGTTGAGTTCTCAAGGAACGGACACTTCCTTCGCAGCCACTTCCGTGACCCCTCCGGGCGCTTCGTTCTTTCGTGTTCTCAGCTTATCAGATCCGGTCCGCACCGTTTACCGGTCGTTTTCTTCTCCGAATTCCCGCTGAGGGGATTCCCTTCGGCTTACCAGCAGAGCTTATCAAAGGATTCGCACTGCTTTTGCCTGGGGCAATTTGACTTGCCGGGCCGCATCCATGGACGCGTTTCCTCAGCCTGTCGTGTCGTAGACGCTACAACCGGCCGACCCTGTTGTCCAGTCGACCTAACCGTTCGAATCTACTAGCCGACCGGACCCGTGTCAACGGCTCTGGCGGCGTGAAGAGAAGACTACCAGGTCAGAAGGGGTCAGCCCGCCACCGGCTGGAGGTCCGCACGATCGGCGGCGGCCACGTCGCCGGTCTCGCCTGCGGCGGCGGCGCGGCGGCCGAGGACCAGGGCGTAGAGCAGGAAGAGCGTCTCGGCGGTGACCCCGATGCCGACCCGGGCCCAGGTGGGGAGGCCGGAGGGGGTGACGAACGCTTCGAGCAGGCCGCTGACGAAGAGGACGGCGGTCAGGCCCATGGCCATGCCGATCGTGGCGCGGCCCTGTTCGGCCAGGGCGACGGTGCGCGGGCGCGGGCCCGGGTCGATCACGGTCCAGCCGAGGCGCAGCCCGAGGCCGGCGGCGACGAAGACCGCAGTGAGTTCGAGCAGGCCGTGCGGCAGGAGCAGGCCGAGGAAGAGGTCGAGGCGGCCGGCGGAGGCCATCAGGCCGACGCCGATGCCCAGGTTGAGGATGTTCTGGGCCAGGACGTAGAGGACCGGCAAGCCCAGGAAGACGCCGAAGACCAGGCACTGGGTGGCGACCCAGGCGTTGTTCGTCCAGACCTGGGCGGCGAAGGAGCTGGCCGGGCGGTCGGAGTAGTAGGCCTGGTAGGCACCGCCTGGGCGGGTCATCTCGCGTAGTTGGCTGGGGCTGGCCAGGCTGTCCCGGACTTCGGGGTGCGCGGCCACCCACCAGGCGATCAGCGCGGCGCCGAGCAGCGAGACCAGGGCTATCGGGAGCCACCAGCGGCGGGAGCGGTACAGGGCGGCGGGGAAGCTGACCGTGAAGTAGCGGCCCACGTCGCGCCAGCCGGCGACCCGGCTGCCGGTGACGGCGTTGCGGGCGCGTGCCACCAGCGTGGTCAACCGGCCGACCAGGGCCGGATCGGGCGCCGTGGCCTGCACCTTGGCCAGGTGGCCGGTGGTCCGCTGGTAGAGCGCGACCAGTTCGTCGGCCTCCGCGCCGGTGAGTTTGCGCCGCTTGCTGAGAGCCTCCAACCGCGCCCACTGCGCCTGGTGGGCGGCGACGAAGACGTCCAGGTCCATGCGGGTCACTCCAAGGTGGGCGGTGGCGGCGCGGGGTCAACGGCTGGGGTCAGCTTGCCAGAGGTCGTCGCGGGTGGGCTGGGAGCCTTCCCCGGCTTTCGGGCGGCCCCGTATGTTGGGCACCTGAAGATCGGGGGTCGGGCGGCTGCTCTGCTCCGTGACGTCGAGTGGAACGGGCTGGTGCGGTGAGCGACCTGGTGACGGGTGAGGCCGTGGTCCTCGGACTGCGGCCGGCGAAGTTGCCGAGCCGGGCGCTGGCCGTGCTGCTGGACCTGGTGGTGGAGTTCGCGGCGTTCTTCCTGCTCTCGCTGTTGTCGCTGGTGCTGCTGCCGGGCCTGGACGGGGCGGCCGCCGCGGCGCTGGTGATCTGCCTGATGGTCCTCCTCCTGGTCGCGGTGCCGGTGCTGGTGGAGACGCTGTCGCGCGGACGGTCGCTGGGGAAGGCGGCGCTCGGGCTGCGGGTGGTGCGGGTCGACGGCGGGCCCGCGGGGTTCCGGCACGCGCTGGTCCGGGCGCTGGTCGGGGTCTTCGAGATCATCCTGCTGACCGGGGTGCCGGCCGCGCTCTGCTCGTTGGTCTCGACCGACGGCCGGCGGCTCGGCGACATCTTCGCGGGCACCCTGGTGGTGCGCGAGCGAGTGCCGGAGACGGCCGCACCGGGGCTGACCGTCGCGCCGCCGCCGCAGGTGCTGGCCGCGCTGGGCACCGATCTGGTCCGGCTCGACCTGTCGACCGTGCCCCCTGGGCTCTGGCTGGCGATTCGCCAACTGCTGAACCGGGCAGATCAGTTGGATGCCCAGGCGGCGCTCGGGATGGCGCAGCGGCTGGCCGGTGACGTGGCCGAGCGGACCGGCTGGCCGGTGCCGGCCGGGCTGCATCCGGCGCTGTACCTGGGCGCGGTGCTGACCGAGCGGCAGCGCCGGGAGTGGCAGCGCGCGACCGGCACGGGTGCCGTGCCCAGCCCGCCGCCCGCACCCGGCCCCGGCCCCGGCGCACCCACCGCCCCGGCCACACCCACCGCGCCGCCGGTGCCGCCCGCCTCCCCCGCCGTCGACGGCGGGTTCTCGCTGCCCGGCTGAGCCGGCCGCGTCACTCCCAGCTCGGCCAGGCGTTGGGCGGGTTGTCCAACTCCTCCAGTTCGATGCCCGGGGCCGCCAGCAGCACGTCGCCCGCGAGGTGCAGTTCGCGCTGCTCGCCGGTCTCCAGGTCGGCCACCTGGTAGCGCTCGACCAGCAGCGGGCCGCTGTCGGTGGCGTGCTGCTCCACGCTCTGCAGGGTCCAGCCCTGGTCGAAGGTCCGGGGGGCCAGCGCCGCGCCGCTGAAGGCGACCAGTCGCACCCGCGCGCTCGCGCCCTCGGCCGGCCGCAGCAGGCGGGCGGTGGCGATCAGGAAAGCGGGCGAGTCGCCGGCGAAGCCGTGGGCGCGGTCGTGCCCTTCGGTGGCCGCGGCGCCGGTCGGGTCGGCCGGGTCGGTACGCACCCAGGCCACCCCGTCCACGGCTCCCCCGCGGACCTGCCAGCCACCGGAGCGCAGTTCCATCCGCAGCGGGCGGGCCCGGGAGTCCAGCGTGAGGTCGACGGTGCCCAGCGGCGTGCCGTCCGGGGCATAGGACTTGCCGACGTAGCGCCAGCCGGCGGGGCCGGGCGCGCAGCTGAACCGTTCCTCGCCGAGGGGGGTGCCGTCGTGCGGGTCGTGGAGGGAGTAGCGGCCGGTGGGCATGGTCAGCAGCCTACGTGCAACCTTTCGCAGTGCGGTCGCATCAGTGTGGCGGGCAGTGCGGGGAGCACTTCCCGGAGAGGAGTTGCCGGCGATGGCGAAGCCGAAGCGCGACGCGGAATTCATTGAATTCGCCAGCACCAGGGCCACTTGGCTACGCGGTGTCGCGTACTTGCTCTGTGCCGACTGGCACCGGGCGGATGACCTGGTGCAGGAGACGATCACCAAGCTGTACGTCCACTGGCCCCGGCTGGCGCGGGTGGAGAACATGGACGGCTATGCCAGAAAGGCCCTGGTGAACACCTTCCTTTCGGAGCAGCGCTCGCCATGGGAACGGTGGCGGGCCCGGTGGCAGGCGCAGGAACTGCCGGATGCCCCGGTGTTCGCGCCCGACCTGGACGCCTCGGTGGACCTCAGGGAAGCGCTGGCCGCACTCCCGCCGCGGCAACGCACGGCGGTGGTGCTCCGGTACTACTGCGATCTGACGGTCGAGCAGACTGCCGAGGCGATGGGCTGCTCCACCGGAAACGTCAAGAGTCAGACCTCACGGGGGATCGACGCGCTGAGCCGCCGCCTGCTCGCGGGTCCGGCGACAGTGGCAGAGGGGGTTGTGTGATGGATTTCGACCTGAGCACGGGGTTGGCGGAGCTGGTGGGCTCGCCACCGCAGCAGAGCGTGGTGGACGTGGCCGCCGCGGTCCGGCAGGGGCGGTCGCGGCGGCGGCGCCGGAGGCTGGGGGTCGCGGCCGCGAGCCTGGCCTTCGCAGTCGGCGTCTCGGGGCTCGCGTTGGCGCTGCCAGGGCAGGGGCACGGTGTTCCGGCGGCCGCTCCGACGACGACGGCCCCGGCTGATCTTCCGCCGGACACCGGGCACGATCCGCTGACCACCGAGGTGCAGTTCGGCTGGCTGCCGGACTGGGCGCGCGGCAGCGACGGCATCGGTTACTCCGCCGACTACCAGGGCCCCTCGCCGCAGGCCTTCGCCATGGTGCGCGGCAACCCCGCCCGGGGCTTCTCCGAGCTGCGGCTGACCCTGCTCCCAGCCGGGCAGGTGCCCGACGCCACCAAGCTGAACGGCCGTCCCGCGCAACGCTCCGCGGCACCGCAGGTCAACGGGGGCACAGCGTACTGGCTCACGCCGAGCGCGGACCCCAGGCTCCCGACGGACGAACACGCACTGCGCTGGCTGACGTCTTCGGGGCGGTGGGCCGAGCTCCAGGGCCAGTGGGGCGAGGACGCCGGCGCGACCGCGGTGGTGCTGCGGGTGGCGGCCGGCGTGACCTACGGGAAGTGGGCGGTCCCGCTGCCAGTGCGACTGACCGGCCTGCCGGCCGACTTCAAGGTCGCGCTCGCCACCCTGGCGCCATCGATGAACGGCAGCGACTGGACCGTTGCCGTGGCGATGACGGTGGGGAACTCGCTGGTGACGATCAACGTCGGCCCCTCCCTGCCGCTGCCGCCGTCGGGCTCCCCGTACCCGGGCAAGTCGATCCACAACGGTGGTTATCCCGGAGCGCCGGGCTGCATCACTCAGGCCGGTCTGGACGCCTGCGTCGACAGTCCGCCTGGATACGAGACGGCGCTGCAGGCGGTCGGCGGGGTGCACGGGGTGGCGGACCGGCTCGTGCTGCTGGGCGGCGACCGGGGCAACTGGACGACCGAAGTGACGAACTGATCCCCGAAGACGGCCGGGGGGGGGGGGGGGCCCCCGGGGGGGGGGGGCCCCCCCCCCGGGGGGGGGGGCCCCCGGGGGGGGGGGGGGGGCGGGGCCCCGCGG
>NZ_JBGCCO010000079.1:0-4990 GCF_041262605.1 Kitasatospora sp. GAS1066B
AACCCCCCACCCATCCCCACCCGCTGACTACCCTGACCCGAAAACAACACCGCCAACCGACCACCCACCACACCAGACCCACCCACCACCACACCAGCCCCACGCACCACCACACCCGACCGCCGCCCCTCCACCAACGCCGCCAGCCCCGCCAGGAACTCCTCCCGGTCCTCGGCCACCAGCGCGGCCCGGTGCGTGAAGGCCGACCGGGTACCGGCCAGCGAACGGGCCACGTCCAGCAGGCGCAGGTCGGGCTGCCGGCGCAGCCGGGCGGCGAGTTCGGCCGCCTGGGTGAGCAGCGCCGGCTCGTCCTTGGCGGACAGCACCCAGGGCAGCGCGACCGGCTCGACCGGCTCTACCGCTTCAGAGACCGGCTCGGGCTCGGCCGGGGCCTGTTCGAGGATCAGATGGGCATTGGTGCCACTGATCCCGAACGAGGACACCGCCGCCCGCCGCGGGTGATCGGTCTGCGGCCACAGGGTGGGCTCGGTGAGCAGCGCGACGCCGCCGGCGCTCCAGTCCACGTGCGGGGTCGGCTGGTCGATGTGCAGGCTGGGCGGCAGCACGCCATGGCGCATCGCCTCGACCATCTTGATCACCCCGGCCACCCCCGCCGCCGCCTGGGTGTGCCCGATGTTGGACTTCACCGACCCCAGCCAGAGCGGCAGTTCGGCCGACCGGCCCCGGCCGTAAGTGGCCAGCAGCGCCTGTGCTTCGATCGGATCACCCAGGCTCGTCCCGGTCCCGTGCGCCTCCACCGCGTCCACCTGATCGGCGCCGATCCTGGCGTCGGCGAGCGCCTGGCGGATCACCCGCTCCTGGGACGGGCCGTTGGGCGCGGTGAGCCCGTTGCTCGCGCCATCCTGGTTCACCGCGGAGCCGCGGACCACGGCCAGCACTCGGTGCCCGTTACGGCGCGCGTCGCTGAGCCGCTCCAGCAGCACCATGCCCACGCCCTCGGACCAGCCGGTGCCGTCGGCAGCGGCCGCGAACGGCTTGCACCGCCCGTCGGGCGACAGCCCGCGCTGCCGGCTGAACTCCACGAAGACGCCGGGTGAGGCCATCACCGTCACCCCGCCGGCCAGCGCCAGCGAGCACTCGCCCTTGCGCAGCGCCTCCGCGGCCAGGTGCATGCCCACCAGGGAGGAGGAGCAGGCGGTGTCCAGGGTGATCGCGGGCCCCTCCAGGCCGAAGGTGTAGGCGATCCGCCCGGACGCGACGCTGCCGGCACTGCCGGTGCCGACGAAGCCCTCGTGCTCGGCCGGGATGCTCGGCAGCCGGGTGGCGTAGTCGCCGTACATCACGCCCACGAAGACGCCGGTCGTGCTGCCGCGCAGCGCCGCCGGATCGATCCCGGCCCGCTCCACCGCCTCCCAGGTGCTCTCCAGCAGCAGCCGCTGCTGCGGATCGGTGGCCACCGCCTCGCGGCGGCTGATCCCGAAGAACTCGGCGTCGAACTCGCCCGCGTCGTAGAGGAATCCGCCCTGGCGGGTGTACGAGGTGCCGGAGCGGTCCGGATCAGGGTCGTAGAGGGTGTCCAGGTCCCAGCCGCGGTCGGCCGGGAACTCGCCGATCGCGTCCTCGCCCTCGGAGACCAGCCGCCACAGGTCCTCGGGCGAGCGCACGCCGCCGGGGTAGCGGCAGGCCATGCCGATCACGGCGATCGGCTCGGCCCGGGCGGCCAGCAACTGCTCGTTGTGCGTGCGCAGGCGCTCGTTCTCCTTGATGGAGGCACGCAGCGCCTCCACCAGCCGTTCGGGGGATGTCGTCATCGCAGCCTCGCTCAGGATCGTCCGTTGTCGGTGTCGCCCAGGACCAGGTGGATCAGCGCGTCGGCGTCCATGGCGTCGACGGTCGCCGGCCCGTCCGCTGCCGCGCTGCCGGACGCCTCGGCCGGTTCGGCGCCCGCGAGTTGCAGCAGCACCTCGACCAGGCCCGCGTCCCGCAACCGGGCGTACGGGATGGCGGCCAGGGCCGAGCGCAGCCGTAGTTCCTCGGTCTGCTCGCCCTGCCGCGGCGCGAGTTGCGCCCACAGCCAGTCGGCGAGCGCGCTCGGCGTCGGGCGGTCGAACACCAGGGTGGCGGGCAGCTTCAGCCCGGTGGCCGCACCGAGGTGGTTGCGCATCTCGACCGCGGTGAGGGAGTCGAACCCGAGCTCCTGGAAAGGCCGTCCCGGGTCGATCAGGTGGTGCGAGGGGTGTCCGAGCACGGCGGCCACCGTGCCGAGCACCTCCTCCAGGACCAGCTCCCGCTGCTGCTGCTCGGGCAACGCGGCCAGCCGCTGCGGAAGTTGGGCCACGACAGCGGCACCGCCCGGCCGGCTCGCCGGCAGCAGCCGCTCGGCGATAGCCGGCAGCAGACCCTGCTCGGCCCGGGTCCGCAGCGCCGCCAGGTCCAACCGGGCCGGCACCAGCACGGGTTCGGGGTGCGCCAGCGCCGCGTCGAAGAGGGCCAGCGCCTCGCCGAGGTCCATCGGGGCCAGGCCGCCGCGGCCCAGCCGGGCGCGGCCGTCCACGCCGAGCCGCCCTGCCATCCCGCCGTCGACGTCCCACAGGCCCCAGGCCAGCGAGCGGCCGGGCAGGCCGAGGCCGCGCCGGTGGTCGGCCAGCGCATCGAGAAAAGCGTTGGCCGCAGCGTAGTTGGCCTGTCCCGGGCTGCCGAGGGTGCCGGCCGCCGAGGAGAAGAGCACGAAGGCGGAGAGGTCCAGGTCGCGGGTCAACTCGTGCAGGTTCCAGGCGGCTTCGGCCTTCGCCGCGAAGACCCGGTCGAACTGCTCGGCGGACAGCGACTCCAGCGGGCCGTCGTCCACCACCCCGGCCAGGTGCAGCACGGCGGTCAGCGGGGCCGTGGGCGGCAGCTGCTCCAGCACCTCGGCGAGCCGCGCCCGGTCGGCGCAGTCGGCGGCCGCCACCGTCACCTCGGCGCCCGACTCCCGCAGCTCGCCGACCAGTTCGGCCACTCCCTCGGCAGCCGGGCCGCGCCGGCTGAGCAGCAGCAGGTGCCGCACCCCGTGCTCGGCCACCAGGTGCCGCAGCACCGCCGGGCCGACACCACCGGTCGCGCCGGTCACCAGCACGGTGCCGCCGGCCGCTCCCGCGGCTGTTCCCGCGAGCGAGCTCCCGACCGCCGGCTCCCCGCCGGCAGCCGCCGCCCTGCCGAGCCGCGGCACGAGCAACTCAGCACCTCGAACGGCAAGTTGCTGCTGCTCGCAGGCGAGGGCGGCGGGCAGCAGGGCCTCGCCGTCCTGGTCGACGTCGATCAGGTCGAACCGGCCACCCAGCTCCAGTTGCGCGGTGCGCAGCAGGCCCCAGGCCGCGGCGGCCGCCGGATCGGCGACCTCCCCGCCCCGGACGCCGAGCGCCAGCCGGGTCAGGACCACCAGCCGGCAGTCGGCGAACCGCCCCGGGGCGGCGCACAGCCGGACCAACTCGGCGGCCTCGGTGGCGATCCGGCGGGCCGACCGGGCCGGCTGCCCGTCCGGCCGGCCGAACGCGCCGAGCCGGACCACCACCGTGGCGGGCGCCTCCGCAAGCGCCGTCAGACCCTGGAGGCCGTCGACGACCGTCCAGTCGGCCGGTTGCCGCTCCTCGGGCGCGCCGACCGGATGCCAGCCGACGCTCAGCAGCGACCGGGTCGCCTCACCGCCGGCCGCCCGCAGCTGCCGGGGGGAGACCGGGCGAAGCGCCAACTCCTCGATCACCGCCACCGGTTGTCCATCCTGGTCGGCAAGGTGCAGCGCCGCGTTGCCGGCGTCGGAGCGCGACAGCCGCACCCGCAGGGACTGGGCGCCGGGCGCAGACACCGTGACACCGGCCCAGGAGAACGGCAGCAGCAGGTGATCGCCGGGCCGCTCGGAGCCGGCCGCCCCGAGGGCCAGCGGGTGCAGCGCGGCGTCGAAGAGCGCCGGGTGGAGCGCGAACCCGGCGCCGTCCGCCGCCGGCGGCAGCTCGACCTCGGCGAAGACCCGGTCACCCGCGCGCCAGGCCGCCCGCAGCCCCTGGAAGAGCGGGCCGTAGTCCAGGCCGCGGTCGGCCAGATCCCGGTAGAAGTCCTCGACCGGCACCGGGACGGCCTCGGCCGGCGGCCACGACCCCTGATCGGGTTCGGGCAGCTCTGCTTCGGCGGTGAGCGTGCCGTGCGCGTGCCGGGTCCAGGCGTCCGGCGCCGCGGACTCCGGGCGCGAGTGCACGGTGATCCGGCGGCTGCCGTCGGCCTCCGGCGCCGCCACCACGGCCTGCACCGCGAGCGTGCCCTGGTCCGGCACCACCAGCGGTGCCTCCAGGGTCAGTTCGGCCAGGCGCGGGCAGCCGGCGTGCCGGCCCGCCGCCAGCGCGAGTTCGGCGAGCGCGGCACCGGGCACCAGGACGGTGCCGAACACGCTGTGGTCGGCCAGCCAGGGGTGGCTGCGCAGCGACAGCCCGCCGGTCAGGACCAGGCCCTGCCCGTCGGCCAGCTCGACGGCGGCGCCCAGGATCGGATGTCCGGTGCCGAGTTGCCCGGGGGTGCGGCCGCCGGGCGCGGTGGGCGCCTCCAGCCAGTAGCGCTCCCGCTGGAACGGGTAGGTGGGCAGCTCCACGTGCGCCGGCCGCCCGGCACCGCCCGGCAGCGCGCCGAAGAAGGCCGGCCAGTCCACCGGCACGCCCGCGGTGTGCGCTTGAGCCAGCGCGGTGACCACCGCCTCGGGCTCGGGACGGTCGCGGCGCAACGCCGCGACGGTGACCGGCTCCTGGTCGGCCAGGGTGTCGTGCACCATCGCGGTGAGCACGGCGTCGGGGCCGAGTTCCAGGAAGGTGCGCACGCCCTGGGCGTGCAGGGCGCGGACCCCGTCGGCGAAGCGCACGGCCTGGCGCACGTGCCGCACCCAGTAGTCCGGACTGCACAACTCGTCCGGGTCGGCGATCTCACCGGTCACGTTGGAGACCACCGGCAGCAACGGCGGCCGGAACTCCACCTTCTCGGCCACCGCCCGGAACTGCGCCAACATCGGCTC
>NZ_JBGCCO010000080.1:0-4981 GCF_041262605.1 Kitasatospora sp. GAS1066B
ATCAGGCGAAGGCCGCTTCCGCGTACGGCGGTTACCGATACGAGTGATCAAGTTCGACGGCTCGTTCGAGGCGATTGCTTAAAGATCAAGCTAGGCTCCCGGCCCCGGCTACGGGACGACTACGGGCTCCGCTACGCGTCCTCCCAGTCGAAGATCCGCCAGGCGATCAGGCCGAGCACCGCCGCGAACGCCAGCAGCCCGCCCATCTGCGGCAGCACGTCCATCAGGCCGCCGCCGCGGCTGAGCACCGTCTGCGCGGAGGTGACCAGGTAGTGCAGCGGGAAGATCTTGGACAGCTGCTGCAGCCACTGCGGAGAGTTGTCCAGCGGGAAGAAGGCGCCGGAGAGGAAGGACATCGGCAGGATGATCACCTGGTTGATGCCGTTGGCCGCCTCCTCGGTCTTCGCGATGGCGCCGGTGACCAGCCCGATCGACATGAACGCCAGCGTGGCGCAGAGCACCAGCGGGAGCACCAGCGGCCAGTTGCCGGTCAGCTTGAGGCCGAAGGCCGGCGTGGTGGCCACCGCCAGGAAGATCGCGGTCTGTACCAGCGCCACCACGCAGGTGACCAGGATCCGGGAGCCGACGATCGCGCCGATGCTGACCGGCGCCAGCCGCAGCCGCCGCAGGATCCGCTTCTTGCGCCAGTTGACCAGGCTGAGCGAGGCCCCGAAGATCGCCCCGGTGGCGATCGCCCAGCCCAGCAGGCCGGGGGTGAGGTACTGGATCGGCTTGAGGCTCTGGTCCTCCACCTGGCCGGCCACCATGGTGTAGGCGGGGTCCTGGTGGGTGGCGGCCTGGTTGGCCTGCTGCACCAGGCCGTTGAGCACGCCCGTCACGCCGCCGACCTTGACCGTGTCGGAGGCGCTGTAGCGGACGATCACCTGACCGCCCGGGCCCTGCTCGATCAGCGCGTCGTAGTCACCCTTCTTGACCTTGGTCAACGCCGTCTGCTCGTCAGGGACCTGAGTGATCGTCAGCGCCTTGTCGATGCTGACCCGGCCCTCCCCGGTGGCCGAGTCCAGCACCGCCACCGGGCCGACTTGGGCGATCTTGAGGTGCGGCGAGGTGGCGCCCTTGAAGAGGAAGCCGAACAGCACCAGGAACATCAGCGGCATCAGCAGCGTGAAGAAGAGCGCGGTGCGGTCCCGCAGGAAGGTCAGCAGCATCACCCGGGAGAGGCCGACGAAGGCGCTCGCCCGTTCCTTCTCTACAGCGCTCATGCGCGGTACTCCCGTCCGGTCAGGTGCAGGAAGACGTCTTCCAGGGTCGCGCCGCGGACTTCCAGGCCGCGCAGCGCGCCCTGCTCCGCCAGCACCGAGAGCACCGGGGCCGGCGCCCGGGTGGAGAGCGAGAGCAGCACCCCGTTGTCCTCCAGCGCGGCGATCTCGGCCCCGGCGGCGGTCAGCAGCTCGCGCGCCGTCTCGATCGGGATCAGCCCGGACTCCACGCTGATCCGCACGGTGTCGTCCAGCTCGCGTACCAGCGCGGCTGGGGCGCCGGTCTGCAGCACCTTTCCGTGGTCCATCACCGCCACCCGGTCGCAGAGCAGTTCGGCCTCGTCCAGGTAGTGGGTCGTCAGCACGACCGTGCGTCCTTCGGCGTTGATGTCCCGCAGCAGGTCCCAGAGGTTGCGCCGGGCCTGCGGGTCCAGGCCCGTGGTCGGCTCGTCCAGGAAGACCAGCTCCGGGTCGTGCACCAGAGCGCAGGCGATCGAGAGCCGTTGGGCCTGGCCGCCGGACATCTTGTCGGTGCGCACGGCAGCCGAATCGGTCAGGCCGACCCGATCCAGCCAGGCGTCCGCGCGCCGGGCCCCGACCCCGTAGAAGGAGGCGAAGGTGCGGATGGTCTCCCGCGCCGTCAGCTTGTCGAAGAAGGCGGAGGCCTGGAACTGCACCCCGATCCGGGGCAGCAGCTTCGGATTGCGCGGCCAGGGCGCCAGCCCCAGCAGCTCGATGCGGCCCTCGTCGGCCTCACGGATCCCTTCCAGGATCTCCAATGTGGTGGTCTTGCCGGCGCCGTTGGGCCCGAGCAGACCGAAGAACTCGCCAGTCTCGACGGTGAGTGATACTCCGTCGACAGCCTGGACATCCCCGTACCGCTTCCGGATCCCGTCAGCGGATATAGCAGTTGTCATGACGCCAGACCCTACGGGCGCAACGGGCCGGCGGATACACCCTGCCCGAGCGGAAGCGCGAAAACCATTGGACAGACGGGGAGATGATCTCCCTATCCTGCCCGGATGACGGACTTCGCCCTCCTCGCCGCATCCTCCGACTGGGAGCCCGCCTACCGGCAGCGCCTGATCGACGCCTACCGGGCGACCGGCCTGCCGGAGCCGGCGGCGGCCGAATTCGCCACCTCGGTCATCGAGCAGGGCGACGAATGGACGGCGGCGGCGATCCTCGACGAGGACGGCCGCCGGATCGGGCAGGTCGTCGTCAGCCTCACTGAGCAGCAGGGCAGCACCGCCGGCCGGATCGGCGAACTGTGGACCGACGCCGACCACGACGCCCAGGGCAGCCACCGCCGCGCAGCCCACACCTGGGCGCGCCGCTGGTGCGCGGAGCACGGGGCCGGGCGGGTGGGCGTGCGGCTGGCCGCACCGGACGAGCTCTTCGCCGACTACCCGGTCCGCGCCCAGACCCGGATCAAGGTCGTCACCACCCCGGCCGAGCCGCCCGCCGGGGTGACGCACCGGCCGATGACGGAAGCCGAGTACCCGGCCTGGCTGGCCGCCGGACAGGAGCGCTACGCCGCCGAGATGGTGCAGGCCGGCGCCCGGACGCCCGAGCAGGCCCGGCAGAAGGCCGAAGAGGACTACCGCACGCTGCTCCCCGAAGGCGTCTCCACCCCCGACAACACCCTCCTGGTGCTCGAGGCCGACGGCGAGTCGATCGGCACCGGTTGGCTGCACCACCACCACCTCCCCGGAGTCACCTTCGGCTTCTCGCTGCTGGTGCACCCGGAGTTCCGCGGCCGGGGCCACGGCCGCTCGGCCATGGCCATCGGCGAGCAGGTCACCCGGGCCGGCGGCGACCAGGTCCTGATGCTCAACGTCTTCGGCGGCAACGAGGCCGCGATGTCCCTCTACACCGCGGTCGGCTACCGCGTCCTGGAGGAGGGCCGCTCCCGCGACCTCACGGGTCAGAACAACTAGCTCCGGTCCGGCCGATCTTGCCGCGCGCCCTCCGCCGGCACCCGCCAAGGCCGCTCGGGCACGCCAATTCGCCGGGTGCCATCAGGACTTGTCCGAGCGTCGCACTAGCATCCCGAGTGGCTGGCACGCCGACGTTCCGATCGGATGGTCGGTCTGCCAGTCCGTAGCAGTCGCCGGCAGCTGTGCCGGTGACGTCCGCCGGCCTGCCGCATCCCCGGCGGGCCGACCGTCACCATCATCAGGAGAGACCCGGGTGAACTCCCGCCTCACTACTAGACGACGCCGCTACGCGGTCGCCACGACGGCCGCGCTCGTCGCGTCGCTGACCGCCGTCGGATCAGCACAGGCCGCCTCCGGAGCCTCGGACACCAAGGCCGTGTCCTACCTGAACCACGTGTTCCACGTTCCCACCGCATGGACCGTGGTGGATCTGACGGCCGATCCGCACGCCTGCGTCCGGTTCGACCAGCACGCCGTCTACCTCGGGCATCCGGGCACCGAGCAGAACTGCCCGCCGCATCTGATCGGCCGCACCGAGGCCCTGCTCGTCGAACCCGTGGCCAGCGGTACGCCGGTCGGAACGAGGATCAACGCGATCGGCCATGAGATCGACGCGGCCGACACCACGGTTCGGGTGACCGGTGCGTACGGCACCGACCAGCCGTCGGTCCGTCAGATCATCGCCGCTGCCGGACTGCCCACCGCGGCACCGAGTGGCCCGCCTGCCGCGGCCGCCGCCCCCAGGAAGCTGATGGCCGCGCCCAGGACCGCCACGGCTTCGGCCTCGGCCGCCGCCGCGACCGTACCGGCCTCCGCCACCAGCTACGCCGGTCAGGGCTTCGACGCCTGCGACGCGCCGAGCACCGACGCCATGAGCGCCTGGATGTCCGCCTCCCCGTACCGGGCGATCGGCATCTACATCGGCGGCTCGCAGCGCACCTGCGGCCAGTCCAACCTGACGGCCTCCTGGGTCCAGCAGGAGCAGAGCAGCGGCTGGCACTTCATGCCGCTGTACGTCGGCGTGCAGGCCGCCGGCATCACCAACCCGGCGTACCAGGGCGCCAGCGCCGCGGACGACGCGGTGCAGCAGGCCACGACGCTCGGTTTCGCCCCGGGCAGCGTGCTGTACTACGACATGGAGAGCTACCAGTCGACGTACACCGGTTCGGTGCTCGCCTTCCTCACCGCCTGGACCAACGAGCTGCACGCCTACGGTTTCAACTCCGGCGTCTACAGCAGCTCCAACTCCGGCATGAAGGACCTGGTCGCCAACGCCGGAAACAGCGCCTACACCATGCCCGACGTGGTGTTCGACGCGAACTGGAACGGCACGGCCGACGTCAACGACCCGGCCATTCCGGCCGGTTACTGGGCCAACCACCAGCGCGTCCACCAGTACGCCTCGCCGTCCGCGAACCAGACCTACGGCGGCTACTCGATCGGGATCGACGAGGACTACCTCGACGTGTCGGTCACCAGCGTGCCGCCGTCCCAGTCCTCCGAGTTCTTCCTCGGCGTCCGGACGAGCTCCGGTAACTGGCCCGGCTTCACCCCCATGTCGGGTGTCGGCGGGGTCGGCGTGTTCAAGGGTTCCGAGGCAGCGATCACCGGGATGCCGGACGGCACCTCACAGGAACTGGGCGTCGGCACGGACGGGAACCTCTACCACGCGATTCGGTCCGCCGGCGGCAGGCTGAGCGGCTTCGCGCCCCTGAGCGGTGTGGGATCGCCGAACATGTCGGCGCGCAAGGCGGGCATCGCGGGGATGCCGGACGGGTCCTCGCAGGTGCTGGCGATCGGTAACGACGGCAACGTCTACCA
>NZ_JBGCCO010000081.1:0-4748 GCF_041262605.1 Kitasatospora sp. GAS1066B
CAGCCCGCAAGACAGGCACGACGAAGCCAGCAGCGAAGAAGACGAAGAAGTCCAACACCCCTCGCCCCCGCCGCACAGGTTAAAGATCAAGCTAGTTCCGGCCGTCGATCAGTTCGCCGTAGGCCTGGACCAGGTCGGGGAGCCGGAGGGTGGCCAGGTCCTCACGGGTCGGCAGTTCGCGGGAGAGCGAGAGGCGCAGGTCGCGGTAGGCGCAGGACTTCTCGTACAGGGTGCGGATGAACCGGCCGTTGCCCAGCTCGTCGATCCAGCCCTCGCCGACCACGTGGGCGCAGATGCTGGCCAGCTCGTCCGCCGCGTCCTCGTCCCAGCCGTCGCCGTCCCGGGCGGCCAGCGCGCTGCCGATCGCGGTCAGTTCGGCGGGGCGGTAGCTGGGGAAGTCCACCCGGGTGGTGAAGCGGGAGTTGAGGCCGGGGTTGGCGGCCAGCAGCCGGTTCATCCCCTCGGGGTAGCCGGCCAGGATCACCACCAGCCGGTCCCGGTTGTCCTCGGCCCGCTTGAGCAGCACCTGCAGTGCCTCGTCGCCGTAGGCATCGCCCTTGCTGTAGCCGGAGTTGGCCAGGCTGTACGCCTCGTCGATGAAGAGCACGCCGTCCAGCGCCGAGTCGATCAGCTCGTTCGCCTTGACGGCGGTCTGCCCGAGGAACTCGCCGACCAGGTCGGCTCGTTGCGCCTCCACGAGGTGATCGCCGGAGAGCAGCCCGAGGGCGTGGAAGACCTGGCCGAGGATCCGCGCCACGGTGGTCTTGCCGGTGCCGGACGGGCCGGAGAAGACGAAGTGCCGCTTGGGCGGCTGGACCGGCAGGCCCTGTTCGGCGCGCAGGCCGGCCATCCGCAACTGCGCGGAGAGCGCCCGGACCTGCCGCTTCACCGGGTCCAGCCCGACCATCCGCTCCAGCGCCGCGAGCGCCTCGTCGAGCCGTTGCTGCCCGCTCGCCTGCGGCTCCGGGACGCCGGGCGTGGGGTCGGCGCCCGCGCTGGCCACGGCGGCCGGGGCCGGGTCGGCGGCGGTCTCCGAGAGGGCCTCCTGCGCCGCTTCCGGTCCGCCGGGCCCGCTGCCCGGCCCGGCCGGCGGGCCCTCGCCCGAGCGCTCGGCCACCGGCGAGCGGCCGACCACCTGGAGCGGCCCGGTGTCCGGCTGGTCCGAGTAGCCGCCCTCGTCGGCGAACCTGCCCTCGTCGGGGAACCCGGCCTCGTCCGCGAAGGCGCTCTCCTCGAAGGCCGTCGCCTCGAACGCCGGCTCCTCGAAACCCGCCTCGCCGTACGCCGACTCCAGCACGCCGCCGATCCCGGCCACCGCACCGAGTCCGGCGATCAGGTCCAGCGCGGCGCCGTCCGAGCCGGGCATGTCCTCGGCGAGCCCGTCGCCCGCGCCGAAGGCGGGCAGCTCCTCCAGCAGTCCGAGCCCGTCCTCGGCGGCGATCGCGGCCAGCCGCGCGGCGGTGTCCATGAAGGCGGGGTCGGCCCGGTGCACCGCGCGGTAGAGCGGCAGCGCGGCCGCGCTGCGCCCGGCGCCCTCGTAGGCCCGGGCGAGCCAGTAGCGCAGCTCCTTGCGCTGCGGCTGCTCGGAGCGGCAGCGGGCCAACGAGGCGGCCAGCGGGGCCTGCGCCTGGGCGCACATGTCGAGCCGCACCCGGGCCATCCCGCCGAACAGTCCGGCCTCGATGCCGAGCAGCGCGTCGTCGAGTAACTGGTCGGTGTCCCGGATCAGTTGCTCCCAGTCCTTGAGCAGGTAGGAGCGGCAGGCGTGCAGGAAGCGGACCGACGGGTCCTGTGCGGCGGGCGGGCACTGGGCCATCGCGCGGTCCAGCTCGGTCAGGTGCCGGCCGTCCAGCCAGTGCGAGGCGTGCGCGAGCGACAGGTCGCGCTCGTCCTCCAGGACCGGCTGCACCCACCAGCCCAGCCAGTACCAGGAGCTGAGCGGCCGGGCGTGGCGCCGGCGCTGCTCGCCGAAACGTTTCTTGTGGCGGTACATGGACAGCAGCGCGCCCGAGGTGTCGCAGCGCAGCGCGTGCAGGCCGAGCCAGGCGTCCGCCATGCCGGGGTCGAGCCGGACGGCGGTGCGGAACTCCTCCTCGGCGCGGGCGTAGGCGCCGGCCGTGTAGGCGTCCATCGCCCGCAGCCAGGCCCGGTCGGCGGGCCCGTGCGGCCTGCCGGTGCTGCCGGAGTTCTCAACAGTGGTCACTCACGCCCCCCGTGGTGTGCACCGAGGCCCGGTCAATGGCGGGACAGCGCCGTGCACCCGGGACGCTTCTGCGCCTGTGCGGAATCGTACCCGTGTGGCGCTGATCCGGAAGAGTGTGGCGCAGGTCCAAATCATTGGTGTGCGTTGACCGTTGGTGTGCTGACGGTCGCCGCGAGGGCCTGCTGGCACGATTCCCGGGCAGACCCGTGGGGAAACGGCCTCGAAGGGAAACCGCGCGCGGGCGGCCGGCCGGAAATCGGGAAGTCGGCCGGAAAGCAGAACGGCACCTCCGGCTCACGGGGGAACGAGTCGGAGGTGCCGCGTCTAGTTGCGGGGTCAACAACCCCGCTGGACGAGAACTTAGTTCAAATCCGTACAGCTGGTCAAGCGGCCGCTTAGCCCACTGGTCAGAGCTGGTCAAGTCGGCTCGAGCGACCGCTCAGCCCGCCGGTCGGCGCTCCCAGCGGCGGCGGCAGCAGCTCGCCGGTCCGCCCGTCCACCCGCGCCCCCGCGTACGGCCGGCTGGGGTCGGCCGCGAAGTGCGCCGCCTCGGCCGCCGTCCAGCGCTCCCAGAAGGCGGCCAGCTCCGGCCCGTCCCGCCGCAGGCCGCGGGCTCGCGCGTCGGCGGCCGGCAGCTCCATCCAGACCAGCTCCGCCAGCGCGGGCCGCACCGCCCGCCGGCCGGCACCCACCCCCTCCAGCAGCACCACGGGAGCGGCCGGCACCTCGCGCGCCCCTTGGAAGCGCCGGGCGACCCAGTCGTATGCCTCGAAGCGCGCCGGTTCACCCTGGGCCAGCGGCCGCAGCACCCACTCGCTCAGCCGCCCGGTCCAGTCGAAGAAGTCCTGATGGGTGGCCAGGTCGTCCAGGTGCACCACCGGCGCCCCGCCGAGTGCCGTGGCCAGCCGGCCCGCGAAGGTGGTCTTGCCGCTGCCCGCGTACCCGTCCACCGCGACCAGCCGCACCTCGCCGCAGGACGGCGGCAGGGCGCGCAGCCGCGCGGCGAGTTCGGCCAAGCCCTCCGGGTGCTCCATGGGCGCCACTGTACGGTCCCTGACCTGGCCTTTGGACCGGAGCAGCCCGGGTGCCGGCGATCGGCGGGCGGTCGTGACGGGAGGCGCTCGATCAGGCATACTCGCTTCGCCAGGCGTGTGAACGCCCGTTCACTGCGACCCGGTGGCGGACGCGCACCCCTGTTCTGCCCTGCGCCCACCGGAGACCCCGGGGCCCGACCGAGGAGGCGACCACCCTCATGAACGCCGCACCCCCCAAGCCCGTGGAGCGTCAGCTGCCCAGCGACGAGGCCCGCGAACTGCTCGCCCTCACCCGTGACCTGGTGCACCGCGAACTGCTGCCCCGGGCCGCCGCGGACGAGGCGGCCGGCCGCTTCCCACGCGACGTCTTCCGGACCCTGGGCGAGGCGGGCCTGCTGTCGCTGCCCTATCCGGAGGCGGTGGGCGGCGGCGAGCAGCCCTACGAGGTCTACCTCCAGGTGCTGGAGGAGCTGGCGGCCGGCTGGCTGGCGGTCGGGCTCGGCGTCAGCGTGCACACCCTCTCCTGCCACGCGCTGGCCACCTTCGGCAGCCCCGAGCAGCGCGAGCGCTGGCTGCCCGGGATGCTCGGCGGCGAGCAGCTCGGCGGGTACTGCCTCTCCGAGCCGCAGTCCGGTTCGGACGCCGCCGCCCTGCGCACCCGGGCCGACCGAGAGGGCGACCACTACGTGGTGCGCGGCACCAAGGCCTGGATCACCCACGGCGGCCGGGCCGACTTCTACAGCGCGATCGTGCGCACCGGTGAGGACGGCCCGCGCGGCATAAGCTGCCTGCTCGTCCCGGGCGACGCCGAGCAGCTGTCGGCCGCGCCGCCGGAGCACAAGATGGGCATGAACAGCTCGCCCACCGCCCAACTGCACTTCGACGGGGTCAAGGTGGCCGCCGAGCGGCTGATCGGCGAGGAGGGCCAGGGCTTCCAGATCGCGCTCGCCGCGCTGGACTCGGGCCGGCTCGGCATCGCGGCCTGCGCGATCGGGGTGGCCCAGGCGGCACTGGACCTGGCGGTGGAGTACGCGGGCAACCGGCAGCAGTTCGGCCGCCCGATCGCCGACTTCCAGGGGCTGTCGTTCATGCTCGCCGACATGGCCACCCAGATCGAGGCCGGGCGCGCGCTCTACCTGACCGCCGCCCGCCGCCGTGACGAGGGCCTGGCGTTCGCCAAGCAGGCGGCGATGGCCAAGCTGTTCTGCACGGACACGGCGATGCGGGTGACCACCGACGCGGTCCAGGTGCTCGGCGGCTACGGCTACACCCAGGACTTCCCGGCCGAGCGCTTCATGCGCGAGGCGAAGGTGCTGCAGATCGTCGAGGGCACCAACCAGATCCAGCGCCTGGTGATCGGCCGTCACCTGACCAAGGGCTGAACCGAGTTGACGTGCGGCGGGGCCGGGGGGGGGGGGGGGGGGCGCCCCCCCCCCCCCCCGGGGGGGGGGGGGGGCGGCCCCCCCCCCCCGCCCGGGGCGCGGGCCCCCCCCCCCCCCCGGCGCGCCCCC
>NZ_JBGCCO010000082.1:0-3160 GCF_041262605.1 Kitasatospora sp. GAS1066B
CTGTAAATCTGCCGGCTATGCCTACGTAGGTTCGAACCCTACACCAGCCACAGGATAAAAGAAGGCCCCTGACCTGCGAAAACGTAGGTCAGGGGCCTTCTTGTTTGAGCTGAACAAGCCTTGATGTCAGGGTGGTGTTTTGCGAGGTTTGTCCCACCTTGTTCCGCCCAGCTACCAGTCCTGACCAGCGTTTACGGACCAGGCGCGGACCAAAGATCACGATCCGTCGGGCACCGACCGGCGACTCAGTCGCTCAGTGATCAGACGGTTGGCGTGGTCCTCGTCACCGTGGATGCACTTGGCGTAGACCCGGAGCAGGACGGCGATGCTGTGGCCAGCCCGCCGAGCGCACTCCGCCGGGGCCACCCCGGACGCCAGCCACAGCGAGATGCCCGCGTGCCGACCGTCGTAGGGACGCTTCGCCAGTGGCGTGGCCTGTTCCTCCACGCTGAGGACTTCAGCGCGGGCTGTGGACCAGACGACGCCGTAGCCGCTCTCCTGGACCATCCCGTTGCGGAGGGTGCGGAACAGGCGGCCGTCGGGCGCGGTGCCGTACTGCTCGATGTGCTCGCGCAGCAGCCGCACCAGCTCCGGCGGGATGGGCACCGGTCGGACGGCCTTCTCTGAGCGGTGCTTCAGTGCCCTGGGGTCGTGGGTGGCCCCGGTGTCGGTCCAGCTCGACCCCACGCGAGGGCTGTTCCCGTTGAGGTTGAGCCGGCCCCAGCCCGTTTCCGGCAGCACGCAGCGGTCCTTGCGCAGGTGGACGACTTCACCGGGCCGCATCCCGGCGTAGTAGATGCACGCGAAGAACGCCACTAGCCGAGGTCCCCGACGGCCCTGACTGCCGATCGCGGCCAGCATGGCGGTGACCTGCTCCGGGTTCATCACGTACTCGGGGTTTACCTCCTCCTCGATCTGCGGAGCCTGCCACTGGACCGCCGACAGCGGATTAGCCGCCAGTAGGCCGTCCTCAATGGCCAGGCCGATGACGTGCCCGAGGATCGCCCGCTTCCGCCGGATCGTGGACGCAGCGGCCTTGGTCCCGTCGAGCTTCACGGACAGCGCGGCGAGCATCCTTCGTGCCACCTTGGCTTCCTCCAGCTCGGAGACGTCCAGCGAGTTCCGCGCGACCCATGCGAGTGCCTTCGCCACCTCGGCCGGCGGCTCCTCGTCCCACCGGTTCACGTTGAAGCCCCAGGAGTAGAGCGCGCGACGGAGGACATGCTTGTCCGGCATGCCCGCCTTGCTCTTGACCAGCTCGAACGTGACGGTCGCCAGGGCATCGGCCCAGGTGGTCCGCGTTTTGGCCGGGGCGCCGTCCCATCGGGCCTCGACGTAGTTCCGGCCGTGCTGGTACCAGGTGACGGCCTTCTCGTCCTCCTTGAGCTTGCGGAGTTCGGAGAGCGGTAGGCCGGTCTCGGTGTCGAACGGCTCGTGGCTGGCTGCTGCCGTCACCAACTGGGCTTTGCGCCCATCGGCCTGAGTTTTCGTCAGATAGGACTCCGAGAACTCGCCAGTGGCCACGGTCCAGCGCACCATCCAGGGTGACTTTCGCCCCGGTCGGTGGCGGTGGTCCCAGAACTTGACCCGATAGGAGGTCGCCATCAGGCCGCAACCTCCTGTGCTGCCCACCAGGCATCGAGGTCGCTGCGGCGGATGCGAATCTGGTTGTTGGGGAGCTTCATGATCTTGGGGCCCTGGCCGCGGGCTGTCATGCGATAGAAGGCGGAGCGGGACATGTCGATCTCTGCTAGGACGGCTTCGAGTTTCAACTTCGAATCGGACATTGTGCGCCTTTGGTCGTGCCGGGGGGCTTTAGGGGTAAATGTTCAAGGAGATTCGACAAGCGAATGCAGGGAGTTCGGTTACCAGAGGCTCAGCGGTCGCCCTTCGGCGATCGCTGCCCGAACGCGTACGGCGATCTCCGCCTCAGGCTCACCGACCGCCAAGCCAGCGCGGATGGCGGCACCTACCGCGCGAGAGCGTCCGGCCGGGCCACGGAGATCTGCGAGTGGGCTGCCCGGGTCGCGCCGGCGGGCTACCCATTCGGCCCGGTTCTCGGCCGCCGTGCCGAGCCGGAGGTGCGTCGGCTGCTGGCAGGAGTGGTTGTCGCAGGTGTGGCAGACGGTCAAGTTGCCCGCTCCCCAACCGAGTCGGGGAATGACGCCGCGCGCGAGTTGGTACCCGTACAAATGGCCTGGCACTGTGCCGCGTCGCGTCCTGCCGGGCCGTGAGGCTGCTCGAAAGGTGGCATGGCCAGTGCTTGAGATTCCGCCGATGAAGAACCAGCAGTCCTCCACTGGTGAGGTGCGGTGGACCTTCGCCCAGTAGCGGGTCCGAACAGATACATCGGTCAGCCAAGTAGTCCACTCAACTGCACTTATCCGTACGGGTATTGGATCTCCGATGAGAGACAGCTGCTCGTCGGTACTAGCGGGCCTGAACTTGTACACCGCTGAGAGCGGGAAGAGACCGGGCCCGAGACCGTTGTCAGGTGTCATCGGCCAGGGCGCCATTCGGGGTGGAGGCGGGGGCCGGGGGTGATGAAGCCGATGCATCTGCCTGAGGCTTGCGGGCTCGGTGGGTGGAGCGCGGACGCTGGGCATGGTCACGCAGCGCCTCGATGACCTCCTTTGCCCGAGCAGCGGTAACAGGCTTCGCCTCGCGCTCCAGGTCTTCCGCTGGTACGCCCACCAATGCCGAGACCAATTCGGCGTCGTTGTCGAACAATCGAAGGACAGCCGCCGCAGCCTCTCGCGCTGCGACGTCCGCCTCTTCCTTCGCCTTGGCCGCCCTCACCGCGCTTTCGCGCGTGGCCAAGACGTTCGCCGCAGCAATCTCCCGCGTACGTGCCTGAACCGCTTCGACAGCCCGAACCCGCCGGCGAATTTCCGCCACGCTCACCGAAGCCGCTGGAACCGTACTCACTCGTCCCTCATCCCTGCCAGAACCTTTCATTGCGCGCACCGTAAGCAGGAGTCCGCGGACACCTCAAATCCCGGTGTCAGGAAGGAACTTCCAGGTTGTTGTGCCTCCGGCGGGTCCTCTCTCGGAGGGGGTGGGGGGTGGGTGTGCGGGTGCGGCGTTGGTGGTGGTTGGGGTTGTGGGGGCGGGGTTCCCTCCTCGGTCGGACACCCGTTGGGCGTACCAGGGCCCCGGG
>NZ_JBGCCO010000083.1:0-3132 GCF_041262605.1 Kitasatospora sp. GAS1066B
ACACCGACACCAACTGGAACACCGTCTTCGCCGGGACCGGCGCCCACCGGGTCGACCTACCCACCTACCCATTCCAACACGAACGCTACTGGCTGCCGGCCTCGGCCCCCGCTGGCGACGCGACCGACCTGGGCCTGGACTGCGCAGACCACCCAATGCTCAGCACGACGGTGGACGTGGCAGGCGGCGACACCGTCGTCCTCTCCGGCCGGGTGTCGCTGCGCACCCATCCGTGGATCGCCGATCACGTCGTGCTGGGCAAGGCGCTGCTACCGGGGGCAGCCTTCGTCGACCTGGCACTCCACGCCACTCGGCAGGTCAACTGCGCCCTTGTCGACGAACTCACACTGACCACACCGCTGGTAATCCGCGAAGACGACGACATCCAGATCCAAGTCATCATCGACGCTCCCGACGAGACCGCACGACGTTCGCTGAGCATCCACTCGCGCGCGGTCAAGTCCCAGACCGGCACCCACCGACAGTGGACCCGCCACGCCCAGGGCACGATAAGCCCCGGCGATGCCACCACGCCGCCCCCCGCGGACGTCCGCCCGCCAGCCGACGCCGTGGAGGTCGACCTCGACGACGTCTACACCAGGCTCGCTGCGCAGGGCTACCAGTACGGCCGGGTGTTTCAGAACCTGCGCCGACTCTCACGCCACCAAGACAGCATCTACGCCGAGGTGGCGCTGGCCGAGGAAGACCGCGTCGAGGCGGCGCGCTTCGTCCTGCACCCGGCACTGCTCGACGCAGCCCTGCACGCGCTACTGCCCGGCGTGGCGGACATCGCGCTCCAACCCATGATGCCCTTCTCCTGGTCCGGGATCCGCGTGTTCCAGGCCAACGCCACCGCTGTGCGGGCACGACTCGTACTCAAGCGATCCGACGACACGACCACAGCGGTCAGCCTCCAACTCACCGATGACGCGGGCCTGCCCGTGGCAGCGATCGACGAACTGCGGCTGCGCCCGCTATCCCCGGGAGACCTGCTGACGGCGAGCGGCCGGTCCACAGAGGGCCTGTTCTGCCTGCGTTGGATCCCTGTGCCGCTCACCAACGCCCCCGAGCCAGAAAACACCTGGGCAGTCCTCGGCCAAGCTGACCACCCCACCGCCACCCGTACCTACACCGGCCTCACGGCTCTGCAGCAGGCGATCGACGACGGTGAGCCCGTGCCCCCGACAGTGCTGCTGCCCATGACCTCTCTCCTTCCTTCCAACGGTCCCGCCCGCGACGACCTCGTCGTCCAAGCCAGGCAGGCCCTGAACCGGCTGCTCGAGACGGTGCAGACCTGGCTGGCCGACGACCGGTTCGCCGCCGCGCACCTGGTCGTGCTCACCAACAGCGCCGTCGTCGCCGACCCGCAAGACGCCATCGACCTTGCCCTCGCTGGCACCTGGGGCATGCTGCGCTCGGCCCAGGCCGAGCACGAGGACCGGTTCACCCTCATCGACATCGACGACCACACCAGCACACGTGACGTCCTTGGAGCCGCAGTGCTCACCGGTGAACCCCAACTGCTCATCCGGGCCGGCAAGGCATTCGTCCCAAGGCTCGTCCCCGCCGAACCCGACACATCCACCGAGTCCCTTCCGACCAGCCGGGACTGGGAAAACGGCACGGTGTTGATCTCGGGTGGTACGGGTGCTTTGGGGGCGGTTTTGGCCAGGCACCTTGTCGTGGAGTACGGCGTGCGTCATCTGCTGCTTCTCAGTCGGCGGGGTCTCGACAGTCCGGGCGCTGAAGCGTTGGGGGAGGAGTTGGCTGGGCTGGGTGCCGAGGTCCGTATCGTCGCGGTCGATGCTGCGGACCGTCAGGTGCTGGCTGCTTTGCTCGCCACGGTGCCCGAGGAGCATCCGTTGAGTGTTGTGATTCATACCGCGGGTGTCCTGGAGGATGCCACGCTCACGTCGCTGACTCCGGCTCAGCTGGAGGCTGTGATGCGGCCCAAGGTCGATGGTGCGTGGAACTTGCACGAGTTGACCGAGAACGCAGGCTTGTCGGCGTTCATCATGTACTCCTCCATTGCTGGAATCATCGGTGCTCCGGGACAGGCCAACTACGCGGCCGCCAACACCTTCCTGGATGCCCTCGCCCACCACCGCCGCCACCACGCACTGCCCGCCCAGTCCTTGGCCTGGGGATTGTGGGACATGCGGTCAGGCTTGGCCGGCGCGCTGTCCGAGGGCGACGTGGCCCGGTGGACCCGAAGCGGTGTCACACCGCTCACCGCGGAGCAGGGGCTGCGACTGTTCGACCAGGCACTCAAGCTCCGCGACCCCGTCCAGGTCCTCAACCGAGTCGACATCGCGGCCCTACGTCCTGCCGTGCATCTCCCCGCGCCACTGCGTGGCCTTGCACCCAGTCCCGCAGCAGCCCCCCGGCCGGCAACACTGGCGCAACGCCTGGCCCAGCTGCCGCAGATGGAACAGCAGCAACTACTGATCGACCTCGTCCTCGCAAAGGCCGCCACTGTGCTGGGACACACTGACCCCACCGCGATCGGCACAACCGATTCCTTCAACGAGCTCGGCTTCGACTCTCTCACCGCAATCGAGCTGCGCAATCAGCTCAACAGCGCCACCGGACTGAGCCTGCCCACTACGGTGATCTTCGATTACCCCGACCCCGACGCACTGGCCACATACCTGCACGGTGCACTCATCGTCGACCACGCCCCCTCGTCTCCCGCCGATCCGGTACTGGCCGACCTTGCCAGATTGAAGGCCGTGCTACCTACAGCGCTGTCCGACGCGACTGCTCTTAAGAGCATCGCCACCCAGCTCAGAGAACTGCTGGATCTAGCCGATGGCGCCCACGGTTCCCGCGACAGCGACCTCGATTCCGCGAGTGACGAAGAGGTCTTCGCCATCATCGACGAACTCGACTGAACTCACCCATGTACCCGGTCCCCATGACATAGGGAGCTGAGACCACGTGACTGACGAGAATGAACTCCGCCGGTACCTCAAGCGTGCGGTGGCAGATGCTCGCGTCTCTCGTGAGCGTCTGCACGCTCTCGAAGAGAAGGACCATGAGCCGGTTGCGGTGGTGGGGATGGCGTGTCGGTATCCGGGTGGTGTGGGTTCGCCGGAGGGTCTTTGGGGGTTGGTGGATTCGGGTGTTGAC
>NZ_JBGCCO010000084.1:0-2738 GCF_041262605.1 Kitasatospora sp. GAS1066B
CAGCCAGTAGCGTTCGTGTTGGAATGGGTAGGTGGGTAGGTCGACCCGGTGGGCGCCGGTCCCGGCGAAGACGGTGTTCCAGTTGGTGTCGGTGTCGCGCAGGCGTGCGAGTGTCAGGGCGGTCGCGGTGGTGTGTGTTTCGCTCTGGCCGGGTCGCAGGAGTGGGGTCACGGTGGCGGCCGGCGCTGTGAGGTTGTGGTGGACGAGTGTGGACAGGGTACTGTCGGGGCCCAGTTCCAGGTAATCGCTCACACCCAGGGCCTGGAGTCGTTGGACGCCATCGGCGAAACGCACGGGCTGTCGGGCCTGGGTGGCCCAGTAGTGCGGCGTGCACAGGGCCGCGGCCTCGATCAGGTCACCGGTCACCGTGGACACGATGGGCAGCGTCGGCGGGTTGAAGGTCAGTTCCCCGATGATCCGGGTGAAGGCGTCGAGCATGCCGTCCATGTGATGGGAGTGGAAGGCGTGCGAGACGGGCAACCGGTTGGTCTTGCGACCCAAAGCCTGCCAGTGGGCCCGCAGCTCAGCGACCGGTTCCTCGTCGCCGGACACCACGACCGCCGTGGGGCCGTTGACCGCCGCCAGACACACCCCAGGTGGCAAGGTGAGCTCGTGTTCGGCGGCCTGGATGGCCAGCATCGCCCCACCCGGCGGCAGCGATTCCATGAGCCTGGCCCGGGCCGACACCAGTGTGCAGGCATCCGCCAACGACAGCACGCCCGCAACGTGCGCGGCGGCCACCTCACCGATCGAATGGCCCATCAGATAATCGGGCGTGACCCCCCACGACTCGGCCAGACGAAACAGCGCCACCTCCAACGCGAACAGAGCCGGCTGCGCGAACAGGGTCCGATTCAGCTCCTCAGGACCGGCACTGCCGAACACCACATCCCGCAACGGGATGTCGAAGTGTGTGCAGACCTTGTCGAAAGCGGCGGCGAAGACCGGTGAGGCCTCATGGAGTTCACGCCCCATCCCCAGGCGCTGACTGCCCTGCCCCGTGAACAAGAACACACTCTTACCCCGTGCAGCATCAGGGACCCGCACGATGGTGGCCGCCTCCCGGCCGCCCGCCAACGCACCAAGTCCGTCAAGAAGCTCCTCACGATCACGCCCAACAACCGCCGCCCGGCACTCAAGCAAAGCCCGCCCCGTGGCCAACGACAAACCGACATCAAGCAACCCGAGCTCCGAACGCTCCGAGACGAACTGCCACAACCGCTCCGCCCGAGCACGCAGAGCCACCTCCGACTTCCCCGACAACACCCACGGAACAGCCAAACCGGAATCCCGGCGGGACTCAGCAGGATCAGCAGCAGGTGCTGCCTCCATGGCGGGATCGTTGTGGGACTCGGCGGAGGCCAGGGCGGGAAGCGTCTGCTCGACGGTGTCGGACGTGGCCACCAGGACGACCGTGGGATCCCGGCGGGGTTCGGTGGGGGTTGGAGCGGGTGGTGCCTCTTCGATGATGACGTGGGCGTTGGTCCCGCTGATCCCGAACGAGGAGACGCCAGCGCGCCGGGGACGCTCGGCGGGCGGCCACCGCCGCGCCTGGGTGAGCAGGGCCAACGCACTGTTGTCCCAGTCGATGTGAGGAGTGGGATCCTCAGCATGAAGGGTACGCGGAAGCGTGTCGTGCCGCATCGCCTGGACCATCTTGATGACACCACCCACCCCCGCCGCGGCCTGGGCATGACCGATGTTCGACTTCAACGACCCCAACCACAACGGCCGCTCGGGCAAACGATCCTGACCATAGGTCGCCAGCAGAGCACGGGCCTCGATCGGATCACCCAAAGTCGTACCAGTGCCATGCGCCTCCACCACATCGACATCCGCCGCGGACAACCGGGAGTTCGCCAACGCCTGCCGAATCACCCGCTCCTGCGCCGGACCATTGGGCGCAGTCAACCCGTTGCTCGCACCGTCCTGATTGACCGCCGAACCACGGATCACCGCATGCACCCGATGACCATGACGACGAGCATCAGACAACCGCTCCAAAAGCAACAGACCCACACCCTCCGACCACCCCGTGCCATCGGTGTCCGCCGAAAACGACTTGCAGCGCCCATCCGGCGCCAACCCCCGCTGCCTGCTGAACTCCACGAACGGCCCCGGATCCGTCATCACCGTGACCCCGCCCGCCACCACCAGATCACACTCCCCCGCATGCAACGCCTGCGCCGCCAGATGCACAGCAACCAACGACGACGAACACGCGGTATCAACCGTCACCGCCGGACCCTGCAACCCGTAGGTGTAAGCCAGCCGACCCGAGATCACACTCGAGGAATTCCCGACCAGCAAAAACCCCTCCAACTCCGCCGGCACCACCGACAAGTGCGAGGCATAGTCGTGATACATCGCCCCCACGAACACACCAGTATTACCACCCCGCAGCATGCCCACATCGATCGCCGCGTCCTCAAAGACATCCCACGCCACCTCCAACAGCAACCGCTGCTGCGGATCCATCGCCGTCGCCTCACGCGGCGAAATCCCGAAAAACCCCCGATCGAACAAATCCGCGTCATACAAGAACCCACCCTCACGCACATACGACGTCCCCAGATGCTCCGGATCCGGATCATAAAGCCCCTCCAGATCCCAACCCCGATTCACCGGAAAACCACCGATCGCGTCAACACCCGAATCCACCAACCCCCAAAGACCCTCCGGCGAACCCACACCACCCGGATACCGACACGCCATCCCCACCACCGCAACCGGCTCAT
>NZ_JBGCCO010000085.1:0-2490 GCF_041262605.1 Kitasatospora sp. GAS1066B
GAGTTCCCGCAAGAGAAGAAGGCAACGGTGCCTCTCGCGGCCTCCTGTCCCTACACCAGGTTCCACAGGCGGACGCTGCCGTCGTGGCCACCACACGCGAAGGTCTTGCCGTCGGGACTGAAGGCCACGGACCACACGGTTTCGGTATGTCCGTCGAGAGTGGCGATGGAGCTCCCGGACGCGACATCCCACAGACCGACGCTGTGATAGTCGCCGCCACTGACGAGGGTCTTGCCGTCAGGGCTGAAGGCCACCCCGTACACACCGCCGGTTCCTCGGAGAGTGGCGACCGAGCTCTTGGCAGCGGCGTCCCAGAGGTAGACGTCGTAGTCGCCGCAGCCGGCGGCGAGGGTCTTGCCGTCGGAGCTGAAGGCCACCGCGGACACACTGCTGACATGCGTATCGAGAGTGGCGACGGACCTCCTGGACGCTACGTCCCACAGGCGGACGTTGCCGTCGCAGCCGGCGGCGAGGGTCTTGCCGTCAGGGCTGAAAGCCACCGCGGACACGCCGCTAGTGTGCCCGTCGAGAGTGGCGATGGAGCTCTTCGAAGCGACGTCCCACAGGCGGACGGTGCGGTCCTCGCTGCCACTGGCGAGGGTCTTGCCGTCAGGGCTGAAGGCCACCCCATGCACGTAGCTGGTGTGTCCTTGGAGATCGGCGACGGAGCTCTTGGAGGCGACGTCCCACAGGCGGACCCCGTTGTCGACGCTACTGGCGAGCGTCTTGCCATCAGGGCTGAAAGCCACCGACTTCACGGTGTCGCCGCCGAGAGTGGCGATGGAGCTCTTGGCACCGACGTCCCACAGGCGGAGACTGCCGTCGCCGCCAGCGGCGAGAGTCTTGCCGTCAGGACTGAAGGCCACCGCGTACACATTGATGTAGGTGTCGGGAGTGGCGAGGCTGGCCGCCAGGAGCGCCCCATGGATATCGGACCGCCTCGCCGGCCTGGCGCCCATCTGCGACAGCGCCGCCCCGATGCCGGCGGCGGCTAGAACACCGGCGCCGGCGCCGCCGAGGATCAGGGTGCGCCTCCGCATCCCCGTCACCCGGCCTGAACTCGGGGCGGGAGCGGCGGCAGGTGCTGCTGCGGATTCGGTGGGGGCGGCCGACAGACCGGGGGCGGCTTCGGGGCGGGACGGGCCCGCGCTCATGGGCCGATCCGGTACCGTCCGGATCGGCGTGGCACGCAGAGCGGGTGAGGGCGCCGGCGAGGGAACGGCGATGAGGGCGAGCAGGCGGCGTGCCGTCTCCGCCGCATCCGGCCGCATGCCCGGCTCCCGGACCAGGAGCGCGGCCAGGACGTCCGCGAGTGGTCCGGCATGCGCGGCCGTGGGCACCGGTTTCACCAGTACGGCGGTGAGGATCTCCATCAGAGTCTGACCGGTGAAGGGCGGATGCCCCTCCACGGCAGTGAAGAGCGTCGCCCCCAAGGACCACAAGTCTGCGGACGCCCCCACCGCCTGACCGTTCAACTGCTCGGGCGGCATGAACTGCGGTGTCCCGACCACGGTATGCGTCGCGGTCAGCGTCGAGGCGGTGTCCAGGATCCGGGCGATCCCGAAATCAGTGAGCACCGCCTGCTCGCCGTCCATGAGGACGTTGTCCGGCTTGAGATCGCGGTGCACCACACCAACACTGTGCGCGTGAGCGAGGGACTGAGCCATCTGCGCCCCGATCACGGCTACTTGCTCCCAGCCCAGCCGCTCCTGACGGGCGATCAGAGCGCCGAGCGAGGGACCATCAACGTACGCCATAACGATCCACGGCACGCCGTCCTGCTCGACCACATCGTGCACGGTGATGATCCCCGCGTGCCTCAGCCGTGCCGCTGCCTGCGCCTCCACCTTGGTTCGGCGGATGAGCTGGGACCGCTCCTCGGCGGACAGTTCGGGGGCCGGCAGCACTTCCTTGACCGCAACCTGGCGTCCGAGCACCTCGTCCCAGCCGCGCCAGACGCGGCCCATGCCCCCCTGCCCCACCACCGCTGTGAGGCGATAGCGCCCGCCAACCAGATTCCCGCCGGTCCCCGTCATGCCGGAATCGTACTCATGTCGCGTCGGGCCCCGCCCGGGAGTTCAGGGCTCTGGCGCAGTCCGCCAGCGGCAGACAGACGCGACGGAAGATTTCAAGTCCAGTGAGACGGTCGTGATGCTATGAGGTTTGTGGTGCAGGTTCCCCGCGCCTGCTGGGGTCGTTGATCCATGCTGTCTGCGGGATCTCGGGCGGCCGGGGACGGCGTCCGAAGCGTTCGCGATGCCGGGCGTAGGCCTCGACGAGGGTGGCGGCGCGCTGGTCGCGGATCTCCTCGGCGGTGCCGAAGTGGACGCTGGCCGGCGTGTGGAGGCCGATGCCTGAATGCCGGTGCTCGTGGTTGTAGTAGGAGATGAAGGCGTCGAACCATTCGCGGGCATGGGCCAGGGATTCGAACCGCCGCGGGAAGTCGGCCATGTATTTGGTGGCCTTGAACTGGGCCTCGCTATAAGGGCT
>NZ_JBGCCO010000086.1:0-2402 GCF_041262605.1 Kitasatospora sp. GAS1066B
CGCCCCCGCCCCCCCCCCGGGGGGGCGGCGGGGGGGGGCCCCCCCCCCCCCCCCCGGCGGGGGCCCCCCCGGGGGGGGGGGGGCCCCCCCACGCCCCGAGGCTGGACCTTCGAGATCCCGGTGGGTCCAGCCTCGGGGCGTGTACAAGCCCACCGTCGGCGGCGTTCGATCTGCCCGCGGCCTGGTGTTGCCAAAACAGCAACAAAGATTGCCGTCCTCGCCGCCCGGCGCGCACGGTAGTCCTGGAGGTGGTCAGAGTGACCGATCAGCTGAGGGACGGATATGACGTGGTGGTGGTCGGCGGCGGCGCCGCCGGGTTGAGCGGGGCGCTGATGCTGGCGCGGGCACGACGGTCCGTGGTGGTGATCGACGCCGGCGCGCCGCGCAACGCGCCGGCTGCGGCGGTGCACGGGCTGCTCGCCCGGGACGGCATCCGGCCGGGCGAGTTGCTGGAGCGTGGCCGGGCCGAAGTCCGCGGCTACGGCGGCCAGGTGGTGTCCGGCGAGGTCGCCACCGTGGACCGGGAGGACAGCGGGCAGTCCGGGTTCGCGGTGACGCTGTCCGACGGTCGCCGGGTCCGGGCCCGCCGGCTGCTGGTGACCACGGGGCTGGTCGACAAGCTGCCGCAGGTGTCAGGGCTGGCGGCGCGCTGGGGCCGCGACGTGGTGCACTGCCCGTACTGCCACGGCTGGGAGGTCCGCGACCAGGCCATCGGCGTGCTGGGCAGCGGACCGATGGCGGTGCACCAGGCGCTGCTGTTCCGCCAGTGGAGCGCCGACATCACGCTCTTCTCCCACCGCATGCCGCCGCCGACCGAGGAGCAGGCGGAGCAGCTGGCCGCTCGCGGCATCCGCGTGGTGGACGGCGAGGTGTCGGCCCTGGAGATCGCCGAGGACCGCCTGGTCGGCGTGCGGCTGAGCGACGGTCGGGTGGTGGACCGCGCGGTGCTGGCGGTCGCGCCGCGCCTGGCGCTGCGCGTCGGCTTCCTGGACCCGCTCGGACTGCGGCCGGCCGAACACCCCTCGGGAATGGGCGAGTTCCTCCCCTGCGACGCCACCGGCCGGACCGAGGCGCCCGGGGTGTGGGTGGCGGGCAACGTCACCGACCCGGCCGCGCAGGTCGGCAGCGCCGCGTCGGCCGGGGCCGCCGCGGCCGCCCAGATCAACGCCGACCTGATCGCCGAGGAGACCCGGCGGGCGGTGGCCGCGCACCACGAGGCGTTCTCGCACGAGACCGAGGCGCGGGTCGCGGACCTGGTGGCAGGCGACCGACGCCACGGCCTCTGAACCCCTGAGCCGCTGAGCCCAGCCGGTGGGGACCGCGCCTGGTCAGCCCAGGAACGCCGCCGTGGTCGCCGCGAACCACTTCGCGTCGTCGAGCCACGGGAAGTGCCCGGCGCCGGCCTGGACGGTGAACTCGGCGTTCGGGAAGAGCGCGTGGTACTCCTCCAGCACCCGCGGCGGCGCCGCCAGGTCGAGCTCGCCGGCGAGCAGCAGGACCGGCGGGGCGAAGCGGGCGAGCGCCGCGCGGGTGCCGTCGGGGTCGAACGCGCCGTCGGCTCCGAAGGCGGCGATGGCCTGGGTGTTCGTCTGCTCCTCCCCGGCCGCCTGGTGGGCCTGCGCCGCCTGGTCCCAACGGCCGTAGGAGAACGGTGCGATCGCCTGCCAGGTGTCGGCGGTGGCCTGGCCCGCCAGGAGCGCCTCCAGAGCGGCGAACGCTGCCGGGAACCACGGCTCGTCCCGGCGCAACAGCGCCGTCTCGCGCCGGTCGGCTCCGGTGATCGTCAGGCCCACGGCGAACACGCTGGGTGTGATCAGGGCGAGCCGGCCGACCCGCTCGGCGTGGCGAGCCGCGTACTGCACGGCCAGGTTGGCGCCCGCGCAGTGCGCGAGCAGGTCCATCCGGTCCAGGCCGAGGTGCTCGCGCAGGGCCTCGACGTCGTCGACGAGTTGGTCGCAGCGGAAGTAGTCGGCGTCCTGCGGTATCGCCGAGTCGCCGGTGCCCCGGAGGTCCAGCATGATCAGCTGCCGGTGCGCGGAGAGGCCGCCGAGCTCGCCGAGGTAGGCGGCGGCCTGCGGTCCGCCGGGCAGGCAGACGACGGCGGGGCCGTCACCGACCACGCGGTAGCTGAGCTCGGTTCCGTCATGCGCGGAGAAGGTGGGCATGATCGGGCACCCTGCCAGCCGGAAGCGCGGCGGTGCAAGCGAATTGCGGTGCGGGCCGGGGCCCCTCCGACAAAGAGCACGCACCTGACGCCGCCAATCCGCCCTGCGGGCGACGAAGGGGGTTTGACGACAGGCCCTAGATCCAATACCGGTGATTTAGGTCGTTTTCCGGCTGGTCGGGCTGGCTCTGGTGGGTGCGACCAGCCGGACGGTTGGAGTGTCGGGTGCCGTCGGGTT
>NZ_JBGCCO010000087.1:0-1665 GCF_041262605.1 Kitasatospora sp. GAS1066B
TGAGCAGTTTTCATCCTGAAGTCGCTGGTCGCGGGGCTGGTGTGGGTCGGGGCTGGGGTGCTCGTGCGGGTCGGAGGCGTGATCGTCGGTAGGTGATCGTTTGTCAGCGCTGGACCTCAGCGTTCGTCAGCACGAGCAGGGCCCGCAGGAGCGTGGTCGCGTGCCGGGCGTTCATGCGGACCTTGGTGAGGATCCGCCAGTTCTTGAGGTCAGCGAAGCCGTGCTCGTTCGCCGCGCGCTCGCGGCTGACCAGCCGGTTCGCCTCCTTCTGTGCAGCGGTCAGCGGGTGGCCTCGGGTGGCCTTGCGGTCGGTGACGATCACCGGGTCGTCGGGGTCGTCGTCCAGACCGA
Source organism: Kitasatospora sp. GAS1066B (assembly GCF_041262605.1). Classification (NCBI taxonomy): domain Bacteria; kingdom Bacillati; phylum Actinomycetota; class Actinomycetes; order Kitasatosporales; family Streptomycetaceae; genus Kitasatospora; species Kitasatospora sp. GAS1066B. The sequence continues at coordinate 352 of NZ_JBGCCO010000087.1, forward strand.
CGAAGCCGAGGTCCGCCAGCGCGCCGAGGCCAGCCGCCCGCAGATGGGTGGTGATCTTGTTGTGGCGGGCGGTAGTGATCTCGCTGGAGCGGCCCGGCCTGGCCACCGAGATCCAGATCAGGTTGCCCTTCTCGTCGGTGAGAGCGAGGAACAGCAGGCCGTGGGCCTTGTGCTTGCCGGAGTAGTTCGGCCGGTTCTCGTCCCCGGTGCGGCGGCGGGTGCGCACGAGGGTGCCGTCGAGCAGGACGACCACGCCACCCTTGCGGGCGATTTTCCTCAGGGCTCGGTCCAGGCTCGGGGCGCGCGCGGCGAGGAGTTCGATCACCTCCAGCAGCCAGCGGCGGATGGTGGAAGCAGAGACGTCGTTGCCGCCCGCCATGTCACAAAGCCGCTGGTCATGGCGCAGGACGGCGAGGACGATCAGGGCGATCCTGCCGGGCGGCAGCTTGCGCCAGCGCGAGCCGATCTTCTTCAGATAGCCGCGGATCAGGTCGCTGACCATGGTCGCGGTGGCGGTGGACAGCTCGAGGCGGCACTGGTAGACAAGGCGGCCAGGGCCCTCGGCGGGGCTGGTCTTCTTTCGCATGGAATCCCCAACCTCCGCTGGGGGCCTTTGCGTTACGCCGGGATCAAGCCGCGATCGGTCATGCGGGAGGCAGCGGCAGGGCGGTGAAGCGGCCGGCGGGAGTGCGGTGCAGCCAGCCCCGGTCGGCCAGGCGCTTGAGCTTGTCGCGGACCGGCTCGACCTGCCCGGGCTGGGTGTCCTTGCCGAGCTTGACGCTGACGTCCTTGGCCGGGACCGGCTCCGGTGCCGCGGTCACGATCTTCATGATCGCCTGGTAGTCCGCGGGCAGTGCGCTCGTCTCCAGGCCGTCTCCGCGGTGCGGGACCAGCAGCATCCCGCCCGCCCCGGGCGAGGTCGTGACCCGCTCGAACTCCTCGGCCATCACTGGGTCGTCAGCCGTGCCGGCCCCCTGGGCGTCAGCGAACTGGCCGAACACCACCTCCGCGGCCTTCAGTCGGGCGACCTCGATGTCGATCTCGGCAAGCTCCTTGCGCAGTTGTTCGGCACGGTCGGCCAGCACCACTCGCCGCTGCATCACCCACACCAGCACATCCACCAGTAGCCCCTCCCAGCATCCGACCTTCCGGAGACTACGAGTCGGGCGCGGCTGCCACCGCGGTTCCCGGGAATCGACCGCATGACGGACGATCACCTGCTATCGATCACGCCCCTGACCAGTACGAGCACCCCACCTCCGACCCACACCAGTCCCGTGACCAGCAACTTCAGGATGAAAACTGCTCACTGAG
>NZ_JBGCCO010000088.1:0-1617 GCF_041262605.1 Kitasatospora sp. GAS1066B
TAGCTTGATCTTTAACCTGTGCGGCGGGGGCGAGGGGTGTTGGACTTCTTCGTCTTCTTCGCTGCTGGCTTCGTCGTGCCTGTCTTGCGGGCTGTGTGGACGTCGTGACGTGGGGTCGGTTGGGAGTTCTTGCGGCCGGGAGGCCGCCCGGGGCCCGGGTGGCTGGGTTTCGGTGCACTGGCCGGGTTGGCGGTGTGCGGGCGGAGGTGCCGGAATCCTCGTCGGACGCGGGCGGGGGTCAGGCGTTCGGGCGGCGCGGGTGTCTCCCAGGGGCGGCGGAGGTCGGCGGCGAGCGGTCGGGCGAGGCGTAGTTGGGTGTAGGCGGCCAGGATCAGCCATGTCCAGCGGTCGGCTGCTTCGGGGGTGCGGATCTTCGGGCGGGTCCAGCCCAGGGTCTGCTTGAAGAGGCGGAAGGTGTGCTCGATGTCGAAGCGGCGAAGGAACACCTGCCAGAGCCGGTCGACGTCTGCGGGGGTGGCGTCGGTGCCGGACCACCACAGCCAGACCGGCTTGGGGATGGCTCCGCTGGGTAGGTGGCCGACCTCCAGTCGGATCACGGTTCCCTCGATGACCGGCAGGGTGCCGGCCTCGGCGGTCCAGGAGGAGCGGTGGGTCAGCTTGGGGTGCAGCCGGTCCCAGGAGCGTGCGGTCGCGGTTCCGTAGAGGCGGGTCTCGGTGACGGTCTGCGCATCGGGGACGCCCCAGGTGTCCGGCTGGCCGAAGACGAACTCGCCGCCGTGCCTTGGCGGGCGGCCCGTGGTGCCGGGGAGTCGGGGTGGGCATGCTCGGCGCAGGACGCGGTCCGAGCGCATCCGGGCCAGGACCTGCACGGGCAGGCCGTTCAGGAGGAAGGCCAGGCGTGGGGCGTCGTAGCCGGCGTCGGCGACGACGAGGATGTCCGGGTTGCCGGTCTGCCACTGCCCGGCGTGGATGAGGCGTTGGACCAGGTCCCGCAGTTGCCGTGCGGTGACCGCGGCGGCGTCGTCGCCTGGTGCCAGACGCAGTGCGTCCAGTGGTGCGGTCCACGAACTGCGTCCGGGCTCCAGCGCGGTGATGACCGAGTAGGGCCAGCCCGGGACGGGAATGTGCTGGTCCTTGCCCCTCCCGTAGGTGTGGCACAGGATCCGCTCCGGCGAGGTGTGGGCGTCCGGTCGCAGCCAGCAGGTGATGTCGACGGCCAGCACGAGCCGGCCGTCAGCGGCGCGGGGCAGCGGCACGGCCGCCAGCGCCCGCCGCAGCCGGTCGGCGTCCAGACGCCCGTGGGCCAGAGCGTCGTAGAGGCCCCCGTGGCCTCGCCGGTGCTCGCCCACCAGTGAGAGTTCCACCAGCGACCGGACCGGACCGTCGGCGCACAGCACCGCGTCGGCCAGCTCGAACAACGCATCCGCCCGCCGAGTCAAGCAGGAGTAGAACTCACCCCGGAAGCGTGACAGTTCAGCGAACGCATCCCGTCGGACGCCATCGTGCAGCAGACTCATCCCCACGGCCTTCGTACTGATCGTGTGTGTTCCTTGGTCGGAGCACATGATCAGGCGAAGGCCGCTTCCGCGTACGGCGGTTACCGATACGAGTGATCAAGTTCGACGGCTCGTTCGAGGCGATTGCTTAAAGATCAAG
>NZ_JBGCCO010000090.1:0-1511 GCF_041262605.1 Kitasatospora sp. GAS1066B
CCAACAGGGTATTAGGTGAGCGATGGGGTGACGCAGGAAGGTAGTCCAGCCCGGGCGGTGGTTGTCCCGGGGTAAGGGTGTAGGACGCAAGGTAGGCAAATCCGCCTTGCATATAGTCTGAGACCTGATGCCGAGCCGATTGTGGTGAAGTGGATGATCCTATGCTGTCGAGAAAAGCCTCTAGCGAGTTTCATGGCGGCCCGTACCCCAAACCGACTCAGGTGGTCAGGTAGAGAATACCGAGGCGTTCGGGTGAACTATGGTTAAGGAACTCGGCAAAATGCCCCCGTAACTTCGGGAGAAGGGGGGCCGGAACTGGTGATGGCACTTGCTGCTTGAGCTGGGGCCGGCCGCAGAGACCAGCGAGAAGCGACTGTTTACTAAAAACACAGGTCCGTGCGAAGCCGTAAGGCGATGTATACGGACTGACGCCTGCCCGGTGCTGGAACGTTAAGGGGACCGGTTAGCTCTGATTCGTCGGGGCGAAGCTGAGAACTTAAGCGCCAGTAAACGGCGGTGGTAACTATAACCATCCTAAGGTAGCGAAATTCCTTGTCGGGTAAGTTCCGACCTGCACGAATGGCGTAACGACTTCTCGACTGTCTCAACCATAGGCCCGGTGAAATTGCATTACGAGTAAAGATGCTCGTTTCGCGCAGCAGGACGGAAAGACCCCGGGACCTTTACTATAGCTTGATATTGGTGTTCGGTTCGGCTTGTGTAGGATAGGTGGGAGACTTTGAAGCCTTGACGCCAGTCTTGGTGGAGTCGTCGTTGAAATACCACTCTGGTCGTGCTGGATGTCTAACCTGGGTCCGTGATCCGGATCAGGGACAGTGTCTGGTGGGTAGTTTAACTGGGGCGGTTGCCTCCTAAAGAGTAACGGAGGCGCCCAAAGGTTCCCTCAGCCTGGTTGGCAATCAGGTGTTGAGTGTAAGTGCACAAGGGAGCTTGACTGTGAGACCGACGGGTCGAGCAGGTGCGAAAGCAGGGACTAGTGATCCGGCGGTGGCTTGTGGAAGCGCCGTCGCTCAACGGATAAAAGGTACCCCGGGGATAACAGGCTGATCTTCCCCAAGAGTCCATATCGACGGGATGGTTTGGCACCTCGATGTCGGCTCGTCGCATCCTGGGGCTGGAGTAGGTCCCAAGGGTTGGGCTGTTCGCCCATTAAAGCGGTACGCGAGCTGGGTTTAGAACGTCGTGAGACAGTTCGGTCCCTATCCGCTGTGCGCGTAGGAATATTGAGAAGGGCTGTCCCTAGTACGAGAGGACCGGGACGGACGAACCTCTGGTGTGCCAGTTGTCCTGCCAAGGGCATGGCTGGTTGGCTACGTTCGGGAGGGATAACCGCTGAAAGCATCTAAGCGGGAAGCCTGCTTCGAGATGAGTATTCCCACCTCCTTGAGAGGGTAAGGCTCCCAGTAGACGACTGGGTTGATAGGCCGGATGTGGAAGCCTCGTAAGGGGTGGAGCTGACCGGTACTAATAGGCCGAGGGCTTGTCCTCAG
>NZ_JBGCCO010000091.1:0-1478 GCF_041262605.1 Kitasatospora sp. GAS1066B
CAATACCGGTGATTTAGGTCGTTTTCCGGCTGGTCGGGCTGGCTCTGGTGGGTGCGACCAGCCGGACGGTTGGAGTGTCGGGTGCCGTCGGGTTGCGATGTTCGGTGCGTTTGAGCTTCCAGTTGGACATCTTGCGTTTGATCACTCGCGGGTTGGAGCGCAACCGCCGTGCGGGCAGCAGTCGTTCGGTGATCTCACGCAGGCTCTGGGTGATGGCCCGGGCGAGCCGGGAGGGGGGAAAGCGCCGCCTGCCCGGTGACGTGGCGGCGCACGACGCGAAGGGTGCGGGTGAACGAAAGCCGGTCCGGGTCGTGACCGCCTTTGAGGGCGGCCTGGTGCATCAGGTCCCTCAGTGCGTGGTGGACCAGCAGGAAGGCGAAGATCTCCTGCTCGACCCCGGCTGGGTGCTGGGAGCGCAGGACCAGTCCGGGACCGCCCTGGTGATTTTTGATCTCGTCCAGGGTGTTCTCGATCTCCCAGCGCTGGGCGTACAGGGCCGCCAGTTCCGCAGCCGGCGCCCGAGCTGGGTCAAGGATGCTGGTGATCAGCCGGTAGCGAGTACCGTCACCGCCACGCGGGCCGAGTGTGTACTCGATCACTCGTACCCGCTCCGGGTCCGTGCGCCGGTAGTTGTCCCGCGCGGCCACGATCTCCGACAGGTAGGAACCGTCGGGAAGGGTCTCCAGGACCGGCAGGACGACGACGCTGCGGACCCGCCACAGCAGATCGGCACCCCCGCCCTTCGCGGCCCGCCACAGGTCGAAGCCGCAAAAGCCCCGGTCGGCGAGCACGAGCATGCCTTCGGTCATGGAGGAGAACAGCCGCTCCGCCAGGACGCTTTCGTGGACCGTCAGCGGGCCGACCTCGGCCGCGAACACCGCGTGGGTCCCGCACTCGGCCAGGGCCGCCACCCTCGCCTGCGGATACGCACTGCGACCCTGGCCACGACTGGTTCCCGGCCGTCCGAAGAACTCGGCGTTCACCGCCGTGTCCGGGATGTCGAACACGGTGCCGTCGACCGCGACCAGCCGCCACTGCCGATACCAGGCACCCTGCGTCGCCGCGACCGCGACCGGACGACAGACCCGGACGAACAGGGCCCGCAGCGGTTCCGGGCCCAACCGCAGTCGGGCCCGTCCAATCGCCGCCGTGGTGGGCACTCGCCAGGCCTTCGCCCAGCGGCCCTCCCGCTCCAGACCCTGGACCAGGAGCCGTGCCACTTCCTCGTAGCCCTGCCCGAAGAACAGGCACATCGCCAGGACGAAGTACACCACCACCCGCGCCGGCAGCAGCCTCGTCCGCTGCTCGACCCGGCCGCACTCGGCAACCACCTCGTCGACCAGCTCCGGAGGAAACGCCCGCGTCAGCACTCCCAACGCGATCCGATCCGAGAACCGATCAACCCCCGACGACTTCAACTGACCCGGCCTTGGCATACCCCACCCAACGACCAGAACCCACCAAAGTCACCGGTATTG
>NZ_JBGCCO010000092.1:0-1450 GCF_041262605.1 Kitasatospora sp. GAS1066B
TGACCTCCTAATGATGTTGTCAAGCCGCTGATGTGACGGGGAGTGCAGGCTCGTAGCTCTTCCCGTCACGGATCAGGGCCCATAGAACGTTGACCCGCCGACGGGCCAGGGCGAGGACCGCCTGGGTGTGTCGCTTGCCCTCGGCACGTTTGCGCTCGTAGAAGCGGCGGGATTCCTCGCAGCTGCGGATGCTGATCAGAGCGGAGGTGTAGAAGACGCGCTGGAGGCCACGGTGGTAGCGCCGGGGGCGGTGCAGGTTGCCGCTGACCTGGCCGGAGTCGCGGGGCACAGGCGCGACTCCGGCCAGGCTGGCAAGGCGATCCGGGGTGCCGAAGCGACTCATGTCGCCGGCAGTGGCGGCCACGAACTCCGCTCCCAGGAGTGGTCCGATACCGGGCATGCTGGTGATCACTTCGGCGAGCTCGTGCTCGCGAAACCGGGCCGCAATGAGCTTGTCGATCTCGGTGATCTGCTCGTTGAGGCTCATCACCTCCTTGGCGAGGGCGTGGATCACCTGGGCGGCGATCTTCTCCCCGGGCAGGGTGGTGTACTGGCGCTCGGCGGCCTCGACAGCTGCCGCGGCGAGGGCTTCGGCTCCTCGAACCTTGCGGTTTCGAAGCCAGGTGGTCAGCCTGGCGCGTCCCGTCCTTCGCAGTGCGGCCGGCGTCTGGTAGCCGGCCAGCAGGACCAGCGGGCCGACGTTGCCGGGATCCAAGACCCGCTCCAATGCCGGGAAGATGCTGGTGAGTTGACCGCGTAGGCGGTTGATCCTGCGGGTCCGGTCGGCGTTCAGGTCGGCCCGGCGGCCGGTGAGGATCCGCAGCTCGACGGCCTGCTCGCCGTCGGGTCGCAGGACGGCCAGGTCCCGACGCATACGGGCCTGATCGGCGATGACGGTGGCATCCTTTGCGTCGGTCTTGCCGGTGCCCCGGTAACCGGCGGCTGCCCGGTTGACCGCCAGGCCGGGTATGTAGACCAGCTCCTGGCCGTGATTGAGCAGGATGTTGATCCACAGGGCGGCCATGCCGTCGGCGACGTCGACAGCCCAGGCCACGTCATCGTCCAGGGCCAGCACGTCGGCGAGCAGGGCCAGCAGTTCCGGCTCGTCGTTCAGCACTTTCCGCGACAGGAGCCGCCTGCCCTCGGCATCCAGCACCACGCAGTGGTGGTGGGTCTTGCCGATGTCCGTTCCCGCCCAGATCCGGGCCACCTGTCCTCCGGTTGTTCGATGTGGGTTGCGCTCCGGACGACCTCGCCAGCGTGGTCCTACTCAGCGATGCACCCGAGGGGCTCGCGACTCCTAATCAGCGGTCGAGTCGTCGTGAGACACCGGGCGGCCAGGTCAGCTGAACCATCGCGTGCAACCGGCTGAAAGCCATACCCGGTGTCCCTGGGCCTCAGGACCATACGACTGGCCCCTCTGCCACACCAACAACGTAGGACCGGCTGA
>NZ_JBGCCO010000093.1:0-1321 GCF_041262605.1 Kitasatospora sp. GAS1066B
CTGAAGTTCCCCCCTGATCTTGGACAGCGGGTGCTTACGCTGCAGGGGTGAAGTCGTGCCGGAGCCTGGCTCGGGTTTCGAGTGGGGTGAGGTACCCGAACTCGGGGTGCCTGCGGAGCCTGGTGCGGTTGTATTCGACTTCGATGAAGCGAAAGACGTCGGCTCGGGCCGCTTCCCGGCTGTCCCAGATGGTGGTGCCGATCTCCGCTTTCAGCAGGCCGAAGAAGCTCTCGGCTGCGGCGTTATCGTAACATATGCCGGTTCGCCCCATGCTCTGTCTCAGGTTCAACTTCCTTATCTCCTGGCGGAATTCGCTGCTCGTATACTCGCTTCCCCGGTCGGTGTGCATGATGCAGCCCGGCTTCAGGTCACCCCGGCCGGCGGCCATCTTCAGGGCGTCGGTGACCAACTCGGCGCGATGGTGGTCGGCCATTGCGTACCCGATAACCTCGCGGGTCGCCAGGTCGATGACCGTGGCCAGATACCACCAGCCCTCGATCGTGGGCAGATATGTGATGTCGCCGACGAGCTTCGTACCGGGCCGCTTCGCGGTGAAGTCGCGGCCGATCAGGTCGGGGGCCGGGGCGGCCTTGGTGTCCTGCTTCGTCAGGTGGCGGCGCCTGCGGCGGGTGATACCCCGGATGTCGCGCTCGCGCATGATCCGCTCGACCTTCTTCCGGTTGATCGCATGGCCGTCCCGCCGCAGTGCGGCGTGCACGCGCGGGGCGCCGTAGGCGCCGCGCGAGGAGGCATGGATCTCCCGTATCTCCTCGGCCAGTTCGTCCTCTGCCCGCTGCCGCTCGGCGGCGGCCGGCCGACCGGCGAGCCAGGCGTAGTAGCTGGCGCGCGGGAGCTTCAGCGCCCGGCAGAGCAGCGCGACGCTGAAGCCGTCGGGTCTGTCCTCGGCGGCCCTCTCCGCGTCGATGAAGCGGCACAGCGTGCCTACTTCATCGTCTCCTTCGCGAAGAAGGCCGCGGCTTTTTTCAAGATCTCGATCGTCTGCTGCTGTTCCCGGTTCTCCCTGCGCAGCCGCTGGAGCTCGTCCTTCTCCGCCGTCGTCAGCGCGCCTGGCGCCCCCTCGCCGCAGTCGACCTTCGCCTGTTTCACCCAGCCGCGAAGCCCCTCCGGACTCACGCCCAGTTCCCGGGCGATCTCGGTGACGTTCCGATGGGGCGAGGACCGGACGAGCGCGATCGCGTCCCGCTTGAACTCCGCCGTGTACCGCTTGCTCATGTTGCTCTTGCCACTCACTACCTGGACTGCTTCCTCCGGGACCCAACCGTCCCAGTATCAAGCTGTCCAGATCAACGGGGGAACTTCA
>NZ_JBGCCO010000094.1:0-1285 GCF_041262605.1 Kitasatospora sp. GAS1066B
GCACCGCCACCCTGAACGGCAGCGGCCAGGCCACCTTCAGCACCGCCGCCCTGGCTGTCGCCAACCACCAGATCACCGCGGTCTACGGCGGTGACTCGAACTCGGCCGCGTCCACCTCCACCGCGCTGACGCAGACGGTGACCCAGCAGACCACCACGACCGCGCTGTCCGCCGTCCCGGATCCGTCCTCGTCGGGGCAGAACGTGGTGTTCACCGCGACGGTGGCCGGACCGTCCGGCTCCACTGTCGTGCCGACCGGGCAGGTGACGTTCAAGGACGGCACCACCACCTTGGGCACCGCCACCCTGAACGGCAGCGGCCAGGCCACCTTCAGCACCGCCGCCCTGGCTGTCGCCAACCACCAGATCACCGCGGTCTACGGCGGTGACACCAACTCGGCGGCCTCCACCTCCAACCCGCTGACGCAGACCGTCACCACGCAGACCACCACCACGATGGCCTCCTCCTCCCCGGACCCGTCCTCGTTCGGGCAGCAGGTGACGTTCACCGCCACCGTCGCCCCCACCACTGACGGCACCCCCACCGGACAGGTGACGTTCATGGACGGCACCACCGTGCTGGGTACCGCCACCCTGAACTCCTCCGGTCAGGCGACGTTCGCCACCAGCGCCCTGGCGGTCGGCAGCCACTCCATCACCGCCATCTACGGCGGTGACACCAACTCGGCGGCCTCCACCTCCAACCCCCTGACACAGACGGTAAATACGCAGGGCACGGGCACGGCGGTGGTGTCATCCTCGACGAACAACACCTCCTCGTTCGGGCAGCCGGTCACGTTCACCGCCACCGTCGCCCCCACCAGCGACGGCACACCGACTGGGCAGGTGACGTTCAAGGACGGCACCACCACCCTGGGCACCGCCACCCTGAACGGCAGCGGCCAGGCCACGTTCGCCACCAGCGCCCTGGCGGTCGGCAGCCACTCCATCACCGCGGTCTACGGCGGTGACGCGACCTCGGCGGCCTCCACCTCCAACCCGCTGACGCAGACCGTCACCACGCAGACCACCACCACGGTGGCTTCCTCTTCCCCGAACCCATCCTCGCTCGGGCAGCCGGTCACCTTCACCGCCACCGTCGCCCCCACCACTGACGGCACACCGACTGGGACGGTGACGTTCAAGGACGGCTCCACCACCTTGGGCACCGCCACCCTGAACGGCTCCGGTCAGGCGACGTTCGCCACCGCCGCCCTGTCGGTCGGCACCCACCAGATCACCGCCATCTACGGCGGTGACGCGACCTCGGCGCCGTCCACCTCCAG